>JAPLJZ010000110.1 GCA_026388335.1 Deltaproteobacteria bacterium
AGGCATTGATAGAGGCCCATCAGGTTACAGCGGCAATTCTTGTAACCGTAGAGCACTGTCGGCGTCTTTTTCACCATGCAGATAACCGGTCGAAACTGACTGAGCATGACTATGGTCTTCGGCATGGCGAACCAACTATCCATGAGAATGAAGCGGGCGTCGATACCAGTGGCGAGGGCTCTTTTTACCATGTCCGCAAGATGCGCCGTACTCTTGATCGTGGCTTCTTTGCGCCGCTCATAAGCGCTACAGCGTTTGTCAACAATCTTGGTGGCCTCGCAGAATCTCTTAGCGGCATCAGTCGATGAGAGGAGCGCAAAATCCAGGGGCAGGCGGCTGACACCATCTGACCAGCATAGGGTGAGCATCCGAAAACCCCGAATGAAACGACCGGTGGTATGATCTCGCACTCGGCTGAGCAACTCTACCGTTTTAGATCGTGACCGATCATAGGTGCTGTCATCAATGATCAGCACGGATTCTCTTTCGTTGTCGGTAAGCCGATCGAAGAAACGATACAACCGGACGCCAATGGTCAACAGAACCCGACGCCAGTTCGATCGCGGCCCCTTGAGCACATCATAGGCCGCATCCTTACCGAAGGGAAGATCCTCGTTGATGACGATGCCACGAAAGAAGTTCTTTCCCATGAATGGCAAAGAAAAAATGGGCTTTATCAAAGAGCGAACGGTGTAACCATGCCGCTTCCGCACGCCGCAGCGATGAAGCACGGTCGGTATATGGAAGTGGCTGAAAAACTCGTCAATCTTGTCAGAAACATGTACATCAGCTTGAGTTTTGGAGGCAATACTGATATGGTCCATTTAAGCCCTTTCCTTTTGATATTATTTTGTTTTTTCGCAGAAAAACTATAAATCAAAAGACTGGGCTTTTTAAGCTTTATTATTAATTATTACAATATGTTATGCCGTATCTGACCTCGTATTTTTTAAACCCGAAAGTTGAGTATTTAAGCTGTAAAGGTCATCTTTGTTCCGGACATGTTCAGGATGAACTTATCCGGCATTGCCTTTTCAAATTCCATGATGGCCTTGCGTCCCGTGCAGTGACAGGGAATGATATAGTCGGGATTGATCTTTTTCAATTCTTCGACCGTGCGTCCGATGATTCCTTCGAACAAGATGCCGGAAAGGTGAAATCCCCCCATGACGGCATGGACTTTGTCTATTCCCGTGACCTCCCGGGCGTAATTTACCGTGTTCAAGATTCCTGCATGGGCACAACCCGAGAGAACCACCAATCCCTTGTTTTTCAGATTCATGACTATCGAGGTGTCATCTTCGATGGGATCCCACTTTTCCTGGCCATCCTCCTGATAATGGGCGATGGGAAAGCCCTTTTCAAAATCCGTTTTGTGGGGGATCTCGCCGAGAAAAAGCACTGTATTGCCAAGGAGAGGTACGGGATCCGACGATTCTACAAGCTTCAGACCTGATGCGGCGATTTTCTCCCTCTCCAGGGGCGAGAAGAGGATCTTCATGTCCCGTACCGGCAACTTCAGGTAGCGGGGATGACGGAAGACCGTCGGATGGACGATAAAGGGGATGTTTCTCTTCCCGAGCATCTCCGTCAACTTGTCAAAGCCGCCGGTATGATCGTTGTGGCCATGAGAGAGGACGACAGCTTCCACCGACGATAAATCGGCTCCCAAAATCCCGGCGTTGTATGCGGCGCCATCTTCGGAAAATCCGAAATCGAAGAGGAGGCTTCTTATCTTTCCGTTGACGCCGGTCTTCACGATAGCGGAAAAGCCATGCTCCGCGAGCACAGACTGGCGGAAATATCCATCCTTCAAAGGGATAGCTCTGGTCACGACGACGCTGTTGTCCGTGGTCGTCATCTCGATATAGTTGTCCTGCAGGGTCAGTATTTCTAACTTGTCAATCTCGTTTATCCGGATTTGCGCGGTCATCATGTCTCCTCTTTGTCATCGTCCATCCACTAAAGCGGTTTTTCTCCGGCAGACTCTTTCCTATTGACAGGCGTCAGAGGTATACGATCATTAGGTATTTACGCCCCGCCTACTTCGCTTTTTTATACTCTTAAAGTGCCTTTTTGCATAGTTCAGTTATGAATATCGGATCAATCGAGTCATCCTTACAGAGCTTCCGAAGATTGAGATAGCACATGGGGCATAGGAAAACCATTGCGTCCGCCTTTACTTTTTTTGCATCGTCTATATTCCATTTTTTTACAACCGCTGCCCGTTCTTTGTCGCGGGCCATGAGCGGGGCACCGCAGCAAAGTGCATTTATTCTTTCATATTTCCGTGCGGGCCTCTCCACTCCGAGGAGTTCGAAAATCTTATCGAGGTAGATATCCTTTCCCTGTGTGTATCGCGAGGCGCATGGGGATTGGTAAGCTACGCGTATGGGAACCGACTTGAGCTGGCCCTCGCGTTTCTTTAGTTCTCTGTAAAGATATTCAAAGATATGAACAGGCTGGAAAGGCACTTTCAATCCATACTCTTGGGCCAGGGTAGTCAGCATTGTATAACAGTCATCGTGGAAACAGATAACTTCGTTTGCTCCTAAGGCGGCGAGGTTATCTATATATCTTTTTGCCTCCTTCTTGGCGAGGCTCGGTTTCCCAAGGTGAATATATCCAACGGTACAGAAATAATCTGCGCCTTCTACAATCGTCAAATCATCGAAAAGAGGATTGTCCAAAAGTTCGCGGACCATATCTCCCACGATGCACAGATTCAGCACGGCATTTCCCTTTTTGCCTTTTTTTACGACGGCCGGCAGATTATAGAGTTTAGCGAAATTCTGCATAGCCTGATCGGGAATACCGAGGGCATCCGTTTCTTCCTGACGCTGGTTCAGTAAATCGAATGGATTGGCCTGGGTCGGGCAGACCAAATTGCACGATGCGCAAGTAACACAGAGACCCACAATAGGCGGTGTTCCTCCCGATACTAGCTCCTTCATTTCCTCCTGAGCCCGCTTAAGGTCGTATTCCACATAAGGACAATACTCCAGGCACTTTCCACATAAATTGCATTTTTCTTGGTAAAACATTGATTCCCCCTTGGCTTTTATCATTGGCCGTTTATGTCAGTACGTTTGGTTAATACAATTCAAAAACAAAAGTAAGACAAATTCTGAATTTTGAAATTGATGCTTGGGATAATACTTTTTTTATCAAGTCACTTTCTATCTTCCGGTAACTGAACCATTACTACTTCGCCTTTTGCGCGAATCTCACCCTCTGCAGATAAAGTAACACTGATAGTGACTTTTCTGCCCTTAATTTCTTTGGCCCTTCCTCTTAGTTCCAAGACTGTCCCCATCGGTGTTGGTTTTAAAAAATCAGCTGAAACAAAGCGGGAAAGCGGGCGGTCATCCAGGGAAAAACCCTCCTCCTTCAATTTAGCTGCCGATGCGGTAGCAGCACCGTGACAATCGATCAATGAAGCGATAAACCCTCCATAGACATATCCGGGAAAGCCACCCGTGTAATAAGGCATCGGTGTATATTGGCAGACGCTTTCTTCTCCGTCCCAGCAACTTTTAATATGCAATCCATCTTTATTGAGTCGTCCGCAACCGTAGCAATGCGCAAATTCATCAAGATAGAAATCTTGAACAACCTTAACCGTCATATGATCCTCCTTACTTTCTATCGTGGCTTTTTAATCGAGAACAAATTTGATCAACCTGCTTGCCTCTAAAACGTTTACCATACTTTCGAGTACAAGGTTATCTGGTTATTACTCTGACTATTAAGCAATTGTGTCGTCATCATGAACAGCAGCTTCCCGGTCTCCCGCAGCTATTTGGAGTGCCGCAGCATCCGCCGGGAAGAGCCGCTTCACTGCTGGGGGAAGTTATCAGCGAACTGTGTGCAGACATCAGTTTTTCCAGATTGTCTCCGCCGCACTTTTTGCAGGTTATAGGGTCATCGTTCCCCAGGACGAGTAATTCACTCTCTTCTCCACATGTCTTACATCGGTATTCGTAGATCGGCATTTTTCTCTATCCTGATTTATTATATTATTTTTAGTTTTTATGACGCGCTGCCGTTCCTAATGGCCGCATCCCCCTTGGTGACCTGCACAGGTATTCTCCATGGAAAGCTCGGGTAATCTGTTAGTCATTAATAAAGCGAGATTCCCCTTTATTGTGCCGGCCATAGACCCATAGACTTTGATACCGGCGGCATTCAGCTTCATAAGGGCGCCGCCGCCGATACCGCCTACTACGACAGCGTCCACGTTCTGACCGCCCAAAGCCATAATAGGATTGCACGCCCCGTGGATGTGGATCATATCCTTATTGTTGACCGTATCTATGCTTTGGCGCTCCGTATCCACGACCACAAAAGCGGGTGCCGACCCGAAATGGCCATAAACGGTGCTGTCCATACCTTCATCCCCTTGAACTGCAAAACACACTTTCATGTTACTCCTCCTCTTTTACAGATGATTGTTCTATCTTGAGA
The DNA here is from genome assembly GCA_026388335.1 of Deltaproteobacteria bacterium. GTDB lineage: Bacteria > Desulfobacterota > Syntrophia > Syntrophales > UBA8958 > UBA8958. The sequence goes on from JAPLJZ010000110.1 coordinate 4,468, forward strand.
GCCTTGCCATTGACGATGGCGTCAGCCACTTTACGACGCGCATATTTCAGAATCCTGCCAAATGTTGCCCTGGAAATGTTCATACTCTCCGCAGCACTCTCGTGATACATGCCTTCATAGTCGGCAAGGCGAATCGCCTCTAACTCGTCCATGTCGAGATCGGTTTCCTCCAACTGAAAAAGGGGTATCCCCCGGGGTTTAAAATAAAATGATCGAGGGTTGCAGCCGACGAATCTGCATTTCTTGGGTCTTGACATATCCTCATTATAATCATATGCCCATAACTATGTCAAGAGGGATTATCCGGAATAATCAGATATGGTCTTCTAAGGAATACTGTTTGGCGAACTAAACCGCTACGCGGTAGATGCCGAGGTTGGAGCACAGCACGGGTTATTTTAAATTGACAATTCCATTCAATCTGGTGTTGAGTGGTCCCGGTTGCTGAGTTTTGGCAGCTTATAGAGGTAACACCTCGATTGAAACCCCATAGGATAATCATTTATTCGCGTAGCGGCTAAGTTCTTCATGCGTCAATCCAAAATTGAATCAATCCCTTGACTTTATAGAATGTTTTGTCTTTAACTCAACTATGGATTGACGCTTACTCGAAATAAAGTATGTCTGGGGGGAATCCTAAATGCTCATGGTAGGAGGAAGTTACAAATGCCCCTGATTACCAGAAAAATTACCCTCTATAAATAGCATGTTGCGACCCGTTATCATCAAATATTCGTGAAATCCAGTAAATTATTTTTATCAGCGATTTGTAAGCCAGAGAATATATTCACGGATGGGACAGAAGTTGCCTTCTTTGCTTGATATGCCCTCAAGATCGCATAAGGAAACATAGTCTTTTCTTCTTGGATAAGATATTGGATTTAAGGGACCGAAGTCTATGTGGGCTTTTTTGCTTGACATTTGTCAAACAAGACATACTATATAGGCATTTCACGCAAGAAGGATCTGGTTATGGCCACGAAATATGTCAAGGGGAAGGTTTGACTCCTGTGGATGAGGCGGAGCAGATGTCGTCCCTGATGAAGGAGTATGCCTTCAACCAGTATCAGCTTGGCAACGCCCTGGCGGGCATCCGAAACAAGGCCGAGGAGCTTCTTGCGGACATGGCCCAGTAAAGTGGAGGAAGAGGAACCGGAACAGCCCCGCGGCGGTCTCGCCTGATATTATCATCTTGCTGATATTTTAGCCTTCCCTGCCCACTGGGAAGGGTGCCACATTGAACATGGAAACAAACGACAATCACAACCACCGTCACGGTCATGAACCGCCGGCGTCGCTGAAAAACCTGCTTTTCGCCATGGCGATCAATGGCGGGATCGTGGTCTTCGAGATGATTTTCGGACTGCTCATCCAGAGCATGGCCCTGATCTCGGACGCTGTCCACAATCTGAGCGACATCGCCGCTATGGGCTTCAGCTATTGGGCGGAGCAGGTCGCCCGCCGCCCCGCGAATAAGGCAAAAACATACGGTTATCGGAAAATCGAGTTTATCACCGCCTTTGTCAACAGCATTGTCTTGTCGGTGGTCATTGCCTTCGTCTTCTGGGAGTCCCTCAAGCGGCTGGTGTCGCCACCGGAAATTCCCGGGCAGGCGATGCTCTGGGTAGCCCTCGTAGCCTTTGTCGGCAACGGAGCGGCCACGTTGCTCTTGCAGAAAATATCGGCACGGAACTTCAATATGAAGAGCGCCTGGCTCCATTCCCTTCAGGACGCCCTGTTTTCCCTCGGGGTCATTGTCGGCGCCCTTCTGATCACCTTCTTCGGGTGGCGACTCGTCGATCCCCTCATCTCGATGGTCATCTGCATCGTCATCGCCCGGGAAATCTACAAGATCGTCCGGCAAACGGTCAACGCCCTCCTGGACGCCGTCCCGCCGGATATCGATTACGTTGCCGTCCGAAACGATCTGCTGGCGATCCCTGCCGTAGCGGAAGTGAACGATCTCCACATCTGGCAGAGCGGCGCGGCCCAGAAGCTGTTGTCCGCCCATCTCCGGATGACGGAGGAGGCATCGGACAGCGAAACGATCATCCGCACGGCTCAGGAGATGCTGCTGCACACCCACGGAATCAATCACACGACGCTCCAGATCCTGCCCTTCTCAGCCGGGGAAATGGAGCACTGCAACCACTGCAATTGATCGAAGAGAAAGCCGGACTACATAAACACCATCCTCAGGGTGAGGGAGGATATTTTAGGACTTTTTGCGAGTACGCCAAGATTATGCCCAGTTTTTTCATCCTGCTTCTCAGCGTATTGGGATTGATTTCCAGCAAAGTGGCGGCGCCGTCCGGGCCATAAATTTTCCCCCCTGTTTGTTCCAGTGCCAGGCGGATATGCCGGGACATCGCTTCGTCAAGGGTGAGGAGGGGGCTATTCCCCTCCGGAATACTCTCTGCTGCTTCCGAACTTTTTGGCCACTGGAAATGCTCAAAGGTCAAGAAACGATTCCCACTCGGCCCCCTGCTTCTTATCAACTCGCGTTCTACGAGATTTTCAAGCTCCCGGACATTCCCCGGCCAATGATAATCTTTAAGTCGTTCCAACACTTCTGAGGACAAGGGCGGCGGGGTGTGAATTTTCAACTCCTTGGCCTTCTTTTCAATAAAATGATGAATCAGGGCAGGGATATCCCCTTGCCGGTGTCGCAAGGGCGGAATCATGACGGGAAAGATGTTGAGCCTGAACCAAAGGTCTTCCCGGAACTTGCCGGCGCGGACCATCTCTTCCAGGTTTCTATGCGTAGCGGCAATTATTCGAATATCGACGGGAATTGTTTCAGAGCCGCCGACCCGCTCGATTTCCCTGTTATGCAATACTCTCAGTAGCCTCACCTGAACAGACAGCGGCAGCTCGGCAACCTCGTCGAGGAAGATACTTCCCTTGTCGGCCCTTTCAAAACGACCTTTCTTTAGAGCAATGGCGCCGGTAAAGGCGCCGCGTTCATGTCCGAAGAGTTCGCTGTCCATAAGACTCTCCGGGATGGCGCCGCAGTTAACCGTAATCAAAGGCTTCTCTTTCCGGGGGGAAGCGTAATGAATGGCATTGGCAATTACCTCTTTACCAACCCCGGTCTCTCCTAAAAGCAGGACCGGACTTTTAAGAGACGCCACCTGTCTTACCATTTCCATTACTTCCTTGAGACCGTAATCTGCCCCAACGATTTCGTTTTCCTTAATATTCCGAAGCTCGCGGGTGAGTTCCAGATTTTCATCATCCACTATCTCCTTCAGTTTGACAACCTCCCGGTAGCGTAGCGCGTTGGATACAGCAATGTTAAAGGGTTCGCGCAATTGGGAGACGAGGCCGGCGTGGGCGTTTTTGAACATCCCTTTCCCGTCTGCTAAAAAGATTAGAGATCCTAAATGTTTACCTTCGATTACCAGACTGATGTACATCATGGAGGTTGTGGACAGATTCACATGGCCGGATAGAATCCAGCCGGCCGGGTGGAGCTCCAGGCGGTCCAGAATCTTGACCTCCTTCCAGGCGCCGACGTCAAAATTTATCTTATCGATTGCCTCTTCCGACAAGGGTTTCGAGGTAATAGGCTTTCTTATTCCCGTCAAGTCAACCCTGGCGAGATTGTGGATTAATCCCAAGTTCGGATCGAAAATGGTCAGGAGCATCTCCGAGGCGGGCAAATAATTCTGAAGATAGGAGAGGCAATTGAACATCGCTTTTTCAATTTCGAGACTGCTGCAGAGCCGTAAGGTCGCTTGCCGGAAAAAACCGATTCCGCTCATTTTCATGAATTTATTCACCCCATTCCTCATGGCCGAATCTTTTACGATTTGGTGATATATAACGCAGATCATGGCATTTCACAATTCATTTCGTGAAATATCGTTATCACCGAACCACAAAATCGCTAACAACTTGATATGAAAGAATATATTATCTGGCACGTTTTTGGTATGGTTGAAGAGGCAAGAGCGTCTTATTATACGGTGAGGACTGCCTGCTCCGTAACTCATGACGAAACAGGAAAGTTGTCCCAAAGGAAAGGGGGGAAAGGGGGCGAAAACAGCGAAGCAGTAAGGTTGTGAAGTTTAATTTTATTTATTTTCTAATCGTAATTTAAAAAGAGAGGGAGGGTTTTATTATGGCACACGAACATTCTTTTGCAACTCCGGCTCCGGCCGGACTGGCGGCCCTGGCCGTTGCATGTTTTGGATTTGCAGCGGTATTTCTTGGCAAGGTTGATGTCTCCGGGTTCCCCCTGCTGGCTGCCTGGCTGTTGGGCGGTTGTCTCGTTCAGTACACCACGGCGGTTATGGAACTGAAAGACCACAATATCACCGGCGGCTGCGTCTTTTTGTTCTTCTCAGCATTCTTCATGCTGGCTGCGGCATTGAGCGTCTTTGCCAAGTGGTATTCCATCAGCTTCATTTTTGGCCCGAAGGCCGTCAAAGAGGCTATGGATGCCGCCATGGCGGCAGCCGGGGTGGCGGATGTCAAAATGCTTACTCCGGAGCAGCTTGTGGCGGCCAAGGCCGGTATCGGCAAGGCCGTAGGCGGCATGGTGGGAAAGATGGTCCATGTTGAGGGGTGGTTGTGGATGGCGGGAGCAGGCTTCCTGACGGTTGTGACGCCAGCTTACGCCAAGAGCACTCCTTTGATGTTTATCCTCGTTATCCTGGTTGACATCGTTTTATGGTCCATCGTCGGCATGGACAGCGGCTGGTTTGGAGATCCCAAAACACTGAAGCCCTTTGCGGGGTGGTTGTTGGTCGCCGTCGGCTGGATCGGCATTTATATGGCCGGGGCCATAACATGCAATACCGTGTATGGTAAACCGGTGTTCTTCGTACCCAAACCATGGGTGAAGTAATGGTGAGGTGAAGAAACTCGACAACTTGTTAAGGACGTATCGGTTTAGTCATCCTTAATTAAGAAAGCAAAACCCGAAGGTTAAAACTGTGGCCTTCGGAAACCATAGAGACCGGGGAATGGGCGATTCCCCGGTCTCCTCCTTAAAACCGTCGCGGTTACGAAAAATAGAATCAGTCTTGTGAAACCAAAGAACACCTGCGCTCCGTATCTCAGACATACAATCTAAAAAATGGGAATGGATGTAACGTAACGGCACCGAGGAGGACGATGTAGAGGATATCAACCTTCCTTCCGTCCTGAATCCTACGTATGCCGCTGTCTGCATCGACAAATATGTGGATACTTATTATCCATACGGATACCATAAATGGATAAATGGTATCCATTTATGGCTTGACGTGAATTGTATATGCAATCAGGCCGTTTATCAATGCAAAGTAAACTGTATGAAATTAAGCACATAAAGGGGATCTGCCATTTCTGGCATAGCCCTTGCTCAAGATAAAATCAAAACATTAGGAAAAGACGGGTTGAAACCATGAAAAAGGTTGCCGAAACAATAATCAAACTGATTTTGGTTCTCACAGTAGGAAGAACGATCGGCTACTTTTTACCGCACATTTATTACCAGGGGGGAACCTACCTGGGGACTCTTGCATCCCTATTGTCAAACCCGTTACCTACTGCCACCGGCCTCATCTACGGATTGTCAAAGGATGGAGAAAAGATCATGAAAAGGACACTGGTTATTTTATCGACGCTGCTCCTTTTCACTGTGGGAACGACAAGCGTACTCCATGCGTGGCGGGGAGGTCCGGAAGGCGGCATGGGTTACGGGAGCGCCCCTTACGGCGCCGTTGTGCTGGCCGATCCCAACCTGGATCTGACAACGGAACAGGCCGCCCAGATACACGCTCTGGACGAAAAATACCTGCGGGAGATCAAACCACTCAAGGATCAGCTATACAGCAAGGGCGTCGAATTACGATCAGCATGGTTGCAAACAACACTGGATCGGATCAATATCAATGACTTGCAAAAGGATGTAACGAACCTGCGCGGTCAGATGTGGGAGAAAATAACCGCTCACCGCCTGAACGTTCTCAATGTTCTGACTCCCGAACAGCGTGCAAAGGTGCAGGCTTACGATGCAAGACGCGCTTATGGTTCCGGCAAAGGTATGAGAGGCCGGGGCGGCATGACCGGCTTCCCACCGAATCCCGCAGTTCCCATTACCGGAGGCAATAAATGAATCTGCGTTACGTTTTCAAGGAACTTACCCACCAGAAGCGAAGAACGGTCATTTCCGTTCTCGGCCTCTCCATCGGTATCGCGCTCTTTGTCATCCTTAACGCCCTGTCCCTGGCTTATCACGAGGCGGCACGCGCACCGCTGAAAGAGGTCGGGGCCGACATTACGGTGCAGAGACCCGGAAACGTGCCCCAGGAGCTTGCGGGCGCCGTCTTCCCCTGTTCCGCCGTGACGATCGACGAAGAAGAAATAGAAGATATCAAAGCGATACCGGGCATCCGGGGCATGGGCAAGGCAGTGCTCCTGTGGATCTTCGACCCGAACCGGGCCTGGATCGTGCTGGGAATCGAACAGAACAATCCGGTCGGACCGTCGATTCTCAAAAACTTCATCACGGCGGGGTGTTATCTCGAAACCGGGAAGCCGGAGGTCCTCGTGGAAACGGCATACGCCCGTCAATTCGGCATCCGGCTTGGAGACCATGTTAACGTAGCCGGAAGATCATATCCTGTCGTCGGCCTGATCGATGCGTCCCACGCTTCCAAAATCGCCGTGGCCAATCTCTACCTGCCACTGGCAGAAGTGCAGTCTATCGCGGCGGCGTCCAAAAATTTGCAGTCCGTTTCCCCGTTTGCCGGAGGAGATGCCAACCTCCTGTTTATCAGGGCCGATCAGGATCGGATCACAACCGTCGCCGCGTCTGTCAAGGCAATCCTCGGGGGAAAGGCCACCGTTGCCACCCCGGAGTCATTTCTGAAACTCCTGGGCAGTCTCTTTGCCCTGTCGGACAAATTTACCCTGGCTGCCTCGATTATTGCCATGATTATTGCCATCCTCATTGCCTTCAAGACCATGGCGGGAAATGTTGCGGAAAGGGCCAGAGAAATCGGTGTTATGAAGGCTGTGGGCTGGACCCATCGTAACGTCACGATGCAGCTCTTGGCGGAATCGGTCATCCAGGGTTTCGCCGCTGGGCTCCTGGGGCTCCTGATTGCCCAGGCGGCCGCCGTCGCCCTGGGTTTCATGACCGTCAACATCCCCATTCCCTGGGAGATGAGCCCGACCCCCCATTTTCTCCCCGGCGGCGGCGACCCGCTCTTTAAAACCCTGCGCCTTCCCGTTCATATCCCCTGGTCCCTGGCGGCCTTTGCCCTGCTCCTCTCCGTTATCATCGGGGGCCTGACAGGGGCGCTTTTAGGCAGACACATCTCCAAAATCAAACCTTCGGAGGTTTTAAGGCATGAATAATAAATCGGATATTCTGGTTGGTATCGATCTGGCCAAAACATACGGCGAGCTTGCTGTCGTCAAGGGGGTCTCTCTGGCCATCCGGGAGGGCGAGTTCGTTTCCCTGGTCGGCAAATCAGGCTGCGGCAAGACGACGCTACTTTCCATTTTGTCAGGATTGGAACATCCCACCCGTGGGCAGGCATTCCTCAACGGTAAGGAGATCACCGGCGCCTCGGAGGACGAGCTCGCTCTCTTCCGCCGGGAGAACGTCGGCTTTATCTTCCAGTCCTTCAATCTCATTCCTACCCTCTCGGCTTGGGAAAATGTGGCCCTGCCACTCTTTCCCATCCAAATGTCCGAAGCGGAGCGCCGGCGGCGGGCAACGGAACTCCTCGACCAGATGGAACTGGCACACCGCCTGGAACATCTGCCGGCCGCCCTCTCCGGGGGGGAGAAACAGCGGGTCGCTATTGCCCGCGCCCTGATCAATCACCCCAAGATCGTCTTCGCCGACGAACCGACGGGCAATCTGGATACGGCCACGGGCGACGCCATCATGGCGATCCTAAACGGGCTACACCGGAAGCAGGGCATGACGATCCTGATGGTCACCCATGAATCGGAACTGGCTAAAACGGCCGATCGCGTCCTGCACATGCAGGACGGGGAGGTGTTGTCATGAAAAAAATGATCTTATGCGGCATGATCATGTCACTCTTTTTTTGCCTTCCCACAATCATCCCGGCCGCTCCAAGCGTTTCCGTGGAAATTCTCTACATGAGCCACGGCCCGCTGATGCCGACGGTGAAAGAGATCCAGAATCTCTGCAATCGTTACGGCAAGAAGATTACGGTATCATGGCATGACTTTGAAACCCCGGACGGGGAAGCGTTCATGGCGCGTAAGGGCATCCGCCAGCATGTCCCCCTGATTATCTGGATCAACGGTAAGTCCACTCTGAAGGTAAAGGGGAAAGATGTTCCCTTTGTCGGCTTTCCGACCGGATCGGGACCCGCTTTCTTTCAGGGAAAATGGACTATGGACGATCTGCGCGGGGCGTTGGATCTGGCTACCGGTCAGAAGTGAGGTCATTATGTATCATGCTTATATCTTGAAGGAACTTCGCCATCATCGTCACCGGACGCTGGTCAACATCCTGGGCATTGCCGTGGGCATTGCCCTCTTTGTTTCCATCAACGCCGTTTCGACGGCCTACCAAGAGGCAGTGAGCCTCCCCTTCAAAAATCTGGGGGCGGATCTCGTGGTCCAGCGGGCGGAAAAGCGCGCCGTGAACTCATCGCAGGCCGGTCCCTCCATGCGGGGGATACGTCTTCCTTTTTCAAATCAGCTTCTTTCCTCTGACGATCTCGATAAGCTCCGCATCTTTCCCGGTATCGACGCCATGGCCGGATCGCTCCTCCTCTGGAATTTCGACCGAGGCGGTTTCCGGACGATCATGGGGGTAGATATGTCTCAGCCGAGTTTGGGGCCGGTACATATTAAAGAATGGCTGGCCAAGGGTCGTTTTCCGGAGAAAAAGGGTGAGGTTGTCCTGGAAAAGCACTACGCCAAGTTTAACAACACGCAATTGGGCGACCCGTTTACCATCGGCAGCCGGTCTTTTAGCGTCGTGGGGCTTCTGGAGATCCGGGAAGGCGCCCAGATTGCTTCGACAAACATCTACTTGCCTTTGGCCGATGCCCAGGACCTGATGGGAAATGAATCCAAAATTGTGAATCTCGTTTATCTCCGCTTGCAGAACCCGTCCCGCCTGAACCAGACGAAAACAGAGATTATGCAGTCCATGCCGGGAATTTCCGTGGCCAGTTCCGACGCCATTCTCGAAGTAATGGGAGGTGTTTCCCGGATTTCCGACCAATTTTCACTGGTCGTCTCCCTGGTTGCCCTGGCAGGAGCCATCTTTCTGATCATTAAAACCATGCTGGGAAACCTTGTGGAACGATCCCGCGAAATCGGCATTCTGAAGGCCGTGGGCTGGACCGGCGGCGATGTGCAGAAGCAACTTATGGGAGAGGTTTTTCTTCAATCCGCGGTGGGAGGGATTGTGGGTGTCGCCGCCGGATATCTCATCTCTTATCTTCTGGGTTATCTTGCTATTCCGGTCACAACCCCTTGGGAGGTAAACCTTTTGCCCGCCTTTGCCAAAGAGGCCGGGGCTGCCGCCCAGACGATCCGCCTACCCGTCAGCTTCTCTGTCGGCTTGACCGCCGCCGCCCTGGCCCTTTCCCTGCTTGCAGGCGGCCTGGCAAGTTATTTCATGGGGAGGCGCATGGCAAAGATGAAACCAGCCGATATCCTACGACGATTGTAGATAAGGATTATGAAAGCGGAATCTTTGATTTTGTGGATGATGGGCGTTATAATCGCATCCGTGATGATTGAGGTGGAGTTCCGTCTGTGATGGCCGGATGCTTTACCTACGGGCGATCCAACTCTTTTCGTATGGCCAGACCGATTTGTTCCATGATGTAGGGTTTACGGACATAGGCCCCGGCGCCTAACTCCTGTGTCTGCCTAACCCGTTCCGTTTCCGAAAAACCGCTTACCACTATGGCCCGCTGTTGCGGATTGATCTCCAACACGCGCCGATAGGTAGCCAATCCGTCCATACCCGGTTCCATGATCATATCCAGCACCAGCAGCTTAACCGAGTGACTTTCCAGAAAGGCCACGGCCTCTTCCCCACTGGCGACGGTTTGTACGTTATAGCCCAGGTCGGTCAGGATACTTGCGGCTAATTCCCGTTGCTCCTGAACGTCATCCACCACAAGGATCGCTTCCCCGGTGCCGGCATAAGCAGCAAGCGGCACTGCGGGCTGCTCTTTCCGTACGTCTTCGCGGGTCACCGGGAAGAAAAGGATAAATTGCGTCCCCTTTCCTTCCTCGCTTTGCACATCAATGAAACCGTTATGATCCTTTACGGCGCCCCAGACCACGGCTAATCCTAATCCCGTCCCGCTCTGGCCCATAACCTTCCTCGTGTAGAAAGGTTCAAAAATCTTCCCCATATTCGTTGCGGGTATCCCCTGGCCGTTGTCGGATACGGTTAGGACCACGTAATCTCCTTCCTTGGCAACCTCGTAACCGTGGATGGGCTTGTCAAGATACCGATTTTCCGTACGGATCATCACGATGCCCCCGTCGGTAATGGCTTCGGCGGCATTGGTAACCAGGTTCATCAAGGTTTTGCCCAGATGGACCGGGGAGCCCTTGATGTTCAACAGCCTCGGATCGAGATCCAGCCGGAAATCGATATGGGGATGTAAGGAGGCCAGCTTCTCAAAATCAGGAGTCTTCAAATACTCGGCAATCATGTTATTGATATTGACCACTTCCGAGACCGTCACCCCCCTCCGGGCCAGTGTCAGGAGATCCTGAATGATGGCAGCGCCCCGTTCACTGGACTTCATGATATTGGCGACATACTTGCGCAAGGGATCTTCCGCGGGAATTTTTGACAACATCAGTTCCGAATAGCCCACCAGGACCCCCAGCACATTATTCAGGTCATGGGCCACGCCTCCGGCCAGGGTTCCCAGGGCCTCCATCCTTTCCGCCCGCCGCAGCCGTACTTCCAGTCCCTGGCGTTCCTCATCGTTACGCTTGCGTTCGGTGACATCGCGGACAGTTGTTACAAAGCTGGCAATAGCTGGATTATGCAAGAGATTCTTGCCGAAACCTTCCATGATAAGTTCCGTACCGTCTTTATGCCTGATACGGAAACTGTTCGGAATAGCAACATCTTTTGTGAGCAGCGCCTTCTTAAAATCACTGAATGCTCTGGGAAGGTCTTCAGGTATAAACAGATCGAAAGTGCTTGTTCCGATCACCTCGCTTGGACTGTAGCCGACTATTCGTTCAACGGAGGGACTCACATAGGTTATTATACCCCGCTCATCCACAGTAAAGATAATGTCTGATGCATTCTGGATGATTTCCCGAAAATATTCCTCGCTTTCTTTTATTTTATGATAAGCGAGCGCATTATTGATGCTGATGCCGATCTGCGGGGCGATGCCCATCAAAAGACTCATCTCCGTTTGGCTGAGAGGCTTCTTTGATTGCACATTATCCACCATCAGGACCCCCAGGGATTCCCCTTTATAAACAATAGGAACGCAGATGAAAGACTGTGAGCCCATGGCACGAACGAAATCGAGACTTTTCGGTGAAAGATCATTCTCAATGTCAGAGACGTCATTTACTAAGAAAGGTTTCTGTTTTCTGAATGCCTCCACCGCCACACCCTTTGACAGAGGATTATCAAGATGGAATTTTATATTTTTCAGGTAATCTTCATCTTTCGGATTGTATCCGTAGCTGACCGTATAAACGAGACAGTTTTTTTGCTTGTCGGCAAGCATGATCATGCCCCGGTCGAAATCCAGTCTTTTCTCCAGTGATTCCATAATGGATACGAGCAGTTTGTCAACGTCCAGGATCATGGAGGCGGCTTGACCGATCTCCTGGATCAGGAGGGCCTCATTATATCGTTTATTGATCTGGTCCAGGAGACGGTCCGCCGCATCCCCCTGGTTCTGGATGTTGGCAAGCAAATCCTTTTTTTCCAAATGTTCGGTATACAGCGTCACGCCCATCGCGGTGACAATATACAATAAGACCAGCGTGTCCCAATACATGGGATTTAGCATTCCTAAGGATATCAAACAGAGAATAAAGCCTAAGATAAAAGAATAATTACGGATCCGTTTCCAGAAAAAGACGCGTGTTTTTTCCCAGGTGATGAGATAGAGGCAGCAGTCGCCGCCCTTGTGAATGCAGACAGGATGTTCAATAATCGCAAATTCATTGGTGGAAAGTCTCGCCAGGGCCTCAAATCCACCCAGCCGGTTGTGACACTGATAGGGCTTCTCAACCACCCCCGGCTGCAATACGGCCTTCACCTCGATCTTATCCGCCCCGATGGCTTTGGTCTTCAATACCGCCGCCCGGCTGAGACGGGCGTTGATTTTTTCCAGAACGCTATAAGCTGTCGCCGGATTAATGAACCCCAGCATATACTGTCCCAAAGCCCCTGAGGCGCGGGACGTGACGGAAAAACGCCCTACTTTCCTGGAAATGTCTGCATCTTGGGTCGTCTTCGCAAGCATTGTGTGAAAACGATCAACCTGCCTTTGAGTCAGCCAATGCCCCTCGTCATCAAGCTGATAAGTCTCAATATCCGCATAGTTTAAAAGGGGGGCGATATCGATATCCGGAAGGTACCTCTTCAGATACTCCACATAGCTTTTGAGGATGCGGCTGTTATATAGGGGGGTGTCATCCGTCATATTTTTAGATATTTTTTCATAAGGGCCCGAAAGATAAAGCTAAGTCGCAGCTTCGCGTTTTTCATCATATACTCGCTATATTCCCGTGCATGATGACCGTCAATTATCCATAGATTGTATAGTTTTTCAAAAGGAACACCCTTCGTCTCCAAATAGCTGGATGGATAAACGAGAAGCGATATTTTGTCAATCGTATAAAGGCCGGCTAATTGAGAAATGGCTGCCGATAGTGTTTCCCAGGGCAATCCGTCCGTATCATTGACCAGAATTTTGATCCCATTCAGGAAGTCCGACAGGCTTAGGCCCAAGTCCGATTGGTTGGCAATGAGCGTAGCCTTTAACAGCCCGTTTTCCTTAAGTGAAAAGCTTTGACAGTTTCTTTTGAACCCATGCCGGGCATACAGTTGCGACAGATATTCTCCGTGCTTCCTATCTTTGCCCAAACGCAACACATCCAAAAGGAGACCGCCGGAGGCATTCCGGTAGAAACGATCTAATTCACCGATATCAGATGATATAAACGGCTCAAGCGACCACCCCTCCGGGAGCGGTTGGCGGACATCGGATGTCGGATAATTAAGATAGGAAAAGAGATCGAGAGAACAGGCGCGTGGATTATTGAAATGCCTGGAGAAGCCGCCAAAAAAATGATCAGGAAAACGGTTTTCGGGACGAAAATAGAACATCATATAGTCCATCTCAACGGCAGGGAGACGATAGAGACCATTAAAATAAAGCATGACCTGTTTCAGGACTTGAAGACCGGTCCTTTTATTTTTTAGTGGTCTTGCGGCAAGGTGATGAACCATCCAGGTCCGCTTGTACGAGCGGACCATGGAGGCGTGTCCATAGATCCGACCGTTGCGCTGATAGGTTATCTGGGTGAAAATTTCCGGGTTATCGCGATAAAGCCTCCGATAGGTTTCTTTCAGGGGCTCCCGGTAAGCCTGGACCAAATCATACTTTTGGGGGTAGATGAACCCGCTTTCAAAAAGAAATTCCCATAATTGATCCACATCGACTTCATCGGCAACATGGGCGCCGGGATCAATAAAATTCATTACGATATGACTCAGTCGATCATAGTTGGCAACATCCATATCCAGGATGACAAAACCGTAGCGGATACCCTTCTTTTTATCTACATGACGGTAGAGAACCTGGGCCTTGCATCTTATTTTCAAGGCCCCGGCATAATTCATGGTCAGATCAGGAATGATCATCCCCGCCATGAGGACATCCTCAGCGGTGGAGACATGAACGGCGAAGCCCGAGGTTGAAAGATCATGTATATCCAGTTGGATTTTCTTTTTTGTCGCCGGGTGATCAAAAGTAATATTCGGTACGGGTTTGATTTGGACACGGGGATCGCGCCATTTTTTCTTTGGGAAACGGCTCATTTGAGTGGTTGCTGGGGCAAGAACAATATCCCGTACCTCATGGTCCGCTGTCTGCCGAATACAGTGACAGGATGCCGAAAAAATCATCTGCCCATCCCGATAAAGATGGACGGTTGATGGGCATTCGGCATTAAACCAGCGAAAAGAGCCGGTTACCTCCGGACTGACCTTGACAGCAATGGCCAGGGCACTGAAATCATTCAGTAGGCCCCATGCCCGAAAACCGTTCTGCACCACTTCGGCAGATATACCCCGACAAAGAAAGCGTCTGGCCCGCCGTTGACCCAGGATATAACCCTTATCGGGCAAGTAGATGGTGAAATGATCCCTTTGCACTTCCCGGAGCCGGGTCGGGATGAGAAACACCGAAAGCCCGTCTGTGAGGATGATATTCAAAATGTTGGCGTTTTCCGTAATGCGGCGGCTTTCCTCCGGCCAGCGGCAGGCCATCGAGCCGTTGCTGCAAGGTTCCGGATAGGCCCGGACGAGAATATCCTCCTTATACTGAGGGTGATGGAGATGTACGTATACCATGCCCTCCGTGAAGTGATGGCGGTTCCACATATTAATCAGTTTTTTCTGTTTGATGGTCTTACTGGAGTCGGGATTGCGGACAAGATCCTGGTTGTGGAAAGGCCAGGGGGTAAATATTTCGTCATGTTGCGTAAAGCCTTTACCCAGTTTGAATATTTTCTGAACATCTTGATCCATCCGGAAGCTCTCCGTTATTGATAAGGTTTACCAATTTATTGTAGGCGATCTTACGAAAACAGGAAATCGACAAAGCTTCTACTTCTGATGGGTCTTAAATCTTCATCTATGCTTCCGAATAAAAGTTAAAATTGCCGTGGCAACTTCCTCAGCCTTTTCAAACTGGATGGCATGGCCGCTTGCCAATGAAACCAACCGGTTCTCATTTTCACCGGAAAACAAATGACCGATGAATTGCAGGACTTTACTGTTGTCCACAATTCGATCATGTTCCGCCATAATCGCCAGCACGGGGAGACGGTTCTGCAGCATGGCGAACCAGGAAAGCTCCTGAATCTCGTCCATAATGCTTACGGACTTTAATGTGATTAAGGTGGTTTTAAGATCATCCTTTTCAATAAAATCAAGCCATTCATCAACGAGCGTAAAATCGGTCGCTTCCATGGGAATGGGGATACAGGCATGGTCACGATCGGGTTTCAGTTTGAATCCGGAAATCATCTCCATCACGATTTTTTCGGCAATACTTAAGACAGACCTGAAACGCTCATTCCAGAAAAAGCCCGGCGTCAGCAAAATCAGGCTGGAGAGCGCATCTCCCAGTCTGGCCGCCGCGACAGCGGCGTATTGCGCCCCCTGGCTCCAACCTGCAAGATGAACCCGCCGGAAAGATCCTTTTAGAAATTCAACCTGTTTTATTACATCATCAATGACGGAGGGAACTGAACCCAGGTCTCCGCGCTGTCCGTTTAAACCGCACCCCCGCCGGTCGGGTGCGACAACGGTTATGTCCGGCGACATGGACCGTAATTGATTCGCCAGCGGCGCCTGCCAGCCGGAATGACTCATGCCTCCGTGTAAAATCACTACCACATCTTCCCCTGCGGCTTTACCCCAGCGGCGGTAGTGAATTTTATACCCGTCGGGCGTTTCGAGAAAATGAACGCCCGGTGCGCCGTCATCCATAATGAGGGGCATACGACACTGCATCCCAAATCCGACGTTCCAGTTTTCGGCCGGGATGATCTGAAGTCCCTGAACCGTTTTGAAGTAGTAGGGAGAACGCAAATCCAGCAGCCCCTGGCGGCCGAATTTCAACATCGGGTTCGCCGGTTCCCGTTCCACCAGATGATCGCCAAATGCCCCCTCATGGGCAATAAGGCTCTCTCCGGCAGCACCGGTGGCCACAAGAGCAGCCCTTGTGAGCAGAGAGGTTTCACCCACATGGCATCCGATTATGACCGGCCAGCCCAGTTTTTTCAGCTCTTCAATCATTTTCAAGGCTCTTATAAGACCGCCCACCCTCGATACCTTGATATTCGCTATGAATTCCCCTGCAATATTTCTGTAAAGCGACAAATCATCGAGGGTGCAAAGGCTTTCATCCAGAATAACAGGGAGCCCCGTAACGGTGCTGAACTTGCTAATATCTTCGGCATTTCTCGCCCCCACAGGTTCTTCCACGGCAAATGCCCGCCCGTTCCCCAGCATCATTATGTATTTTATGGCTTCGTCACAGCGATCCTTCCATAAATTATTGGCATCAAGACGAATACGTACGGGTCCGGCATGATGTTGCACTGATAATTCTTCAAGAATATCAAGATGTTCAATATCACGTTCCAGGTTGCCGCTTAACTTGATTTTGAAATCCGAAAATCCGCGGATCAGATATTTATCTACCAGCGTGGTATATTTCCATTTTTTGTCATCTCCCAGCACGGCAGTGTAACGACCACAAAGTTTGCCGTCGTCCAGTCCCAACAGTTTTTCAACCGTGCAACCCCTCTCCCGGGAAAGTAGATCAAGGACCGCCATTTCTACGGCACACCATGCCGATGGGTAGTTATCGACTTCTTTTCCATTTCCTTCTACCCACTGCTTAAGAGCTTCCACTGTTTCAAAATTCACCTTGTCGGAAGGAAAATTCTCCTTTATCCAGGTGATGCTCGTGTCAAGGTCATCGCCTGCCACATAGATTCGCGGACAACCCTCGCCATATCCGGCGTTTCCATTTCTTTTGGCCTGGACCCAGATACTTTCTCCTTTGTTCCTGGTTACCGCGGCATGACGGATGGTTGTTTTCAAATTCAACCGCAATGGTTCTGCTTCTATGCGCATGGTTCGCTTCGTCATCCGATTCTTTCCTCTATCCGCATTTGCCGCTTATGATGCCCAATAAATCATTGGGTTTATTATTCGTTGTAGCTTTTAGATATGGGTCTGCAATAATTATTGAAAAGAACTTCCTTTTTTGCGACGGGAGTATATGAAGAAAGATCTTGTGTGTCAAGAGGATGTTGACCACAATATATAGGGTGCGTTGCCGATCGTTCTGCGAGTGATGTATCGCGTCCGCCGGACCCGCTCCGTTTCCGAAAACCCGCTTACCACTATGGCCCGCTGTTGCGGATTGATCTCCAGGACGCGCTGATAGGTAGCGAGTCCGTCCATGCCCGCTTCCATGATCATATCTAGCTCCGGATGATATTTCCGGATATATGTCAAAACTTTTAATTCAGTTTAGAATGGAATTGATGATAACTGTTTCAAATATAGACCGCCGTATTCATGTTTCCTTGAAATTCCTTCCGAAAACCCAGAAATAAATCGTCCCAACGAGACCGCATCCTGCGGCAGTAAGGAGGTTCGCAGTCGGCGATATCTGCCAGAGGAACGCTCCACCTAAGGCGGCGGCGGAAACGATAACATCCCGTATGAGGTAGTAGAGCCCAAACATTCCCGCCTTATTGTCCTCCGGGGCGAGGTCCATGATCAGGGCCTTGCGGGTAGGTTCGCCGAATTCTTTCAGCCCGCGGATTATGAAGGCGATTACCATCATGGAGAAGGACCGGGAGAAAAGAAGAAACAAAGGAAAGATGGTAAAGTTGAAGAAGGTGATAATAATGAAGGGCTTTTTCGTACTCCGGTCGGCGAGGTAAGCGACAGGGATGTAAACCAAGAGCGCGGTCGCCATCTCGATCGTGGTGAGGATGCCGAACTGGATGGCACTGATGCTGTTCACTTTCATACACCAGACAACGACAAATGCATATGGGATCTGCTCGGCGAAACGGATCAAAATATCGGAGACAAGGAGATTTTTGAGGGCCGGGCTCATGAAGCGCCAGAGCTTCGACGGCCGTTTCTCCGGTTTGCCCCGACGCTGGTCGTCTTCAATCATCACCTGCTGGAGGATGAGGGATGCGAACCCCAGGATCAGGGCGGCAACAAAGGCCAGACGTATCCCCATCTTCTCGCCGTAGAGGGCGATCATCACACCGCCGATGACGGGACCCAGCGCCATGGGAATTCGCCGGACGAGAGAATGGACGGAGACCCCCATCGTCCGTTTGTCTTCAGGAAGGGCGCGGGAAACGAGGCTCATCGTGGCGGGAAGCGAGATGGCCGTCCAGGAGAGGAAAAAGACGGAGCCGATGATGACCGCCTGCCAGTAGGGGAAAAAAATAACGATCAGATACCCGAACATGGCGATGAGATTGAAGACGAAGAGGGCTTTCTTGTAACCGAAGCGATCGCTCAGGTAGCCGCCGGGGTAGGAGTAGAGGGCGGACAGAAGGTTGTCCATGGCGTTCAGGAGGCCGATGGACAAGACGCCGCCGCCCAAGGCCAGGAGGTAGATGGGCAGGAACCGCTCCGCCATCTTTTCGCCCAGCCCCACAAGGATGCCCATGGCAAGCAGGGCGACGATGCTCTTTTTCAATCCAAAAAAATCGGCGAGTTTGCGCTGCCAGGGCATAACTATTGATAAAAACTCCTTTTTCACGGCGGGAGTATATGAAGAAGGCTCTCTTGTGTCAATGGAATATTATAGAGATAGACCATTCAAATCTTAGCCAAGGGGTTGTTTTTTGTCCAGTACCTCACGAATGGCATTGGCCAGCGCGCTCATCCGGATCGGCTTGGTAATCAACCGGTTGATGCCGAGGGTGGTGAGTTTTTCCAGGTCTCCTTTTTCCTGAAGTCCTGAACAGAGCACGATGGGAATGTCCGTGCGAATACGTCTTATTTCCCCTGCCACATCGAAGCCCGTCAGGTGGGGCATGGTCTTGTCCGTGATCACAAGATCAAAAGTGTCTCTACTCTCCTTGAATACCTCGATCGCCTTTACAGGATCGGTTTCCGTTACTACCCGGTAACCAAGTTCCTCCAGCAAATCCTTGCTCAGCTCGGCCACCATTTTTTCATCATCAATAAACAGGATCGTTTCGCCTTTCCCCGGCAAGAGGGCTTCTTCTATGTCCTTGCCGCCTTCCTTCTGCTTTTCCATCAGCGGCAGGTAGACCCTGAAGATCGTTCCCTTGCCCACCTCGCTGTACACCCTGATCTCCCCGCCATGATCCTTGGCGATTCCGTGCACAACGGCCAGTCCCAAACCCGTCCCCTCTCCCTTTTCCTTGGTCGTAAAGTAGGGCTCGAAGATTCTCTCGAGATTTTCCTGCGGGATTCCCTGCCCGGTATCCCTAACGGTCAATACCAGGTAATGGCCGTGCCTTATCGGCGGACGATGCAAGCGATCATCCGCATTGATGACGACTTCTTCCAGGCCGATCTCCAGGACGCCCCCGGTCTCCCTCATGGCATGCCCGGCGTTTGTGCACAGGTTGATCAGCACCTGATGCATCTGCGTGGGATCGGCCATGATGACATCGGCAGTCTCTTCGATCTTCTGAGTTATTTCTATCGTCGTCGGCAGAGATGCCCGCATAAAGTTGAAAACTTCTTTAACGATAGGAGCGAGTGCGATGGGCTTTTTTTCCTGCTCGGCCTTGCGACTGAAGGTGAGGATCTGCCGCACCAGATCCCTTGCCCGCTCGGCGGCCTTGAGCACCTGTTCCATATGGTGGTGGACTTTCGGCCGGTCCTGCACCGCCTTCAGACATAGTTCCGAATAACCCATGATGCCGCTAAGGATGTTGTTGAAATCATGGGCGATGCCGCCCGCCAGGGTGCCGACGGCCTCCATCTTCTGGGCCTGGATGAGTTGACTTTCAAGCTTGCTGCGCTCCTCTTCCGCCTGCTTGCGCCCGGTGATGTCCCGGAATACTCCCTCGACCCCGACAATATTCCCGGCGTCGTCGAAGTAGAAGTGGCTGTTCGTTTCCACCGTGACAGGTGTGCCGTCCCTTCTTTTCAAGTCCACTTCATAGTTCGTGACGCTTCCCTTTTCCTGAACCTGCCTGAGAAATTCCGCACGTTTCTCCGGATCGTAATAGAATGTCCCGGCAATGGGTCTGCCAAGGCATTCAGCGAGGGATTCATACCCGAGAAGAGTCAAAAAACTGGGGCTTGCCATGATGAGATTGCCCTGGACATCACTGCGGTAAAAGACATCCTGGATGTTCTCGATGACGCTACGGTAATTGGCCTCGCTCCGCCTGAGCGCCTCCTCGGCCTGCTTGCGCTCGGTAATATCCCGGATGCACTCAATGGCTCCGATAAGCCGTCCCTCGGTGTCCCGAAGCGGCGAGGCCTTTGCCCAGACGAATGCTCCTTTGCCACCGTACAGGGCGGGACAGAACACCTCGATGACGAGATTCTCGCCTTCTCTTTGCAGAAGGGGGTACTTTGCGGCAATTTCGTGCGCAGGTTCCCAGAAAAGATCCATGAGCTGCGGACGGGCCACCCCGTAAAAAGGGATCGTATAGGCATATTCACCCTTGCCGATCATCTCTTCGGCAGGTATGCCCGTCATCTCCTCGATCGCACGGGTCCAGATGATGATCCGCTTGTTTTCATCGATGGCCAGGGTCGCATCGGGGAGAAAGTCGATGATGTCAGACAGGCGCCGTTCACTGTCGCTCTGGGCCGTTTCCGCCCGTTTCCGCTCCGTGATATCCTCGGAGATGCCCAGCAGATATTCGGCTTCTCCGGTTACGTTCAAGATCGGCACCTTCTTGGTGTGCAGGATACGCTCTCCCTTGCTGTGGGTCTGGATGCGTTCTTCCGGGATCTCTACAATCTCCTTTCTGTGCAGAACATCCCTGTCCTTCTCCGTAAAAAAATCAGCCTGTTCCTTCGGAAAGAAATCATAATCGCTCTTCCCCAACAGGTCATCTCTGGAATGACCCAGTAGATCCTCTCCCGCCCGGTTGAAACGTACAAACCGGAGATCCATGGCATCCTTGAGGAATATCATGTTCGGGATATTCTCGACAATCGAGTCCAGGAACGTATTCATCCTGAGCAGTTCCTCCTCCGTCCGTTTGCGGTCGGTCATGTCGCGACCGACACCGAACCTGCCGACCGGTTTACCATCGAGATCAAATAATGTCGTTGTGAGAAACTCCACCGGTGTTTTCGCCCCGGTCTTATGGATGATCTCCACTTCGTAAGGAAGGGTAACCTCTCCCCTTATTCCCCTTCTAAACTGTTCCACCGCCGCTTCCCTGGATTCGGAGGCCAGGGTGTCCGTGAACGGCCTGCCGGTCAATTCATGGGTGGAATAACCCGTGAGGACTTCGAGTCTCGGATTGGCATAGGTAAACATCCCCCGTCTGTCCACGATGAAGACCAGGTCGCGGGTCGTTTCAATCAGGGTGCGGTACTTCTTCTCGCTCTCACACAATGCCTTGTTTGCCCGCCCAAGCGCCGCTGTCCGCTCTTCGACCCGCCTTTCCAACAACTCCTTCTCTTCCCGAAGCCTATTTGTCAGTTCCCGGATGCGCAGATGCACACCCACGCGCGCCAGCACCTCTTCCCGCTGGAAAGGCTTGGTAATATAGTCCACGGCGCCCGCGGCAAATCCTTTGATCTTATGTTCCGTTTCCGCCAGGGCCGTCATGAAGATCACGGGAATTTCCTTTGTGCTTTCCATGGCCTTCAACCGGCGGCATGTCTCGTATCCGTCTATTTGCGGCAAGAGGATATCGAGCAGTATTAAATCGGGCCGAGCATAGTGTGCCCTTTTCAGCCCGCTCTCACTATCTTCCGCCACCAGAATCGAAAAATTACGATCCTCCAGAAAACTCGTCATCATGGCCAGATTATTGGGGTCATCGTCGATGATCAGGATGGTTGGTTCCCTGGCATCATTATCCCCTTGATTCTTCATGGCGTCGCTCATTTTCCTTCTCCCATATGCTGCTCTACCAACTCCAGGATAGCCTTGGTCTTGAATCCTCCGGCCAGGTGGCGGAGTTGCCCGGCAAAGCGACCGTATTTCTTGTCCTTCCCTGCCAACTCGGCTGCCCAGGCCTTAATTTTTCGCATATTACCCATTACGGCCAATTCATGCAAGACCTGCATCTCTTCCCCCGGAGGAATCATCAGCGTCGCATCCGGGCCTTCAAGCGCTTCGTCCTCGTGAGTGACATCCTGGCCCTTGCTTTCCCGGTGGAACCATTCAAGTTGCAAGTGCGCAGCAAGGATACTCAGCAACTCCTTCATTCTAACCGGCTTGCGCAGAAAATCAGTACATCCCGCCAGCAGGCTTTGTTGCTTATCCCTGTCAAAGACACTGGCGGATATGGCAATGATGGCAATATCTTGCAACTGGGACATCCGGCGTATTGCCTGAACGGCCTCATAACCGCTCATGATCGGCATCCTGATGTCCATAAGGATCAGATCCGGGTGAATGGCCTTCGCCTTCTCCACGGCCTCTTTCCCATTTTCCGCTTCCGACAGATCAAACCCAAGGGGCTTAAGCAGATCGATCAACACCGCCCGGTTGTCATCCTTGTCATCCACCACCAGCACCGTCCGGCGCCTGCCTTTGTACCCTGTGATCGTCTCTTCCCAGGCCGGTTCCTCTCTCACGTCTCCTGGGACAACAGGCAACGCCACTTCGAAAGAGAAGGTGCTCCCTTCACCCGGCCGGCTTTGCACCTGGATAACGCTGCCCATGGCCTGCACCAGCGCCTGGCTGATGGCCAATCCGAGCCCGGTACCCCCGGTCCTGAATTTGTCGGCGCCTGCCTGCACAAATGGAAGAAACAACCGATCCATATGATCCGGGGTGATGCCTTCACCCGTATCGGTTACTTCGAAGTGGATGGTGACCGTTTCCCCTTGCCCGGCGCCTGCCGACTGTTGATTGACGATAACCGCCGCCTTGAACGTCACTGCCCCGTGATCGGTAAATTTGACCGCGTTGCCGAGGAGGTTGAGCAGCACCTGCCGCAATCGCGTCTCATCGGCGTGCACCGTGGTGGGAAGCGTTGTGACCGGCTCATAATTGAAAGCAAGCTCCTTTTCTTTAGCCCGCATGCCGATAATCCCGGAAATATCCTGCAAGAAGGTGGGCAACGTAAAATCAATAGGATGAAACTCCATCTTTCGGGCCTCGATCCGTGAAATGTCCAGAATGTCGTTGATCAGCGTGAGCAGATAGTTGCCGCTCTTCTCGATGATATTTACCGCATTTTCCTGTGGGCGGTTCAAATCCCTGCTGAGTTTAAGGATCTGGGCATATCCCAGTATCCCGTTCAGCGGCGTCCGGAGTTCATGGCTCATGTTGGCCAGAAAGGAGCTTTTGGCCTGGTTTGCCACTTCGGCGCGTTCCTTTGCTTCCATCAGTTCGGCGGTTCGTTCTCGGACCAGCTCTTCAAGATGGTCGCGGTGTTTCTTCAGCTCCTCCTCCGCCCGCCTGCGGTCACTCACATCGGCGAAAAAACCTTCAATGAAGAGCGGTTTTCCGGCCTCATCGTGCACCATGCGGGCGCTGATGGATACCCAGATCTTTTGCCTGTCCTTGCGGTAGAATTGAACTTCTCGGCCGAGAACCTCCCCCTTTTCGAGAATAGTGGAAACGATGTCATTACGGTCGTCGGGTTGAGCATAAAGCTGCTGTTTGATATCGGTGATGCCTGCCAACAACTCATCGGGCGAATGATAACCCAGGATGCGGGCCATGGCCGGATTGGCGCTCAGAAACCGACCCTCGAACGAGGTTTGGAAGAGCCCTTCCAGGGAGTTCTCAAAAATGCCCCGGTATTTTTCCTCGCTCTGCCGCAGCCCCTCCATCGTCTCCCTGAGCCTGCCCGTCATAATGTTGAAGGTCCGGGCCAGGGCGCCGATCTCGTCCCGTGAGTGAACATCCACGACCTGATTCAGGTCGCCTTGGATTATGGTCTCCGCGGCTTCCGTCAACTGCCTGACCGGACGGGCGATCGTCCAGGCCATGAAGATGCCGACCAGACCGATCAAAAGCGTGATCGTCAATCCGGCCAGACCCATAATGGTCGTCATCCTGGTTCGTCCGCCGCTTAAAACAGCCCGGTAATTCAGGAGTTCATCCTCGTAAACACTGGTGCCGATCACCCAGTCCCATGGTTCGTAATAGGCGAGGCGGGCTACTTTCCAGCGTGGTGCGGGTTCGCCCGGGTTCTGCCAGCGATAGCGCTCGGTGGCCAGTTCTCCGGGCTTCAGGGCCTTCGCTTTGTTGATGATCGACTGAATGACATAGCGGCCGTCGCTGTCCTTGTTCTCCCAAATGTCTTCGCCGTCGCGCTCGCCTCTTTGGGAAATGATATAGCGGCCCCGGCCCTCACCTTTGCCTCCCAGGACATAGACATAACCCGTCTTGCCGACTCTGGTCTGCAGGATGGCCTGGTGCACCCTCAGCTCGACCGTTTTCTGTTTGACGCCGACATACAACATGCCCACCAGGTGGCCCGTTTTATCCTTGATCGGCTCATAGGCGGTGAGATACCATGTATTGACGACAAAGGCGCGTCCGTGATAGGTTTTACCCTTCAGAATAGCTGCTGTTACGGGATTGGGTTTGCCGCCCGCAGCAACGGCAGGGATGTAGGTGCCGATCGCCCGCCTGCCCTCCGCATCCTTGACGGTGGTAGCCACACGGATCATATCGCCTTTCTCGTTCATGCGCTGAAAGACGGTCGCTGTCTCGCCGACCAATCTTGTCACTTCATCGACAACCGCAGACTCGACACCGGGGTCGGTATTCCGTCCCAGCCATTTGCCGCCGATTAGCATCCTCGGCAGTTGAATCCTGGATCGTGTATTGGCAAACTGATTGGTTGCCGTCCAGGTTACGGTCTCTTCCGACAAACTCACCCTGCCTGCGTTGGCCAGGACGTGCCGTGCGACATTGAGATTGTAGTCGACCTGGTGTTGGACCGCCTCGTTCTCCGTTCTGACGAGGTTGTAGACGCCTTGCGTGATGTGATCCAGGTCGGCGTCGATCAACGCATCCACTTCGCTTTGGGCCAGGGTATTGTACTGACCGCTTTGCCACACGGCCAGGGACACAAGGGCAACCGCCGTGATCAGCACACTGCCTGCCCCCAGCAAAGCTACTTTGACGTTGAGCCGGAGATTCCTGATAAGTTCGATCATACCCTCTCTCCAGAACACAAAACCCCACACTCTTTTCAAGTAATGGGGTTTTCTTGATCAGTCTATACCATGTGACCCTCACGCAGGTTAAGGGTTCAGAACTTCTATTTCGACAGTATTTCACATAACTGAATTAGTATCATGCTTTCCCTGAGAAAGCCATAAAAATGCCTTTGTTCCCTATCTAAGATTAAAATGCATATATTCCTCACAAGCATGGTTATTCAATGTCTCCTTTTAAAAGTCTTTGAATTCTCTTTCATCATCGAACGGGATCAAATGCACAGGAGGTCTTTCCTTCCTCTTTGCCCTTGGCGAATCACTTTTCTTTGACATTTAAAACTCCTTGACAGTCAGGGGGCATCCTTGTATATCTCTAAAAAAGAATATAGGGACTGTAGCCATGAAAGATTATATCAAGGTAATGAAGGCCGTGTCCGACCCGAACCGGGTGAAACTGTTGAAGATCCTGCAAGCCCGGGTGATGTGCGTCTGTGAAATCCAGGCGCTGCTGAGCATCGCCCAGCCCACCGTTTCCAAGCACTTGAAGGTTCTCGAAGAAGCCGGCCTGGTGACCTTCACGAAGGACGGCCTGTGGGTCAATTATCAGATTGCCGATGGCAGGAAGAGTCCTTACGCCGCCACGGTTTTAGGGAATCTCCGTCACTGGCTCGGCGACGATCCCGAAATTCGGACCCTGGTGGAAAAGACCCCGGATGTTTCCCGCGAACTGATCCGCCTGAAACCATGAAAAACACGCAGACCATGACCATGGCCTATTGTGGATGAACGCAAGGCATGGAATGCCTGGTTTTTGAGAAAAAGTGAAAGGAGCGCAGGAAGATAAAAATGTGGACAAGGGATATGCGAGGTAAGAAGAGGACTTGGAGGGGTCTTGTCGTCATTGCTGTCTTTGGGTTAATTTTTGCGGGCAGCTTATACGCCCAAGGTCCGGCTTCCCCGTTTCCGACCTATGGCGCGGGGGTGATTCAGGTGCGGTTGTACACGGACTATTTCTGTCCTCCCTGCCGGGCTATGGAACCGCCGGTCGAACCGGTGTTACGGAATCTACTGAAG
Organism: Deltaproteobacteria bacterium; assembly: GCA_026388335.1. Taxonomy (GTDB): domain Bacteria; phylum Desulfobacterota; class Syntrophia; order Syntrophales; family UBA8958; genus UBA8958. Next base: position 30,632 of record JAPLJZ010000110.1, read on the forward strand.
AGAAAGGTAATCACCCTGACCCTGGTGGATGTCCCCTTACACCGTTACAGCCCCCTGTATGCACAATACTTCCTCTATGCCCTGATGGGAAAAAACGACTTGGAACACGCTCTCAGGGTCCGCAATATCCTCTTTGAGGCGGCGACCAACACGCATATCACGACCAAAGAGCAACTTGAAGAAATCTTCAAAAGCAAGGGGATACCCTTCGCAGTCTTTGACCCTAAACCCGCCTTTAACCGTTACAACGGCCTGATCACGGAGGAGGGCATCAAGTCCACGCCGACCTGCGTCATTATCAGAGGGGGTAAGAAGGAGACGTTTACCGGGAGCCAGGATATTCTCAAGGCCCTCAAACATTTGCAGTAATGGGCGGCAACTTTTTTATGATGGCATATTGATGGCGACTCAGCGGGTGAGATGGGATAAGCTCTTGAAAATCGCCAATCTAATTTTTCCGATCATCGGCTTAGGGCTGATGGTCTTCTATGAGGTCTGCGACACCTCCTGCTCCTCTCTGCGGGGTACCTTTGGGGGCGTCGATCTGAAATATGTCGGGATTCTCTTTATGGCGGTGCTTCTGGCACTGAGCCTGCCGCCTGTCTCCCGTTACGCGACCCCGGTCAGCCATTTACGGACCATGATGCTTTCCGGCGCCCTGGGCGGGGAAATTCTCCTCGTCCGCTTTCAGATGGTCCATGATACCTACTGTCCCTTTTGCCTGGCCTTCGGCTTGTGCGTCCTGATCATTTTTGCCGCTAATTTCCCGAAGATGAATAAATATCTGGTGTTGGGGGCCTTCCTTGCCGGACTTGGCGCCTTTGCCCTCTTCTTCAAAGGGTCGGTGCTGCCAATCTATTGAGAAATATGCGGTATTTGAGCACGCTCCCCAATCTGTTGCTGCTTAATCTACATGGAGGCCCTGGCAATCGCCTCCGCCTCCCGTAGCTGCCCCAAGAGGGATCGGTCGAGGAGCAGTTGTTGGAGCTTCTTCTGGTCGATCAGGCCATGGTAGGATGGATGTAAGCGGTCAATGGGAGCGTCCCTTATGCCAGCCCCGTTGCTCTCACCGGCAATCAGGCAGGCGGCCTGGTCGGCAAGAAACAGAACAAGCAGGTATTGTAAGGCTTCGTGATCCAGCCCGAGTTCGTTCCGGTGAAGATAGGCCGGGACGTGGTGAAGACTGACGGTCTCAACCATCAACTCCGATAACCCCCAGTGCTGCAAAGCCAGCCTCCCGACGAGGGCGTGATTGATCCCGTAAATGTCTTCCTCCTCTCTCATCGTCCAATCTGGCGAATAGATTCTGGCCGTGGCTGAATCGTTCTGCGGGAGGGACGGTAGTTTCATCATGAGAAATTTCCCGATGTCGTGGAGAATGCCCAGGGTGAAAAGGGTCCCCTGATTCAGATCTCTAAAGAGATAACCCAGGTAGGAGGCGCAGATGGCCGTATAATTCGCGTGTTGCCAGAGGGCCTGCATGGTCGGATCGCGATGGAAACTCTTTTCATTCAAGACATTCAGGATGCCTTCATTGTAGATAATGCCCTTCAGATTAGCCAACCCGATAATCATGATGGCATGGCTGATGGAATTGAGCTTTTGCTCCATGCCGTAGTAGGGTGAATTGGCAACCCGGAGAATCTTGGCCGTCAACATGGGATCGCCGGTTATCATTCGGGACAGCTCAGCCATTGCCGCCTGAGGATCACCTATCATCCTCTGCAGTTTGTGAAGGGTGTCAAAATTCTTAAGGGATCCCAGATGTAATAAGACTTTTTGTTTTACCTCCGCGCCGACGTCGTCAAGTTTGAGCAACGACGCCCTGTTTTCAGGCGGCAGGTCCTCAACGGAAAAGGTCAGGGCCATGCCTTTTGTTAGACAGGCTTGAAGGCTTTGGGCGCTGTCTCCCGGATCGCCGTATGGGGGAACAGAAGGATGATCGGCGCTACGGTCATCATCGCCCTGCCCAGGCATATCCTTGATCGAAGGCCGGAACCCGCCGCGCTTTAACGGTTTTTTGTTCCCGCCAGGGGGCTCACGCATCAAAATATACAGAATCCCACAAAGCAAAACAACCGCCAGCATCATTATGACCGCAAAAGCGACCATCACGCCCTCCGGAATTAGTCTTTCAGGAGCCCCTTATTTTTATAACTATAGATGGCCAGCGATTTACCGTCAAGAAAAATTGTACATGGGTGCATGGATATTCCGGGCTATGGTGAACTCAAAGATGACTGGGCATTTGCATAGGCAGGCAAAAAATATCCTTAATATTCCTTATTTTACCTTTCCCCCTAAAGAAGTTTATTGACTAATATCGGAAACTATGCATAATTGCAATTGAAAACGTATGCAGCTCCCGAGGTTCTCCAGTTCACGAGTCACGGAGAGGAGTCTGAGAGGCTGCGGAAAGTCTAATCGATGATTCCCGAGAGGTATATTCTTCGGCATCTTCTGAAGGAGGGATAATGGCACAGAGATATGACAGGGCGATCTTGACAATCCTTTTGTGTGCAGGGATGCTGGTGGCAACGGGGGACATGGGATTCGCAAAAACATCAAAATCTCTGGCTGCCCATAAGCATTATGCCTCTGTTGGGGTCATCCGGACACCCCAGAATCTCGATCTGCGCTCTGCCTCGGTATTGGTGGAGGATCAGCGGACGGGTGAATTCCTGATTCAGAAACGTGCAGCGGCGGTCGTTCCCATCGCCTCCATCACCAAACTCATGACGGCCATGGTAGTCCTGGATGCCCAAATGGACCTCAAGGAATCGCTCATCATCAAACCTGAAGACGTGGACACGCTTCGCCACAGCCGCTCCCGCCTGCCGGTGGGGGCCAGTCTCACCCGCGAAGAGGCCCTGCTGCTGGCCTTAATGGCTTCCGAGAACCGCGCCGCCCATGTTCTGGGACGGGCTTATCCAGGTGGTGTCAACGCCTTCGTCATGGCCATGAACGCCAAGGCCCAGTCACTGGGACTCGCCGAGACGCGCTTCGACGATCCAACAGGGCTCTCCAGCCGCAACGTCTCCTCTGCCCGGAACTTGGCCGACATGGTGAACGCCGCATACAACTATCCTCTTATCCGTGAATTCACCACCCGCGACGATGCCGTGATACACTCAGGCCGCCGCACAGTGGCATTCCATAACACAAATCGCTTGGTCCGGAGCCCGCGCTGGCAGATCGGTCTCTCCAAAACAGGCTTCATCGATGAGGCCGGCCGGTGCCTGGTGATGCAGGCCCATGTGGCTCAGCGTCCCGTCTTGATCGTACTCCTCGATGCCCAGGGCAAACAGACCCGCTTCGCCGACGCCAACCGCATCAAGCAGTGGATGGAGGGACCGCCGCCGTCGCGGCGAACACGCAAAGGATAATCGGATCCTTGATCAGGCATCCTCCTTGGCACGGCAGGAGGGAACGTCAATGATTCTTGTGCTGAGAAAATGTGATTTCGCCGGACAAGCTCTTGGTTTGTCATCCTTCTGCACCCATCTTTAAGCATCAACTCTTCAGATATTCTAAGATCAAGTCATTTAACACCTAAGATGACTTGATCTTAGAATATGACCAGCGCTCAAACTTGCGCGGCTTTGCCCTGGAAAAGTACCTGCGGTTATGTTATGAATCTGCCCGCTTTAAAAAAGGAATGTTGCCTTAAGAAAAGCATATATGAGTGCTGGAGAGCCCGTCATGCCTGGGGAAGATATTGCCAAGCTGAAGATCGAAAAGTCGGAAAAGATCGTTAAGCCCAGCCGATACAAAAAGAAGCCCCTTGTCATCGCGGCTATTATCCTGCTGCTTTTGGTAACGGCCGGTCTTTACTTTGGCGGCATCATTGCCCCGGCCATAGCTGTAGATGTAACGACCGTTTCCCAAGTCTACCCCTCGCAGTCCATATCCATGTTGAACGCCAGCGGTTACATTGTCGCTCAACGGAAGGCCGCCGTGGCCTCCAAGGTGACGGGCCGTCTGGTGGCGCTGATGGTAGAGGAAGGAGGCAGGGTCAAGGAGGGGCAGGTGATTGCCCGGATGGAGAATGTGGATGTGACCGCAGCCAGAGACCAGGCGGCAGCCAATCTGAATACGGTTCGGGCCACCCTTGAGCAGACCAAGGCGGAAAGGGACATGGCGTCGCTGGAGTATACCCGTTACAAAAAACTGTTTGCCAGTAATTTTGTTGCCAAGTCCGATTACGACGTGGCCGAGACACGCTACAAGCGGGCCGTTGAAGGGGTAAAGGGGGCGGAAGCCACCGTTCGGGCGGGAAGCGCCGCCTTGCGGAACGCCGAGGCTTCTCTCGACTACACCCTGGTACGGGCCCCCTTCGATGCCGTTGTATTGACCAAAAATGCCGACGTTGGCGACATCGTAACCCCCATGGGTTCTGCCGCCAATGCGAAGGCCGCCGTCGTTACCATTGCCGATATGAAATCCCTGCAAGTCGAGGCCGATGTCTCGGAAACGAGCATTGCCTCCATCCGGGTCGGCCAGCCCTGTGATATCCAACTTGATGCACTCCCGAACATGCGGTTTCAGGGGGAGGTCTATACTGTCGTGCCAACTGTTGACCGCAGCAAGGCCACCGTTTTGGTCAAGGTTCGCTTTCTCGACAAGGACCCTCGCATGCTGCCGGACATGAGCGCCAAGGTTTCCTTTCTTTCACGGAGGCTCGAACCCGAGGAGCTGAAGCCTCGTCTTGCCGTCAACCAATCCGCCTTGATCAGCAGGGGCAATAAGACATTTGTTTTTCTCCTGCAAGGGAACCGTGTCAAGGAAACACCCGTCCAGGTTGGTCCTAAACTGGGAGATATGACGGAGATCGTCTCAGGCCTTAAGCCGGGAGACCGTGCCGTCATAAAGCCGCCGAAGGGATTGAAGGATGGAGCGAGGATCAAAGTCGCCGAACGATAAGCAAAACATCGTAGAGATAAGAAATCTTTACAAGTCCTATCATCGGGGAAGTCTTGTCGTCCCGGTCTTGTACGATATTACGTTCGACATCGCCGCGGGGGAATTCCTGGCCCTCATGGGGCCTTCCGGTTCGGGGAAAACGACCCTCCTGAACCTCCTTGCCGGCATCGACAAGGCTGATAAGGGGAGCATCCGGGTAGGCGATATGGATATCACTACCCTTTCGGAAACGGAGCTCGCCCATTGGCGGGCCAATCACGTCGGTTTCATCTTTCAGTTCTATAACCTGATCCCGGTCCTGAAGGCGATTGAAAATGTGGAACTGCCGCTTCATTTGACATCGCTGTCCAAAAGAGAAAGACGGGAACATAGCGAGACGGCCCTGCGCATGGTAGGTCTGGAACACCGGATGGATCATTATCCCAAGGAGCTGTCCGGCGGCGAACAACAGCGGGTGGCCATTGCCCGCGCCATTGTCACCGATCCCACCATCCTCGTTGCCGATGAGCCTACGGGTGATCTCGACCGCGTATCGGCCGAGGAAATCCTGGCGATGATGGAACGCCTCAACGCGGAAATGGGTAAGACCATCATCATGGTAACCCATGACCCACGGGCGGCGCAACATGCCAAGATCCTCCGGCATCTGGAAAAGGGATACCTGAATGATACACTGAAGGGCGCCCATGACGATTCTCAAAATCCTCTTTAGAAATGCCTTTCACAATAAGCTGCGCAGCGGCCTGACGATTCTGGGCATCGCCGTAGCCATTCTGGCCTTCGGCCTCCTGCGGACGGTGATCAGCTCCTGGTATGCCGGTGTCGAGGCCGCTTCGACGTCCCGCCTTGTCACCAGAAACGCCATCTCCATCATCTTTACGCTTCCCCTCTCCTATAACGAGAAAATCCGCCAGCACGAAGGGGTGAAGATGGTGTCCTACGGCAACTGGTTCGGCGGTATTTACATTGATGAAAAAAACTTCTTTCCCAACTTCTGCGTCGAGCCCCGGACCTACCTGGAAATCTATCCGGAATTCGTGCTTGGCCCCGCGGAAAAAAAGGCGTTCCTTGCCGACAGGAAAGGGTTTGTGGCCGGCAGAAAGCTGGCGGCGAAGTACGGCTGGAAGATTGGCGACACGGTTACCCTCAAGGGAACAATCTACCCGGGGAACTGGGATTTCGTCCTCCGGGGCATCTATAAAGGCAGGGATGATACGACGGATGAAACGCAGTTCTATTTCCATTGGGATTACCTAAATGAAACGATCAAAAAGGCATCAGCCCAGCGGGCCGATCAGGTAGGATTCTATATGATTGCCGTCACCAGGCCCGATCTGGCGGCGGATGTGGCCCTGGCCGTGGACAAAACCTTCAAAAACTCCCTGGCCGAGACATTGACGGAGACGGAGAAGGCCTTTAATCAGGGATTTATCGCCATGAGCGGCGCCATCGTCACGGCCATCCAGATGGTATCCTTCGTCGTCATCATCATTATCATGGCCGTTGTCGCCAATACCATGGCCATGACCACGCGGGAACGAATCGGCGATTATGCGATCATGAAAACCCTGGGATTCGGCGGCCGGGATATCACGGTCCTGATCTTCGGGGAATCCCTCGTGATTACCCTGACCGGCTGCTTCACCGGCATGATCCTCACGTTTCCCGCGGCAGCGGCCTTTGGCCAGGCGCTGGCCACCTTTTTTCCAGTCTTCATTGTTTCCCCGGAAACGCTTTACCTCGATGTTTTGGCAGCCCTCCTCATCGGCTGCCTGGCGGCGGTCATTCCGACCCGCCAGGCGATCCGTATCGGCATTGCCGATGGGCTGCGGAGGATCGGCTGATGGCGGTTCCCCTTTCCTACAGTTTGCGAAACCTCTGGAAGCGCAGATTGACGACGATCCTTACGGTTTCCGGCATGGCCCTCGTCGTCTTCGTATTCGCCGCCATCCTGATGATGGCCGAGGGCTTGGAGAAGACCCTCGTGGAGACGGGTTCTTATGACAATGCAGTGGTGTTCCGCAAAGGCTCCACCTCGGAGGTTATGAGCAGCATTGAGCGTAATCAGGCTTCCATTGTGGAAATGCTTCCCCAGGTGGCCATTGATCAGAACGGGCGACGACTCCTGGCCAAGGAGGTCGTTGTCCTCATTTCCCTGCAAAAGCGGGGTGATGAGAAGGCATCGGCCCATTCCAACGTCGTCGTCCGCGGCGTGGAGGAGAGTTCCATGCCCTTGCGGCCCCAGGTAAAGCTGGTCTCAGGTCGCATGTTCAGAATGGGCTCCTCGGAGATTATCGTGGGAAACAGCATCGCCAAAGGATTCCAAGGAGTCGGCCTACAGGGCGCCCTGAACTGGGGGATGAGGACCTGGACGGTCGTGGGTGTTTTCGATGCCGGCAATACGGGATTCAGTTCGGAGATATGGGGCGATGTGGATCAGGTGATGCAGGCCTTCCG
>JAPLJZ010000210.1 GCA_026388335.1 Deltaproteobacteria bacterium
AAGGCAGGGGGTCAAGGATCTTCACGCAATAGACAGACACGGCAGTTGCTGCACTTGGCTGCTTAACGCCGTCAGCGCCATCAAGATCTATGAAACAGACTGGATGGGCTGGGGCGAAATGGCCGGCAAACTCGATATAAAACTTAATCGGAACTATAAAGATGGCAAAGTGATTCTTGAGGATTATTCCCATGGCGCCATGGCCATGAGATTTCTCGCCGGCGCCATTGGTGCACCCTTTATCCCCTACAGCGCACCTTTGGGATCAGACTTATATAATGAAAAATACGACGCCTTGGGGAAAGCGGGGCTGAGAGATGGCAAGAATCCCAAGATCGCCAAGAAAAAATTCATCCAGATGGCTGAACCCTTCTGGGGAAATGGAGACACCGTGCTCCTGCCCGCCGCGATGCCGGATCTGGCCGTCATCCATGTTGCCAAGGCCGGTGACAAGGGGACAGCCAATTGGCGCGGCGTCGGTACCATCGACAAGGAACTCTCCTTCGCCTGCGACAAGGTCGTGATCATCGCCGAGGAAATCGTTCCGGAAGCAGAAATGAGGAAGTATTCGGAAGCGAACCAGATTCCCTATTTCACCGTTGACGCCATTGTGGAATGCCCCTGGGGCGCCTTCCCGAGCGCGGTGCCCTATTACTATGACTACGACGCCCCCTTCATGAGACTTATGGATGCGGCCTCGCGCAACACGGACGATCTGAAGAAATTCTTGGATGAATGGGTGTTCGGCCCGGAAAGCTGGGAATGCTTCCTTATCAAGTTGGGGGCCAAAAAGCTTCTCGATCTGAAGGCGGAAAGCACCGGTTACAGCACCCGCATGCTGAGAGGCAAAAAACCCGCACCCCGGATGAAGTTGCCCTTGTCCGTGGCACGCAGTGGTTACTAAGAGAAAGGGGGGAAAATAGATTATGGCAAAATCAATGGAAGAATTGATGGAAATTATCGATAAGATTCCCGATACACCAGCAAAGGTCGGAGAATTTATCCTGCCGGAACTGATGGCAATCGCGATTGCCCATGAGGTCCATGACGACGACGTCGTCTTTGCAGGTACCGGGCTGCCCATGGTGGGAATCATGACGGCAAACTTCACCACGGCCCCGCATGCCACCCTGATTTATGAATCAGGCATCTGCGACGGCAAGACGATGCATGTGCCCATGTCCGTCTGTGATCAGCGGGCAGCCAATATGAGTTCGGTCCTGGGCGGTCTCGTTGACACCTTTGGGTATTATCTCCAGCAGGGCTTCGTCACCCTGGGCTTCCTGGGCGGCGCGGCCATCGACAAATACGGCGGCGTCAACGTCACCTCCATCGGCGACTATTATTCACCTTCCCACCGGTTCACCGGTTCGGGAGGCAACTCCGACATCGGCACCCTGGCTCATCGCGTGGCGTACATCATCCTCCAGGAAAAGAGACGCTTCCTTGAGAGAAACGATTACACCACCACGCCGGGCTGGTGGTGCTGGGATTTCAAGACCAACGAGTGGAAGCCCAAGAAAGAGGTCTGGAAAAATACGGCCTATGCGGATTCCGGTCCCTGCGGCGTCGTGACCAACATGGGCGTCTATCGTTTCGATGCCGAAGGCATCATCTACCTGGAAACTTGCCACCCTGGCGTCACTGTGGAACAGGTGAAGGAAAATTGCGGCTTCGACCTCAACGTGTCGAAAATAACCGGCGAGACACCCCACCCGACCTACCAGGAACTGTTCATTCTCCGCGAATTCGTGGATCCGGAATTGATCTTCCTGCCGGCGAAAACTCCTTATACGCCTGATATCCAGGCCATCATCGACAAAGGTTAACGACATATCACCGAAAAGAGGGGAAGCATGCTTCCCCTCTTTTCATTTTATCATTCTCATGAATCCGGAAATTACCCATCTGTTAAAAGGACAGATGGTGTGAATAAACACTATCAGGAAGGGGAGAAGATGCAATGAACTTAGATTTAACTGAAGACCAAAAGATGATTCAGGATACGGCAAGAAATTTTGCCAAATCGGAGCTGGAACCTTTGGCCGCGAAACTGGATGAGGAAGGTGATCGGGAAGCGTTCCTGAAGAACCTCAAAAAGCTGGCTGAACTGGGACTCATGGGGATTGCCGTAAAAGGGGAATACGGCGGTTCGGAAGCGGGGACAGTGGCTTTCAGTCTCGCGATCACGGAAATCGCCCGGGCCTGCGCCTCCACCGCGGTGACCACCTCGGTTAACAACATGGTCTGTGAGGTTATCCAGGCCATCGGCTCGGAAGAACAGAAAAAGGCCTATATCCCCAAGATTTGCTCGGGTGAGTACCCCGCCGGCGGCTTTGGATTGACGGAAACGACGGCTGGATCCGACCCCGCCGGGATGCGATGCTCCGCCGTGTTGGACGGTAACGAATGGGTCTTGAACGGCAACAAGATCTTCATCACCAGCGCCGAATACGCCGGAGTATTCGTTGTCTGGGCGGTAACGGACAAAGCGGCCCCCAAGGGCAAGGGGATCAGTTGCTTCCTCGTCGAAAACGGTATCCCGGGTTTCATTGTGGGCCGGGCGGAACATAAGATGGGACAGCATGCCTCCGTCACCAATGAACTCGTCTTCGAAGACTGCCGCATTCCCAAAACCGCCATGATGGGAAAACCAAACGACGGTTTCCGCACCGCAGTGGGCGAATTGGCCGGCGGGCGCATCGGGATCGGATCTCTGGGACTCGGCTGCGGACTGGCCGCCATCGAATACGCCGCCAAGTACGCCGTTGAGAGAAAACAATTTGATCAGTCCATCACCAACTTCCAGGCGATTCAGTGGATGATCGCCGAATCCTACACGGAACTGGAAGCGGGGCGGCTGCTCCTTATGAACGCCGCCTACCAAAAGGAAAACGGCCGGTTCTTCGCCCGTCAGGCGTCGATGGCTAAATACTTCGCCACGGAAGCGGGAGAGCGGGCCTGTTACAACGCCATCCAGATCCTCGGCGGTTACGGATACACCAAGGAATTCCCTGTTGAGCGTTACTATCGGGACGCCCGGATCACTTCCATCTATGAAGGAACAAACCAGATCCAGCGCGTAATTATCGCCCGGGACATCCTGAGCAAACTGAAATAAAGGCAACTTGTTGCCCGAGTAATCAACGCCCCTGCCCTTCTGATAAAGGGGCCGGGGCGTTTTTCTTGGATTGATCAATTTTGAGGAAGTTAGATAAGTTATGGCGTACAGCTCAATTGCCGAGGCCAGGCAGGAGCTTACAAAGTATTTTGATCGGTACAATAAAAGGCGGCGCCATCAGGGGCTTGACAAAGATAATGATAGACATATCACTCAGATTTAGGTAGATTTATATTGGAAAGAACGAATTAATAGTGGAAGTGTCACTCTATTTCCTGATTTATAGGATAGACGTTATGAACATTCCTGAAAACGAAGAGCTGATCAATTACTTGGTTGTACTTGCTAAACCTGGCAGGAAGTCTGAAACGGTAAATGATACCCGCTGGGGAGAACTTATTCTACCGGACCCTTCCGAAAACCCCGATAAAACCGGAGATGGTTTAAAGGTCGTACTTCTGGGAAGCTGGCAGTTTGGTTACCTTGTACTTGAAACGCTCAAAGAGTATGAGCGCAAGTTTCCCGAAAAGTTAAATCTTGTCGGATTCGTTACGGATCATCCGTTAAATCCTGATGCAAAAATCTCGGTTAAAAAACGTATTTGGAACATGCTGGATATGCCAAGCCGCGTAATCGATGAGGCCACGATTATTGAATCTGGCCTCAGCCATGGCATACCGGTTTATACCGGTGAAATCAAAATAGATTCATTCCACCAGTTGTTACACCAATGGAATCCGGATGCAATATTAGTCTCCGTATTCGGACAGATAATTGATTCTTTCACTATTCAGATTCCCTCATACGGCATCTATAATTTCCATCCATCCGATCTCACCCGACACCACGGGGCAGGTCCTGCTCCATACGAGGATCTTGCCGTTCGAAATGCAGCAACAACAGTCTGGTCTGTTCATCATGTTTCTGAGGAAATAGATGGCGGGCATGTTATCGGACAATCTCCGCAGGTAAATGTATTGAATACAAGAGGGATCTTACCATCTGATCCCCTGATTGTATATAATAAACTGGCTGAAGCATTGAGTCCCCTTGTATACTTTTTGATCGGGGAATTATGTACCAGGTTTGAAATGAATAAAATCGGTTCAATAGAACAACTTGATTTTCCTGCCTTGTTTCCCAGCGACATCAAAAAAAAATTAATGGAACCCATTACCAGAGACGAGTCTACCGATGTTTTTCTTTTCCCTGACAAATCTTTGTTTCTGTAAGCTTTTTATGATGGTTGGGGCCACTGGATACCATAATGTAGCACCGACGGGAAACCGGACGGAAAAGAGAGAATAAGCATCAACTGCAATCTGGAGGAGAACCAAGTGAGATCATATAGGTTTTTTCAAGCATCTGTTTTTCTGCTGCTCACGTGCATTGCGGTCATGCCGATTTCTGCACAAGCCGATCAGGGGTCCCGGCCGGCGATTTATCAGGCCATCGTCAACGATAGTGTTGCCAAGGAAGAGGCTTTAATCAAAGAAAAATACCCAAATGCGATTCGTACTTCATCAGGCCTGATGTATATTATCTTGAAGGAAGGAAATGGTGCAACACCAAATAGTGGAGCGCTCGTAGAGGCTCATTATACCGGCATGTTACTTGATGGAACTAAGTTTGACAGCTCGGTGGATCGAGGAAAACCACTCCTGTTTCTGGTCGGGAGAGGTGAAGTAATCAAAGGTTGGGATGAGGCTTTTCTTTCAATGAAAAAGGGAGAAAAACGTATTCTCATCATACCACCTGGTCTGGCTTATGGCGATAAGGGTATGGGAACAATTCCACCTAATGAAACTTTGATTTTTGAAGTGGAACTTATGTATTTTCTCCAATAAGTACGCATCAGGAAGCTCTTGCCGGGCTCATCATTCATTTTCCACATACCTCGGAGTTTTTCTACAGGCTCGCTACTCTCTTTCGAATAGTAAGCCTCACATCAATTCAAAATTGAAAACATTTAGGTAGATGCTGTCAAGGTTTGGTAAGAGTCATATTTTCTAAAGCCTTACGCATTCACTTCAAATACAAAGCGATAAAGGAAAAATCATCTCATTTCGCTGAATTGCGGTCGAAACATGCATATTGGGGAGATTGATTTTTCCGAAGATCAAGGGTATTTTTGCCTTCTTGTTATCAAGCATCCGTTGCTTTTGACAGACATTCACTCTTTCAAAGGGTAACCCTTAACATCAAATTGATATTTGGAGATGTTTGAAGTATAAATATAAATAATTATTTTGAATATAAGGGGATATTTCCATGCACTCCATGCATACAAGAATCTTCTTTACCCTGTTTATCATTGTTTTAATCTTTCCATCTTTATTGCTGGCAGCAACCGAACAACGCACGGCTCTGGTTATCGGCAATAGTGCCTATAGTTCTGGCCCCCTGAAGAATCCCGTCAATGACGCCACGGACATGGCTGCAACTCTCAAAAAACTAGGGTTCAAGGTTGTCCTCAAGAAGAACGCTAATCTTGAGACGATGGAAGGAGCCATTGAAGAATTTGGAAATCGGCTGAAAAAAGGTGGCGTAGGTCTTTTCTATTATGCTGGTCATGGTGTGCAGGTGAACGGTGTCAACTATCTCATCCCTATAGGGGCGAAGATTAACAAGGAATCCGATGTCCGGTTTAAAGCCTTTGATGCTGGACGCATCCTCGCCGAGATGGAGAATGCCAACAATGGACTGAACATCGTGCTGTTGGATGCTTGTCGAGATAACCCCTTCGGTAAGAGTTTCCGCAGCGTCTCAAGGGGCTTGGCTATAGTGAATAATGCCCCGACAGGTACATTTATCTCCTATTCTACCAGTCCGGGTCAGGTAGCGAAGGACGGTGATGGTAGAAACAGTCCCTATACATCAGCACTGCTGCAATATATGCAGCAACCAGATATACCTATCAACGATGTTTTCATGAAAGTCAGACAGAATGTTCGTAAAAGCACAGGACAAACACCTTGGGAGTTATCTTCTCTTGAAGGTAATTTTTATTTTAATCAAGGGCAGGCAGTAAAAAGGGTAGAAAAGGAAACAGTACAAGAGGCATCTGCCGACCTTGAAAACGAGCAGCAGAAGATTACAACCGAACGGGAGAAAATGAGACAGGAAAGGGAACTTTTTGAACTGAGGAAAGCACTGGCGGAAGAACAGCGAAAACTGGAAGAGGAAAGAAAACAGTTTGCGATGGCTAAACGTTCTTCTGTTCCCACAGCTAAAGAGATTAAAAGAGACGGCCGCTTTATTGCTTACGACAATGGAACGGTTCTAGATACAAAGACAAACCTAATGTGGGCGGCGAGGGATAATGGAAGCAATATCAATTGGTACGATGCAAATAAGTACTGCAAGAATTATCGTGGCGGCGGTTATTCAGACTGGCGGTTGCCGACAGGTGATGAACTAGTTGCATTAGAGTTTTTTGATAAGCGTGGTGGTTTGACAACAGACACAATAAAGATTACGGATACTTGGATGTGGACTCCGGAGACACGTGGTTCTGAAGCTGCCATATTCAGTCTCTTAAATAAGCAGAAGGATTATTATTGGAGAGACAAAAATTACCCCAGCATGGCCCGGGCACACCCAGTGCGTTCTTTGACCGGGAATGAAGCGGTTGCTATTGCTATTGTTGAGCGTCCTTTTGTCCCAAAAGCCAATGAGATAAGAAGAGACGGCCGTTTCATTGCCTACGATGATGGAACGGTTCTAGATACAAGGACAAACCTTATATGGGCAGCGAAAGACAACGGAAGCGATATTAACTTGGCAGACGCAAACTCATATTGGGGAAATTACCGTGTAGGTGGATATACGGACTGGCGGATGCCGACTCGGGATGAGTTGGTAGGGTTGTATGACAGCAAAACCGAACTGATTAAATTAACTGATAGTTACATGTGGAACTTTTACCCAAGCCTGCCCACCAACACGGGCGAGCAATCTCAATTCAGCTCCAGCGGGAAGCTCAGTGGTATACGGAGAGTGAAAGGCGGCGACTGGCTTGCACGTGTGCTCCCGGTGCGTTCTGCCAAATAGGTTATTTGGTCATTTAATGATTTTCTTATAAGCGCACGATTCCGGCTTGCACCTGTCTTTTGTTAATCTGCAATTCCGTTAGCATGGTATCAGCGTTTGTTTGAAGATGGACGCAAGGTCCGGTGCAGCTCCTTATTTTATGAATTGCAGTCAATCCCTTCAAATACAAAGCGAGAGACGAGATGACTGGCCAGATCAATGAAAATGATTTGAAATGCGCACATGCATTACATCAAAATTTTCCTTGATAGCTTGGACGCCCTCTTTCCTCCTACCATGATTGACGGATTTTGGAAAGTACGCAAGATTGCAAACCGTAAGTGCGCCATACGGTTGCACAAGAGGTGATGTTAGGTCACTCGAAATCAGGCGGAAGGGCGGACTTTCGATAAAATGGTAATCACTCTTCCCGTTCGTCTGCCGAACTACTTATTCCATTATGTTTTCAAAATGGCACTAATCCAAGGCCAGTTGGTTAATTGGCGGATTGCTGCCATGTTAGCCGCCATCTCTGCAAGCCCCAATTCGGCTTGCTCTGTGGCAGCATTCAAGGAATCAAAAACACGATT
>JAPLJZ010000085.1 GCA_026388335.1 Deltaproteobacteria bacterium
CCCTGGTGGGGCATCACCTACGCACCCTCTGCGAAGGAATGACGCCCCGAGCCTCTCTCTGCTACTGGCGCACCACTACCGGCAAAGAAGTAGACTTTGTGGTTGAACATGGCAAGCGCCTACTGGCCTTTGAGGTCAAACTAACCTCAAGACCAACGGTGTACGATATCCATAACCTGCTGCTGTTTTTGGAAGAGTATCCGGAAACCGTGCGAGGCGTACTGGTGCACGGTGGCGAAAGAGTACAGTGGCTTCATTCCAAAGTAATCGCCGTACCCTGGTGGTGGCTGGATGTGTAGGAAATAGTCAGTTGATATACTCGCTTCACTCTCACCAATCTTTATAAAAAAGCATAACAATTTGAAGATTCCATGGTAAACTACGCCGACTGCTGAAAAAGGAGGTCGTTATGCGAATCGTCATGATCACTGTAATGCTGGCGTTTTGGCTGGCCGCGCCGGGTTGGGCCGATAATAGCTTCAAAGAAGGAGCCAGAGAAGTCGGCCAGGGTGTTAAGGATGGTTCTAAAAAGGTCGGCCAGGGATTTCAAGGAGATGGGCAAGGAGATCAAGGAAGGCGGCAAGGAAGCTGGCCAGGGTGCCAAGAAGGCAGGGCAGGAGGCGGGACAGGAGGCGAAGAAGACAGGCCGGTCCACAGGAGAGTGGTTCAGGGACACGGGAAAAAAGACCGGAGAAGCCTTCGGGGAATTGGGCCGAAATATCAGAAAGTTTTTCACCGGGAAATAGTAGAACAACCATACTTTAGGTCGCGGCCGGATAGCGGCGGCGGTTTCGGACTCATAAAGCAAGCTCACAGACTTTGTATCGTCCGCCATGGAGACGGGTGTCCTCGGGTTCGGATTCAAGATAAAGCTCAACCGCTTCTTTGAGGTTGTTCAGGGCTTCTTCCTCAGTGCGGCCCTGCGTCACGCATCCCTTCAGTGCTGGGCAATGAGCGACGATATAGCCATCCATTCCTTTTTCCAAGACGATTTTAAGTTTCATGATGGTCTCCTTTGCTGGGAAGAAAAATACCCGAGCGGTGCGGCAAAATCAATCGTAAAAAAGCGCACCCGCTTCTGCAGTGTTGCGGTCCCATGTCTTGATTGCTAAGATAGGATATTTGTCCGGTAGATATGCGGGGTAGAACTGGTCCACCTTTTAAATGTCCTGTGGAAGGCGCTCGGTTCGGAGAATCCAAGTAAATAGGCTATCTCCGCGATGGGAAGATCCCTGTCCCGCATACAACCGATGGCCAGCTCCTTGCGAACGTCGTCAAGAATGGCGCTATAGGTTGTTCCCTCTTCCTTCAATTTCAACTGCAGATTACGGACGCTTACAGCCAATCTCCGCGCTATGGCTTCCACGGAAGGCGTTTCGCCCTGAAGCAGGTCGACAATAATGCGCTGCACCTTGCACCGACAGGTGTCATCCCCCTCCAGCTTGGAAAGCACCTCCGCAGCATAATCTTCGAATAACGGCAGCAGTTTCCGATTGGACTGGGGAATCGGTATGGCCAATATCTTCCGGTCGAATATCAGAGCATTCATTGGGCTTGAAAACAGAATCCTGCATGGAAAGATGCGCCGGTATTCGGAGAGATCATCAGGTGCCGCGTATGAAAAGCGGACTTCATGCAGGTCATTTAAATTGAAGGCATGACCCGTAAGAAGACGTAGGTATGTGATCATCCCTGCCAGCTTGTGATCGATCAGGTGCCGATTCCGTGATAGCTCCTCGGCCACGATCACGACCTCGATGACAATCTCTTCATGGATATCATGGGTGCGAATGAATCGCGCTTCGTCGGTGATCTTCTGATATCGGCAGTATTTTTCGATTGCCTCGCCAACCGTAGCGCAGTTTAAGAGAATGTATCCCAGAATATTGGAAAACCCGGTCATGATTTCGCCTTGATGAAGTCCGATATCTCTATCTCCAGTTAGTTTTACGGCTTTTTCTGTCAGGGCGTGAACCTGTTCAAGGGTTAGTCTGCCATCAGGGGATGAAACAACAGACAAATCTATCCCCTCTGAAGACAGGAATTCTTCCAAGTTGATACTGCTTTTTGCAAGGATGGTGAAAAGAGAGGCGATCTTGGTGATGGAAGTTGTTAGTCCATTCTTCATAGGAACAGCTCCAATTCAGATATTCACTCTGACAATGAAAACCGTTAAGTTGTACAGGAGACGTTATTTTATATCATCAAAAGCCGTCCAAGTAAACAAGAGCATCGCCGATCATCAACTTTAGTGACAATATTGCGCCCTTTGTCAATCATTTTGCGCTGGAAGTCATTGTATATTCATGATCGAATCTTTATCCTCAACACAACAAAAGCAAAAGGAGGACAAAGACGATGAAGAAAACAGCACTGATTACCGGTGCCTCAAGCGGAATAGGGAGAGAGTTGGCTAGAATCTTTGCTGCAGAAGGATACAATCTGGTCCTGATTGCCAGAAGGGAGGAACGTCTCCAAGAGCTGTCACGGGAGTTACAGAAGACACCTGGAATTAAAATATTGATTATCGCGAAGGATCTCTCCATACCCGCTTCACCGGAAGAGATTTTCCGGGAGATAAAGGACCGGAACATGCATATTGATGTCCTGGTCAATAATGCGGGATCTCAAGTCTACGGACTTTTTGCTGAAACGGATTGGTGCCGGGAGCTGAACCTCATTCAAACCAATCTTGTCTCCCTTACGCACCTGACGAAGCTGTTCGTCACCGACATGGTGAAAAATGGTGGTGGCAAGATACTGAATGTCGGATCTACCGGCTCATTCATGCCCGCCCCCCGGAATGCAATCTACTGCGCGGCCAAAGCCTATGTGCTAAACTTCTCCTTGGGTATCGCCAAGGATCTGGAAGGGACAGGCATCACCGTGACCACATTGTGCCCCGGCGCCACGAAAACCGAGTTCGCCGGAAAGGCGAACATGGAGAATACACTCCTGTTCAAGATGATGGTGATGGATGCAGTGACAGTGGCAAAAGCGGGATATAAAGCCCTGATAAAAGGTAAGGAGGTCGTTGTCCCGGGTATTGCCAACAAGCTGACTGTTCTATTAGCGCGATTTTTACCCAGACGAGTCATCCTGGGGATCGGAAATATCATCATGAAGCCGTGCAATGATCATAGTCCCAAGCCGCAGATGATTGGGCAAAGATAATGTGCGCTCCGCGAGGAATAACATTTAGGATAAGGAAGGCGGCAAGGAAGCCGGCCAGGGTGCCAAGAAGGCAGGGCAGGAGGCGAAGAAGACAGGCCGGTCCACAGGAGAGTGGTTCAGGGACACAGGAAAAAAGACCGGAGACGCCTTCAGAGAATTGGGCCGAAATATCAGGAAGTTTTTCACCGGGAAATAGTAGGACGACCATGCTTTAGGTCGCGGCCGGATAGCGGCGGCGGTTTCGGACTCATAAGGCAAGCTCACAGACATGGCTTTTAAATAATACCGGATATCTATACAATGTCTTTATACAAGGTCTTCTTTCCCAAAACGACGGAAAAGCAATGTGCCGAGGATAAGGCAATAAAGCAGAACATTGATGAGTGGATATATGGGCCCGAATCCATGGAATGCTTCGCTGCTGATCAACGAAGAAGCCAATTGTTGCGCCCCTGAGAGCTTTGGCCATAAATAGTAGATAACTTTCCACCATGTCCAATCCGACGTCGGGAGGGCGCCCGGTTGCTGTATCATCGCCTGCGCCATCTGGCTCTGGCTTAGCGCGGATATTCCGTCAGCCGCAAGACCGGCGACACCGATGCCCATAACACAAAGAAAAGCGACGATGTCGGGCATCAGGAGCGACAAAAGAAGCACGGCAATCACCACAAAGAGCAGGTTGAGAGAGCACAGCATGGAGGCCATGAGGTATTCCGGCATGACAACCTGCAAATTTATGGATGTAATCAAGAACACAATGCTGTGCAGGATGAACATGAATAGTACCGATAAGGCCCACAATCCGATGATCTTACCCGTAACATACTGCCACCGGTCTATCGGTTTTGATAAAATACACGATTGCATCCCGTCGTCCCGGTCACGCCTGAATACACGCATCGAAAGTAAAGCTGTTATGAGCATCACCCCGGCGCCAATGACGTGGAAGGTCACTTTCGACACCGCCCTGACAACGGTGGCCGCATCGAGAAACTGCCCGTTCACCATATAATTGCCTTGATAACAACCGCGAACAAGAAATATGAAGATGGCGCAGATAACGAACATGATGATGAAGCTTTTCTGCCGCACTTCATCAATAAGCGTGTATTTCGCAATTCTGATAATGGGGGGAAGTGCTTTCTTCGTTTTCATGTCAACCTTTCACAAGCCTTACAAAAACATCTTCCAGGGCCTCACCGTCCTTGACAATAGCGGAAATCTTGTCTTTTACCAGCAGCTTGCCGCGGTTGATGATCGCCGCGGTATCGCATATTTTTTCGACTTCCGACAGCAGGTGTGAATTCAGGAAGATGGTCATTCCCTGATGTTTAAGGGACTCTAAAAGCTGGCGTATCTCTCTGATACCGATGGGATCAAGACCGGCGGTAGGTTCGTCGAGAATTAACAGTTTCGGATTTCCGATGAGGGCGGCGCCGAGTCCGAACCGTTGAATCATGCCCTTGGAATAGGTGTTCACCTTGGTGTATTCCCTGCCTTGCATACCGATAAGCTCGACGATGCGCCGGCATTGATCCGTGGCATCGGACCGGCTTATATCCAATAGCTCCGCACAGCGTTGCAGGTACTGCCATCCGGAAAGGTATGGCGGAATATGCAGGTTTTCAGACAGATAACCGACGGCGGTTCGGCAGGCGGCTTGTGTACTTGGAAGGCCGTTTAACGACAAACTTCCCGATGTCGGCCGCGTAAAGCCGAGGAGCATCTTGACGATCGTAGTCTTCCCGGCGCCATTGGGTCCAAGGAGAGCAAAATACTCACCTGTCTTGACGGAGAAGGATACGCCGTCAACAGCCGCCAGGGAATCGTATCGTTTTGTCGCGTTGTTCAATTCAATCATAGCGGGCACTCATGTTAATCCTTTAAGCATTTCTTGCGCCTCCATACCAGCCGTCACGGTCGGGGAAGCTGGGGAGACAGACCCCGCTGAAAAAGGGTAACAGGGAAAACATCATCACGGCTGCCAGCGACAGCAGGATAAAATTAAAATTTTGAAAGAATAAAAGCAGTTAAAAATCCTAAGATGGTTAAAAACCCGATAAGATAGCCGCCTTCTTCATAGGCTTCAGGCATCATACTGTCTGCAAGCATTGCCAGGATTGCCCCTGCTGCAAAAGACTCGATTATGCCGAGAGTATTGAAATCCAGATTTTCCAAAAACAGGAAACTTAAAACAACACTCAACGCAACACATATGCTTACTATTGACCATGACAGATATATCTGCTTCTTGGATAGGCCCTCTTTTTGCAAATCATTTATGGATGATATGCTCTCAGGAAGGTTTGACATAAAAATTGCGACGAGCATTAACAATCCGATTCCATTTTTACTGAGAAGGGTAACTCCCAAGGCCATTGATTCAGGTATCCCGTCAAGAAGAGCGCCTAATACAATTGCCTTGCCGTTTGTTTCTTTTGTGGTTTTAAAATGCTTCTTTCTTTTGTGGTTTCTTCCTCCATATCTTTGTATCAGAAAATCACCGAATATAAAAACCATGCCTCCTAACAAGAATCCTATGATTATTGCGTCAAATCCCCCATGCTTAAACGCTTCCTCCATTAGCCCGAAAGTTAAAGCGCATATTAAAACACCGGATCCAAAGGCCATTATTGCCGCAATAGTTTTCTGGTTGAATTTCAGGATGGTGCCTAATATAACACCAAGAATCAAGGAAAAACCGGTTAGAAATGCATATAATAAAACTTTTGCTGTCATAAACAACTTTTGCTCAAATGGATTTATTTGCGATCACATACATCGCG
>JAPLJZ010000069.1 GCA_026388335.1 Deltaproteobacteria bacterium
ACGCCTTCACTTTCCGGGACAGGTTTTATGGTGGGAGAGTGATCGTCCTGAATGCGTAAAGAAATGATCGCTAAAAGTCAACCTCGAAAAAGGACGGCACGGGGTCATCAGCCCCGGTGAGGGGGCTTGCTTTATCGCCCTACATGACTGTCTATTATCTGATAATAATCATATAATACTTATTGTTACGCAAATTCAAAAAAGATTTCCCGGGATGCTCGCCGCAACCGCAATCTCTGAGAACCTGTCCAGGCCTTGGCCGGGGTGACGATTCTGAAGGGCCACCCAGGCGGAGAGTTTTTGCAGGGGTCGGGCCGAGGCGATTTCCTCCCGGGCCATCTGTGCGCCCCGGCCGAGGGAATCGGCCTTTCCCGCGGCCCACAGGATGACCCCGGCGTTGAGTCCCACGATATCCATGCGGGCCTTCCTGCCCCGGCCCGCCAGGATCCGCACGGCCTCGACGGCTTCATCCCGGACCTCTTCCATCGGGATGATCTCACTATAGTTTCCCCGGGAGATTCCCACGTTCTCCGGTTCGATCTCAATGAATTCGCGGCCTCCTTTCCCATCGAGGATTCCCAGCCGCGAGGGGCCGAGGGTGGAGAGCTCGTCCATGCCCCGTTCCCGGTCTGCCGCCCAGCCGTGAAAGAGGATCGCCTTCCGGTAACCGATCCGTTCCATTACCTCCAGGGTCGGCTCGATCTGCTCCGGTGCGCCGACACCGCGGACGCCGATGGCGGGGAGGGCGGGATTGGCAAGCGAGGCGGCGATGTTGAAGGTGGTGCCGATGCGAAGCTGAGAAAGGATCCGCCCCAGACCGCCGGGATGGACTTGGGGACTCATGCCGTTGAAGAGGCCGATGCCGCAGGCCTCGATGGATTGGCATACCAGCTCGACGCTGCATTCCACATCGACGCCGAGGGCTTCACAGAGGTCCACCGTACCGCAGCGGGAGGTGATAGCCCGGGCGCCGTGACGGGCCATGGACACCCCGAGGCTCGCCGCCACAATGGCGGCAAGGGTGCTGATGTTGAAGGTCTTCAGGGAATCCATGCCCGTTCCGCAGTTCTCGACAAGCTCGCGGCCGGAAACCGTCACCCGGCGGGTGTCATGTTCATAAATAGACTCAAAGCACCCGGCGATCTCATCGGCCGTTTCGCCCTTTATCCGCAGGGCCGCCAGGAAGGCCCCGCACGCGAGATCCGGCTGTTCTCCCGTCAGGACGCGGCGGAACATCTCCCGGGAGTCATCACGGCTCAAATCTCCCCCCGCCATCACTGCCGTGACGACGGCGGCGAATTCTTTCAGCTCTCTTTCCTCCATAGAATACTCCTCCTTACTTTTATGTTTTATGAACTGGGGACAGATTTCAAATCTGTCCCTATAATTATTCAAATCTGTTGATGATTACTTTTTTCGCCCGCCGTTTCTCAAGAAGTCCCACCCCGTCCAGCACGTTTTCAAGGGAGATGGTAACGGGGCGGAGGAAGGAGACGTCCACAACCTGCCGGGACAGCATTCCCAGGGCGTCGGCGAAATCGATGCGGTTACAGCCATAGGAACCGGCCAGGACAAGTTCGCCATAGTGGAGACGGTTCATGGCGACCTCTCTGATTCCCGCCCCATCGAGACCTGAAAAGACGGACACGCATCCCCTGGGGGCCAGCGCCTCCCAAAAGGGCCAGTCGAGGCCGCCGGGACAGGCCGGGATGAGCAACTGGAGAGCAGCGGTGAGGCCCATCCTCTGAAATATCTTAGGAAGTTCCATAGTTGTCGCCGGCAGTTTCTCCACCCCTGGCGGAATTTCGCCGCCGAGTCTGGCCGGATCGCTGTCGGCAATGAGGACTCGCTGCCAGCCTGAAGAGACAAGGAGTGCCGCAAAGAGGCAACCTACGGCCCCGGCCCCGACGACCAAGGCAGTGTCACGTTCGACGCCGGGAAATTTCCGGAGCGCCGACAGGCAGCAGGCCAGGGGTTCCGCCAGGACGGCGACCAAAGGGTCCATCTCCGGCGGACAGGGAACAAGGGAGGAAAGCTCCTCCCCGGAAAAGGGGACTAGGGTCCGGAAGAGGCCGTCCCGGTTGAACCCGAAAATGCTCAGCGACCGGCAGCGTGCCGTTTGTCCCTGCCGGCAGGCCGGACAGGTTCCGCAGTAGCGACCGGGATAGACGGCGGCCATCGTTCCCGGGGGCAGGGCAGGAGCGTCGCTGGCAATAACCTCGCCGACCCCTTCGTGGCCGGGAATGCGGGGCAGGACGAGATCCCGGTGGCCCTGGCGGATCATCTTGACATCGGTGCGGCAGAGGGCCGCCGCCCGCATTGCGACCAGGACGCCACCGGGCGGTAGTCCCGGCCGGTCCGTTTTGACGACGTCCAACATATTGATATCTCGTAGTAAAACCTGCTTCATCCTCTCCTCCTCCCCAAATAAAAAAGCCGCCGGGAACATGAAAATCTTCATGTTCCCGGCGGCTCTGGGCGTTGCCGCTTTTGCATCGATCAGGCAGGTCTTCTGGCTTACCCCTTTCCCGCTCGCCTTCCCAACCCTGGGGTCAGTGACTTTTCACCCGCAGACCTTGTTTGTCTCCGGGACGTTGCGAAAAAACATCAACAACCGGTTTCCTTAAACCGGCGTCGGGGCTTACAGCATCGGCCTCCATGCGGCGGATTCGCACCGCCTTCCCTTTTCACCCCACCTACGCGGGGCGCCTGAACGCTATGTGTTATTTTCTGATCATAAAACAGACTTGGTGTCAAGAAGGTTTCTCCTCATGGCCATTCGACTTGCAGGAAGACTAAATAGGACTGAATGACGGTATCCCCCAGGGATGCCGCCTTTTTCCAGTCCGCGATGGCCTGTTCCCTGTTCCCGAGATTGTCGTAGGCGTTACCCCGGAGCCGGTAGTTGATGCTCTCCTGGGGATTTTTCGCAATGGCCGCGGACAGGGTCTTTATGGCCCCCTGATAATCACCGGCGGTGATCTCTGCGCGGCCCATATTGGTTGGCGTTTTCTTCTTCGCCATTGCCTTTTCATAAGGAGATTGCCGTTTAGGCACAGGCTTTTTTGCATATTTCTTCTTAGGCTTGCTTGCCGTCTGCTGTTTTTCCGGGGTCGGGCCGCTCTCGGTGACAGCCGGTTTCTTTTCGGCTACCGCCGCTTTTCCCGGTTGCGGGACCGTAGCGGCAACGACCGGGGCGGCAGCAGGAGTGGCCTTCTTTTCCACTGCCATATCTTTTGCTTGCTTTCCGACAGCGGCGCCCGTCATGGCGGTGGTTTTTCCGGACTGCATGGACTCTTTATCCGGGGGTGACGTATCTATGGGCGGCGCTTCCGGGGGAGGTTGCTTGGTCTGCCCAGGGGACGGTTGCGTCGGCTGCGGGACCTTTAACGGAATCGTCAGCAGATCAATCGCGGCGCCGCCGCCATCGGGGAGGAAGAATAACTGGTTGATCTTCCATTTATTGTTCTCTTTAGTTGCCCTGATAGAGACAGAGCCTTTCTTTTTTGATCCCTCTACGGGGATGGAAAATTCGGCTTTTCCGCCTGTTCCGTCGGTGGAGATGTCTCCTACCATCCACCAGCCGGGCTTTATGGGGGCGCCGATGATGTTCTGCACCTCCCTGCTTGCCTGTACTTTATCGATAGCCATGACGTATGGTTCTGAACTCTTCAGCGTTTCGAAGAGGAAGAAAACGGAACCTACCAAAGCCACCAACGAGACGACGAGCATGATGAAGCCCCACATGGCCCATTTCCTCTGCACCTTCCGGAAATGCTCGATACTGTCCCACTTTTTATTTCTCCACGCCCAGGCGTTTCCTTTGAAACCCAGGACGAAGGGCATGAAGACGCCGACAAAGGGAACAAAGGTCAGCAGGGCGATATATGTCTTGTTGGAAATTCCCCAGACCCAGTTCATCAGAAAGGCCCCCCAGTTCCAGCTCCAACCCGATAATTCGGCGGGGATTACGGACTGCTTACCCTGACCGGATGTGTTTTCCATAGCAATTCCTCCCTCTAAATACTTGCGCCGTCTTTCCCGAAGATCCTATATGCTCACAATGCCAAAACATAAGGTTCCCAACCGTCCAAATGTCGTTTTGAAGGTATCGAATTTTGCGATACCATAAGATCGACCTCTTCTTCGGTGAGTTGAAACATAAAATCGGAAGGAAAGCGCTTGATATTCCTTTTTACCTGTTCCCTTAACCGAATTGGTTTCACGTCATAAAACTGTGCCAAATCCTTATCCAGCATGACCTGAATATTGTGTAGCGTATAAATTCGGTTGTGAATTTCATCATTCTGAATTACTTCATTTTCCCTCATACCAGCTTCCCCTTCTTCAATTTATAGCGAATTCAGGATACACCATACTTAATTCCAGACTGAATCACCCCAGCGTTCAAGGGATAATTGAGTATGCGTCCCCCGAATTCCCCGAAAGTGGTGATGCTCCGCTGTATTGCATTGATGTTGGGAGATTTTATTTTAAGTTCTTACCAAGTCAGTTGCTTTTCAATTTTTTATACATGCTTAAGACCTCTTGATCAAAAGAATTTTGGATTCGCCCTTTCATTATTAATTCTCTGCTCTCAGTTAAAATAACTTTAAATGTCCAATTGTAACAATCAAAAATATAAATGCACGTCGCCAGTGTTTTATCTATATTTATCGTTTTTTCCGTACTTACGCTCTTGCTTTTCCCCACGCCGAACGCAAATGAACCTCTATTGTTGACAGCAACGCCGTGAGTTTTTCCTTTTGTCTGCGATGTGGCTATTTGAGATTCTTCTGAATAAACAGTAATTTTATTCTTAATAAAGGCATCCTCAATTTGATTTAAGTAATAATTATTCTTATCGTTTTCAACAACTAATGTAAAGGATGGTTCCTTTGTGTTTAATTGCTTTATGACTGTGTGATCGAAAACGGGCTGCGAATTTCTCAATCCAGCGCAGCCCAACAGAACAGCAAATATAAAAATCCAATAGATTTTCTTCATTTCATCAATCCTTATCTTATGATATTCAACCTTCCCAAAGAAAAAATCAGCCGGAAAGATATTGTTAGGTTGTAAAACTATCTCGTTATAAACTTTTGCACAGAATCAATTAATGACAATTTGATGTTTCTGAAATCTTCTTCGTTAATGACCGGCTTCTCTGGAGTGACGGGATTAGTCCATGAAATCAAATGGTCGATTCGGTCAGAGGCATATTTGATTTCATCCTGTCTGAATTCTTCCCTTATTTGCCATATCCGGATCAATTGAATTCTATATTTGCTTCTGGGCGAGCTTGAATCATCGAAGCGCATATAGGGTGCGTTTGGTTTCCATACATCGAATAGTCCATTATGACACACAACATCCCAAAGTCCCATGTCGTTCCGGATAAAATATTCTGAATCTAAAGTGGCTATATACTTATAAGGAATTGAATAATGGTCTGAAAAGAGACGTTCCCCGACTGAACTCATTGGAAACTTCGTTCGCGTTCTGTTTAACGTTATAAGCATCGGGAAGGGGTAATCTTGTACTGCACACCATATTGACTGCCGATTTATTGCCCCATCCTTCTGATAGCCAACAATCATTACTTTAGCATTTGTTTTATCGATTTTGAAGCAACGTTTATCAAGTTTCATTATCGTCTCCTTTTGTGAAATTCAACCCAACACCGGTATCTTTAAACCGCCAAGTGCGGATAAATTACCGAAATAACTTATGCCTACGATAGGTTACGGTGTTAACAGAAACCGGTATTGGGTATGGATTTATCGACAGCAGTCCGGTAAATCTTCCAAAGCTCTCACGCATCGCCATAGGACGTTCATCTCCCGGCCATTCCTCGCTATGATTTTTTCCCATGACCTCTCAAAAGTCCCTCTCACGTTGTGTCGATACATCGGAATATTTGGAAGTTTTGGGAACGTTTCTCGCCGGCCAAAATTCTCTGCCGGAGCTCCGGCAGAGGTTATCTGTATGATATAATAAACGAATTTACGACATTGCGCGCCGTTTTTTAATTTTTCCTGCCCCGCCGTCAAGCCTATTGGGCTGGCTGTAACCAGGGAATTATCTCGCTCAATCGGGCCTCCAATTCTTGGCTAAATTGATTGATTTCACCGGTGAAGCGGGTCTTCTCTTCCGCGCCTAGGGCGGCCAGCTCTTCCAGGGCTTGGGGATCCATGTACTTACGGGGTTGATCGGGGTCCGGCTTGATATCGATGATCGGCAGGTTGTAGAGGTTGCCCTTTTCGAAGGTGGGAGCTTGTTGAGCAGCCATACGTTCCTCCTTATTTGTTATTCGGAAAAGCGCTATAAATTGCTAACTTGCTTTTGTAGTGGCGAACTATAGGCACAATAAAATCGTATGTCAATAAGATATTCATCCTCAAAATGGCGGGTGCGGGGGCGATGAACATCGCTGTCTGCCCGCTTGTCTATTAATCTATATTCTTAGGGAAATACTTTACGCCGCCAATATGCATAAAATCTGAATCCTGTGTCCAGATGGTGGCCTCGAATTCCTTTGCTGTGGCAAGAATAATGCTGTCAGCCATGGGAAGTTTCTGTTCCAAACTCAGTTTTGATGCGGTGATTGCCAGGGGGGCGGTCAGATCCACAACCTTGCCTTTTTTCATGGCGACGACGGCTTGCAGCGCTTCCTTTTCTCCGGATTCTCGCAGCACCACCTTGAAAACTTCATAGATCGTTACTGTTGGAACCACGAGGGAAACCGTATCACTCAGAGGGGCCAGGAAATGCGGAGCATTGGGTTCATCGGCAAAGTATGCAAGCCATCCCGAAGAATCGACGATATTCATATTCTGTCTGCCTCTCGTTTGAATTCCGTATTGATGCCTTTAAGGAAGCCGCGGAGTTCGGCGATATCTCTTTCCGGGATTATCTCGATCCGTCCATCATATTCCACCATCTGCATTTTTTGACCGGGACGCAGACGCAATGCCTCTCTAATTTCTTTGGGGATAACGACTTGGTATTTTGGGGATAAGGTAACGGTTGACATGCAAAAACCTCCATCGATAGATTTACGTAATACGTTTACACGATCGATCATGTTTTGTCAATTATTCACAAATTAACTCCTTCAGTATGTCGAGGCGTCTTCGGTGAGGGGGCGAAAAAATTTAGAGGAAAAGTCAATAGACAGGACAAGGACTTGTATTTTCCCCTTCAATCAGGTATCTTACAAGAAAAGTACTGCTTGAAGGATTTTTCCTATGGATAACCTGAGACGCATGTTCGATCCTGGAACGATTGCCCTGATCGGCGCCAGCGATAAGGAGGGATCGCCGGGAGACGCGATCCTGAATAATTTGCTGGCCTGCCGGGAAAGAAAGATCTTCCTGGTCAATCCGGGGCGCTCGGCCATCGGCGACCGGCCCTGTTATCGAAGCGTCGCGGAGGTCCCCGAGCATATCGATCTGGCCGTGGTAGCGACGCCCGCCTCAACGGTTCCCGGCGTTGTCGAAGCCTGCGGCCGGGCCGGGGTGGACGGCATGATCATCATCTCTGCCGGTTTCCGGGAAGTGGGGGAGGAAGGACGGAAACTCGAAGAGGAGATCCTCCGTATCAAGAAGCAGTATCCCCTGCGGATCCTCGGACCCAACTGCCTCGGCATCATCCGCCCCCATGCCGGTCTTTGCGCCGCCCGTCTCAGCGGCGCCCCCGAACCGGGGAAGATCGCCTTTCTCACCCAGAGCAACGCCTTCGGCAAGATCCTCTTCGACTGGGGAGTCAGCGCCCAT
>JAPLJZ010000058.1 GCA_026388335.1 Deltaproteobacteria bacterium
ATCACCCTCCACGACCTTCCCGGAGAGATCAGGAAGACTTATCGCCTTTCGCCGCCGCCATTGGCAGGCTTGCCGGCATCTTCTTATCCCGTCGGTCCCTTGAAAGAGGCCCTCGACACGATGGAAAGGGAACTGATCCGCAAAGCTCTGGAATCCTCGTCGAACCTTGCCGAAGCAGCCCATATCCTGCAGATCGATCTTTCGACGCTGACAAGAAAGAACAAAAAGTACGGCCTGACGGGACACAAAACTCACCCCCTCAATATTTACTAACATCCATGCCCGGAGGCGGGCACAACGGAGCATGAAAATCCCCCCCAACCCCCCTTTGACAAAGGGGGGTTGGGGGAAAATACGAGGGTGCGATGAAGCAAAAAGGGGGCTCACCCTTGATGGTGAGCCCCCTTTTGTTTGTTGTAATAGAGAGGTTTACGGTTTAGCTGTTCCCCGAAAGTACGATTTTTTACATTATCTCTGACATAGGGGACATGATAAGGAATTGCGGAGCAATTCCGTTTCGTGTCCCCAGAAATGAATTCTACATCATCTCCAATACCGTGGCAATGGATACACCGCCGCCGCCGCAGAGGGTGGCCATGCCGAGGGTTTTGCCCCGTTTCTTCATGGCGTGAAGCAGGCTGACCATGATCCGGCAGCCTGTCGAGCCTACGGGATGGCCCAGGCCGACGCCGGAGCCGTTGACATTGGTGACTTCCCGGTTCAAGCCGATTTCCTTTTCACAACCCAGGTACTGGGCGGCGAACGCCTCGTTGAGTTCCACCAGTTCGAAATCGCTGATTTTGAGACCTGACCTCTTCAGCAGATTTGCCACCGCCGGAACGGGCGAGAGCCCCATCACCGAGGGATGGTTGCCGCCGTAACCCACCGCCTTGATCCGTGCAATAGGCTTCAGCCCCAGTTCCTTGGCCTTCTCCGCCGACATGATGATCATGGCCGAGGCTCCGTCGTTGACCCCGGAGGAGTTCCCCGCCGTGACCTTGCCGATCTTCCCGATAAAGGCCGATGGCAGTTTCGCCAGATCGTCCATCGTCAGACCGGGACGGAAATGCTCATCCTTGTCAAAGATCTTGGGTGGCTTGCCCCTCTTCTGGGGCAGTTCGATGGGGACGATCTCCTCTTTGAAGTCCCCCTCCACCGTCGCTCGCTCGGCATTGTTGTGACTCCGGAGGGCCACCTCGTCGATTTCTTCCCGCGTCATGCCATGCTTGTAAGCGATGAGCTCTGCCGTAATCCCCATAATATAGGGTTTGCCGCGGAAACGTTCCACGATCTCTCCCTCCTTGATGGGGCCCAACTCCAGCCCGGGAAGGATATGGGACCCTGCATGGAGGGCGTGAACGATATCGTCGACAAATACCTGGTCCTGGAAACGGCATCCCCAGCGCGCCGTCGGCACGGAATAGGGAATCCCCGACATGTGCTCCATTCCTCCAGCCAGGACCGTATCCACGAGCCCCGCCTGGATCATCGCCATCCCCGAAACAACCGCCTCCATCCCGGAGATGCACACCCGGTTCACCGTCACCGCCGGTACTTCCTCGGGAATCCCCGCCAGCAGGGCCGAAATACGTGTTGTGTTCAGAGAATCCACGGGCTCCCGGCAGCAGCCGAATCTTACATCTCCGATGATCGCCGGGTTGATCCCCGCCCGCTTTACCGCTTCCTTCATTACCACGGACCCCAGGGTCGCCAGATTCATGTCTCTGATCGTTCCGCCAAACGCCCCGATCGCCGTTCGACAGGCCGATACGATAACTACATCTTTCATAATGAAAAAACCTCCTTCTTTTTTGCTTATTTATCTTTATAGGTCACCCGCATCTCCCGCTTCAGGATCTTGCCCGTCGGCGTCTTGGGGAGGGCGTCGACAAAAAAGACCTTCTTGGGACACTTGAACGTCGCCAGCTCCTTGCGGCAATGGGCGATAAGTTCCTCCGACGTCACCTTCTCGCCGGGCTTCAGAACGACAATGGCCGTCACCAGCTCCACCCACTTGGGATCGGGTAGGCCGATCACCGCTACCTCCTGGACCCGCTTGTCCAGGTAGATCGCATCTTCCACCTCCCGGGTCGGGACGTTTTCCCCGCCCGTCTTGATCATATCCTTCTTCCGGTCCACGACGGTGATGTAGCGATCCGCATCCATGACGCCGATGTCCCCGGAATGGAACCAGCCGCCCTTATTGGCCTCGTCCGTCTTCTCCGGCTCCTTGAAATACATGATTAGGGCATGGGCGCCCTTCGCGCAGATCTCGCCGGGAAGCTCGGCCTTGGTGATGGTCTTGCCGTCGTCGTCTTCCAGGTGGGTCTCCATGTTCAGGCCGCCCAATCCCGCCGAACCAATCTTGGCCAGGGCATCCTTGGCCTTGAGGATCGTGTGATAGGGCGCCAGTTCCGTCTGTCCATAGTAGTTGTAAATCTTCACGCCGGGTAGGCGTTCCATCATCTCCTTGAGAATCTCCAACGGCATGATCGAAGCCCCGTAGTAAGCCTTCTTCAAGGTCGAAAGGTCCTGTTTCGCGAACTCTGGATGGCGGAGCATCCCGATCCAGACCGTCGGGGGGGCAAAGAACATCGTGCCCTTGTAGGCGGCGATATTCTTGAGGATTTGAGCAATGTCGGGCATCATCAGAATATTCGTCCCCCCTACCCAGAAGATGGGATTTAAGAAGACGTCCCGCTGGGCGCAGTGATAGATGGGCAGGGCGTTGAGGTTGATGTCGTCCTCGTCGTACTGGCCGTCCACGATCGTGCCCATGTACTGTGCCATGAGGGCCTGATTGCTGATGATGACACCCTTGGGCAGGGATTCCGTGCCGCTGGTGTAGGTCATCTGGCAGGGGTCCTCGATGTGGAGGATGGTGTCCGGTTCCGTGTCGGGATATTTGCCGTACCAGGCGTCGAAGGCCTGGAAACGGTCGCTCGCCGGGGGCTGCCCCGCCACCTGGTCGGACCAGATGAAGGTTTTTACCGTCGGCATGTCGTCCATGACATCCTTGACGAGATCGAAGAGGGCGTCTTCGACAATGAATACCTTGCTTTCCGAATGGTTGATGCAATAAGAAATGTCCTTGCCCCGGAGAAGATAGTTGATGGCTAGATAGATCGCGCCGATCTTTGCGCAGCCCAGCCAGGTGAGGACATGATGGATCGTGTTGTGGGCCAGGATGGCGACCCGGTCATATTTCTGCACCCCCAGGGCTGTCAGGGCGTTGGCCGTCCGGTTGCATTCCCGTTCCAACTCGGCGTAGGTCAGGCTCTTGTCCCCGTATATGAGTGCGGTCTTATTCGGGTAATGGTAGGCGCTCCGGCGGATCATGTCGGCGATGACCCAACGGTTTACCTTGTTGTAGCGATTCATCAAAAATTCGAGATTTTCCTTGTTGATAACTTTGTAACGGGTCTTGTCTTCTTCCGTCAGCGGTGCCCAGTTTGCTGCCATAATTTCCCCTCCTTCTGTTGCCAAGCCGTCAGTATGTCTTCCGGGGACACGTTCCGATCCTTTCAGGCTGGGGACACCATTCAATGGTGTCCCCCTATCATGCCCCGACGTTCATGGAAGTACCATCCTTTCCTCGCCCTTCTCCCTCCCCTTCAAGGGGAGGGTTGGGGTGGGGTTGAGATATTGTAATTGTCAAATTCTTACAGTTGACCTTATTTCGACATCAGGTAGCGGCCGACGGTCATGATTTCCGCTTCTTTGGTTCCCTCGTAGAGCTCAAGAATCTTGGCGTCGCGGTACCATTTCTGGACCGAGTATTCGTCGATGTAACCGTAGCCGCCGTGGAGTTCCACAGCGTTGTTGGCGCAGAAGACCGCCGTCTGGCCGCTGTAGAACTTCGCCATTGCCGCCAGTGTGAAATCGGGGGTTCCCTTATCCACGAGCCAGCCGGATTTGTAAATAAGCCCCCGCAGGGCCTCGATCATGATGGCCATCTCGGTGAGCTTTTTCTGGGTGAGCTGATAATTCCCCAGGGCCGTCCCGAAGGCCGTCCGTTCCTTGCAGTATTTGATGCTCGTCTCTAAGCACGCTTCAGAGAGGCCCAAACCCTGGGCCGCGACCATGATCCGCGTAGTGTCGAAGAAGTGCATGAGCTGATAGAAGCCTTTGCCCTCCTTACCCACGAGATTAGCCTGGGGGACTCGGACGTCCTCGAAGGCGATCTCCGCCGTATCGGAGGCGCGGATTCCCATCTTACCGTGGATCTTGTTCCGGGTAATACCCTTGGTATCGGCGGGGATGACGATCAGGCTGAAGCTGTTGTATTTCTTCTCTTCGGGATTGGTGATACACTGGGTAACCATGAAATCGCAGACCGTCCCGTTGGTGATGAACATCTTGTTGCCGTTGACGATATAGTCGCTGCCGTCCTTGACGGCCCGGGTCTTGTACCCGGAGACGTCGGTCCCGGCGTTGGGTTCCGTGAAGGCCCCGGCGCTGACCCATTCCCCGCGGCAGACCGGGGGCAGATACTTCTGTTTCATCTCTTCCGAGCCGTACTGGAAGATCGATTCGCAACCGAAACAGGCGGCGACGACATTCAGGCCGATGCCCATATCAATCTTGGAAAGTTCTTCCGTAATGATCGCATTGCCCAGGATGCCCGCGCCCGCACCGCCGTATTCCTCGGGGATCCAGGCGGCCACCAGGCCGTTTTCCGCTGCTTTCTTGCGGATCTCGGGGGTGTATTTCTCGTGCTCGTCCGCTTCCTTGCTCAGGGGCGTAAACTCCGCCAGGGCGAACTTGTAGGCCATGTCCTTCAACATCTTGAGTTCTTCAGTCAATTCAAAATCCATTCGTGCTTCCTCCTAAAAAAATTATTTCTAATGAATTACCTGTTTAGTAATCGTAAACCCCTTTACCGGTCTTACGGCCGAAGCGTCCGGCCCGGACCAGTTTCCGGAGCAGCGGCGCGGGACGGTACTTGTCCCCCAGCTCACGGTGCAGCCCCTCGATGACCCGCAGCAGCGTCTCGTTCCCTACGAGGTCCGACAGGGCCAGGGGGCCGATGGGATGGTTGCAGCCCAGCACCATGGCCTTGTCGATGTCGGCCGCCTCGGCGATTCCCTCGTCCAGGACGAAAAACGCCTCGTTGAGCATGGTGCAGAGTATCCGGTTTACTGCGAAGGCCGGGGCTTCTTTCACCACGATCACCTCTTTGCCGATCTTCTTTCCCCAGGCCTTGGCGATCTCGACCGTCTCGTCCGAGGTCTCATGGCCGCGGATGATCTCCAGGAGCTTCATTACCGGTACGGGATTGAAAAAATGGGTCCCGATGAACTTGGCGGGACGGTCGGTAATTGCCGCCATTTCCGTGATGCTCAGGCCGGAGGTGTTGGTGAAAAAGAAGCAGTCCTTGGAGACGATGCTCATGAGTTCCTTGTAAACCTGCTTCTTGACGTCCATGACCTCGATGACCACTTCCACCACGATGTCGGCCCCGGCGGCCGCTTCCTTCAGATCCAGGGTCGGTTTGATCCGGCCCAGAATGGCGTCCATGTCTTCCTTGGTCCGCTTGCCCTTCTCCACATCCCGGGAGAGATTCTTCGTGATCGTCTTCATCCCCCCGTCAATGAACCGCTGTTCGATGTCCCGCATGGCCACCTCGAAGCCCGCCTGGGCGCATACCTGGGTGATCCCGTTGCCCATCAGACCCGCACCTAAAACGCAAATCTTTTTGATCTCCATGATAATTCTTCCTCCTTATTTTTTATATGGCACCTAAAAACCACTGCTTGTTAAGCCAGTGCATCTTCTTGGCTTCCTCGATCAACTCATCCCGAAACTCGGGATGGGCGAGCTTGGTGATGGCGAGGACCCGTTCCGGAATGGAAAGGCCCTTCAGATAGGCGACGCCGTTTTCCGTGACGAGATAAGACACGTCCACCCGGGGCACCGTGACGATCTCGCCCGGCGGCAGGGTAGGGGTGATCTTCGATTTCAGCTTGCCGTTTTTATCCGTGTAGGTGGACTGAAAGGCGAGGATGGACTTGCTCTCCGCGTAGCCCAGGGGCGGCTGCCCTTTCGTGGATCGGTAGAAAGCCCCGCGGACGAAGGCCAACTGTCCTCCCGTTCCCGAGTACTGGGCAGGGCCGATGGATTCGGAGCTCACCTGACCCTGGAGATCGGCTCCCAGGCAGGCATTAATGGAGATCAGGTCCTTGTTCATGGCGATGATATAGGGGTCGTTCGTGAATTCCACGGGATACATGGCCAGGGCGGGGTTGTGGTCGATCCAGTCGTAGAGCTTGCGGCTCCCGATGGCGAAGGCCCACACGATCTTGCCGGGAAGGAAGGACTTCTTCTTTCCCGTGATCAGACCCGCTTCGTGGAGGTCGGCGATCCCTTCCGTGACCATCTCCGTGTGAATGCCGATATCCCGGGCGCCGCTGTCGGCCAGAAGGCGCAACACCGTGTCGGGCAGGCCGCCGATGCCGATCTGGATGGTCGGGCCGTCCTTGGGGATCATCTCGGCGATATACTCGGCGATCTTCTTTTCCACCTCTGTTGGTTGGGGCGAGGGGATGGTGATGATTTTATCCGTCTTGTTTTCGATTACATAATCGACTTCGGAGATATGAATGCATTCGTCGTAGCCGCCGTAACACCAGGGCATATCTTCCACGACCTCGACGACGATAATCTTGGCCCGTTCAAAGACAGCCTTCTTGAAGTTGCACAGGGGGCCGAAATTGAAATACCCGTGCTTGTCCACAGGGGTCACGGTCTGGACGGCGATGTCCACGTCGAGGCCGTCCCGGTAATAGCGCGCCGCCTCGCCGAAGTTGTAGGGGATGTGGGTTCCCCGGTTTTCGGCGATATATTTCCGCGTGAAGCCCAAGATGTGCCAGTTGCCGAGCCAGAAGCTCTTCGCCTCCGGGTCCTTCTCCATGACCTCTAACGGTGTCAGATGACCAAGGGTGCGGATCTTGACGTCCTTCACCTCTCCGACCCGCTGACCCAGTGCTCGGTCAAAGGCCCGCGGCATCTGCACCGTGCCGTAGTCCACCCACATGCCATCCCGAACGAGAGAGGCCACCTGTTCGGGTGTGGCTAACTTGTTTCCGTACTTTGACATGCATCTATCTCCTTTATTTTTTGGGAATCTTGTAACCTGTGTAATTTGGGGACACCATACCAGTTTTTATAAAAACCAGTATGGTGTCCCCAAATTACCGAAGTAAATTATGGGGGATAAATAACTGGCTACACTGGCAATAGCAATAATTACGCCAGGAGTGGTTATGCGGAAAGTAGCTAATAAGATGGGTGTTATATTCTTGGTTGGTCAGTAGATGCGCAAATTCGCCTTATGCAAAACAGCACATCTATGCACGATTGCACGGGGAGAAATCGGGGGACACCATACTATTTTTCTGAAAAACTAGCATGGTGTCCCCCGATTCCCGGATTTTCCACAATAGAAAAAGCCTTATTTCTTCTTGTGGCGATTGGCCTTGAGTCTCTTTTTGTACTTGTGCTTGCTGATCTTCTTTTTTCGCTTTTTTACGACACTGCCCACAATAAACCCCTTGCATATTCTTTATTTTATAAAGTGGTGGGACGTGCGGGAATCGAACCCGCGACCAACGGATTAAAAGTCCGCTGCTCTACCAGCTGAGCTAACGTCCCCGGTAACCAACCAAATGAAAGCCTGACTCCATATCAGCAAGTCAGGCGAATTGTCAAGAATAGTTTAAATCTCTCCGGGTCAATATTCCCCGAAGCTTGCTTCGTTCCTTGCCTTCTTGGATACCCCGCAGCTTGCTGCGGGGTAGTTCATTCCGAGATGAAATCCCATGATTATGCGGAGAAGGGATTCTTCAGGACGATGGTTTCGTTCCGCGCCGCCCCCACAGAGACAAGGACCAGCCGGGTGTCGGCCAGAGTTTCGATCCGTTCGAGATATTTCCGGACGTTCTTCGGTAATTCCTCGATGCGCCGGGCCTGGCTAATATCCTCTGTCCAGCCGTCAATCTCTTCGTAAATGGGCTCACAGTTCGATAGTATCTGCAGGTTCGCAGGGACGGCGTCACTGATCACCTCTCCCTGGGCCGTACGGTAGCCTACGCAGATCTTAAGCTTTTCGATCCCCGTCAGGACGTCCAGTTTGGTCAGGGCGATGCCGGTGATCCCGCTGACCATGATGGCATGCCGAACCAGGACCATATCCAGCCAGCCGCACCGCCGTTTCCGACCCGTCGTGGCCCCGAATTCCTTCCCCACGTCCTGAATACGCCGGCCGATTTCGCAGGACAGCTCGGTGACGAAAGGGCCGCTTCCGACCCGTGTCGTGTAGGCCTTGCAGATCCCAACGACGGCGAAGGCTGCCGACGGTCCCACGCCCGTCCCAGAAAAGGCGTTGGCGGCTACGGTATTGGATGATGTTACGTAAGGATATGTTCCGTGGTCGATGTCGAGATGGCATCCCTGCGCCCCCTCGAAAAGAATCTTCCGGCCCCGCCGCAGCTCCCGGTTCAGGATGACGGCAGTGTCGGTGGCGTAAGGCTTCAGGTGCTCCCCGTAGCCCTGGTATTCCGCGAAGATCGCCTCCCCATCCACCGGCTCCTCGCCGAAATATTTCGTCAAGAGAAAGTTTTTTTCCTCCAGGTTGCGAAGGAGCTTTTCCCGGAAAGAATCGCTGTCGAAGAGATCCCCGATGCGGATGCCGACCCGGGCGACCTTGTCCTCGTAAGCGGGTCCGATGCCCCGGCCCGTCGTCCCGATCTTCCCGCCGCCCCGCCGCGCTTCCCGCGCCAGATCGATCCGCCGGTGATAGGGCATGATGAGATGGGCCTTTTCGCTGATATAGAGGCGGGTGTTGGGGGGGAAAAGACCGCGGCTGTTGAGTTCGTCAATTTCCTCCAGGAGCACCTGGGGATCGACGACGACGCCGTTGCCGATGACGCAGATTTTCTGATCGTGGAGGATCCCCGAAGGAATCAGATGGAGGATTGTCTGCACTCCCTTGACGACGAGGGTATGGCCGGCGTTGTTCCCCCCCTGAAAACGGGCGATGACGTCCGCATTCTCCGCATAGAGGTCCACGACCTTGCCCTTGCCTTCATCTCCCCACTGCGTCCCGACGACGATCACGTTTGCCATTATTATTTCCTCCTAATTATTACATATCCAACTCTTTGACCGAGATCACATGGGGCAGATTCAACAGTTTGGTGATGACCTCCTCCGGGACGGAGCCGTCGGTGCTGAGGATCACCAGGGCCTCCATCTGGTCCGCTTCATCGCGGCTCAGATGGAGGCGGGCGATGTTGATCTGATTGGCTCCCAGCGTCGTCCCGATATTGCCGATGACGCCGGGGCGGTCATAGTTGTAAATCACGAGCATATGCCCCTCGGGCACCACGTCCAGCGTGAACTTGTTTAGCCGCACGATGCGCGGATCCTGGACCCCGAAGAGGGCCCCCGCGATATGCGACTTTTCCTGGGACGTCTTGATGGTCAGGGAGATCAGGCTCGTATAGTCCTTCATGTCGCTGTTCTTCGCCTCGATCACCTTGATCCCCCGCTCCTTGGCCACCACCGGGGCATTGATGAAATTCACGCTCTCCTTGAGGATCGGCGTCAGCAGACCCTTGAGGATGGCGATGGTCAGCGGGGCGACGTTGTAATTGAGGATCTTGCCGCTGTACTCGATGACGACCTCCTCGATGGCCCCCTGGACAAGCTGGACATGGAAGCGCCCCAATTTCTCCGCCAGATCCAGATAAGGCTGAATTACCACAAGGAGCTCGGCGCTGATGGACGGGAAGTTCACGGCGTTGCGGATCTCGCCTTTCGTCAGATAATCGGCGATCTGCTCGGCGATGGCAATGGCCACGTTGATCTGCGCCTCGTCCGTCGAGGCCCCCAGGTGGGGCGTGCAGATTACGTTCTCCAGGCCGACCAGGGCCGTGTTCTTTGTCGGTTCCTCCTCGAAGACATCGAGGGCCGCACCCGCCACCTTCCCGGCGACCAGGGCGTCGTAGAGGTCCTTCTCACTTACGATACCCCCCCGGGCGCAGTTGATGATGAAGACGCCCTTTTTCATCTTTCCGAAGGCGGCGGCGTTGATGATGCCCCGGGTCTCCTTCGTCATGGGGGTGTGAACGGTAATGAAATCGGACTGTTTGAGGAGTTCGTCGAGGCTTACCAGGGTGATCCCCAGATTTCCCGCCGCTTCCTGGGAGATAAATGGGTCGTAGGCGACGACGTGCATCTTCAGGCCCTGCGCCCGGTCCGCCACAATGGCCCCCACCCGCCCGATGCCGACGATGCCGAGGGTCTTGTTGAAAACCTCCGCCCCCATGAATTTTTTCTTATCCCACTTGCCCTCCTTCATGGAGGCCGTGGCCTGGGGGATTTCCCGGGCCAGCGAGAGCATCATGGCGATGGCGTGCTCTCCGGTCGTGATGGTGTTGCCTCCGGGGGTGTTCATGACGACGATGCCCCGTTTGCTTGCTGTTGGGATGTCCACATTGTCCAGCCCGATCCCCGCCCGCCCGACGACCTTGAGATTCTCCGCCGCCGCGATAACCTCCGGGGAGACCTTCGTCGCCGACCTGATAACCAGCCCGTCATAGTCCTTGATGACACCTTTGAGCTCATCCGGGGTCAGGCTCGTCATCACGTCCACCTCGATCCCCGGCGTATTCTGCAAAATTTCGATCCCTTCCTTGGACAGGGTATCACTAATCAAAACCTTCTTCATAAAACCATTTTCTCCTGTTAATTGGGGACAGCGCCCCTATTTATTGCTATTTCTTATATGCCTTTTCCAGCTCGTCCAGGGCGGTCTTCAGGTCTGTGCCGTCCACCGTGGGGCCGCACCAGAAGCGGAAGCCGGGTGGGGCGTCGCGATAGGCGTTGATGTCGTAAGCGAGCTTTTTCTTTCCCAACTCACTGGCGAGCCCTTTGAGGAACTTTTCCTGTTCTCCCTTGGGGAGGGCCGCCACCTTGGGATCGGCCACGGTCAGGCAGACCGACGTATTGGAACGGATGGCCTTGTCGGCCGCCAACAGGGCCGCCCAGGGGTTCCGCGCCACCCAGTCCTCGACGATCTTCAGATTCGCCTCGCTCTTGGCGATGAGCCCCTTCAGCCCGCCAATCTTCTCAGCCCAGGTCAGGGCGTCCAGGTAATCCTCCACGCAGAGCATGGAGGGCGTGTTGATCGTGTCCCCGACAAAGATCCCGGTGTTGACCTTCCCGCCTTTCTTCATGCGGAAGATCTTGGGCATTGGCCAAGGGGGATCGTACGATTCTAGACGGGAGACGGCCCGTGGGCTCAGGACGAGCATCCCGTGGGCGGCCTCGCCTCCCAGGCACTTCTGCCAGGAAAAGGTAAGGGCGTCGATCTTGGTCCAGTCGATCTCCATGGCAAAGGCGGCACTCGTTGCGTCGCAGAGGGTCAAGCCTTCCCGGTTGGCTGGTATCCAGTCCCAGTGGGGAACCTTCACCCCGCTCGTTGTCCCGTTGGCGACGAAAACCACGTCGTTTGTCCAGCCGATTGCCGTCAGATCGGGGATCTTCCCGTAACCCGCCGTCATCACCGTGGGCTTTAGCTTCAATTGTTTGCTGATATCGGTGGCCCACCCTTCGGAGAAACTCTCCCAGACCAGGATGGTCACCGGTTTCGGACCCAGCAGGCTCCACATTGCTGCCTCGAAGGCCCCCGTGTCGGAGCCGGGCATGAGGCCGCAGAGATAATCATCAGGAATCCCGAGGATGCGTTTCGTTTCCGATATGGCCCGGGCGAGCTTTTCCTTGCCCAGATTGGAACGATGTGAACGGCCGACGGCGGCGTCCTTCAGGGCGTCGAGTCCCCACGCGGGGCGCTTGCTACAGGGGCCGGAGCTGAAATTCGGATTGTGCATAAAATCTTAAATCTCCTTCTTCTATAATCAGAGGGCGGGAAATATATCAAGCTTTCCAGGAGAAGACAAGCAATTTGAAAGATCTCATAGCGGCGTTTATAATAACATTGTAATTCCTTGTCTATGCCATGTAATGATCATGTTCAACGAAGGCATATTGCCTGAAATTCTCATCATGCCTCTTATATGTTTGAAATATTGTATGGCCTGTGGCATAAGGAAAGTCGTTTTCCTCTTATGCTTGGAAAATTATTCCTCCCCCTTCGAGGGGGAGATTTGAAGGGGGATGGGTTGATGCCGCACAAGAAGTCCCGGATGGCCTTTTTCTGCCAGCACTGCGGCCATGATTCTGCGAAATGGCTTGGTAAGTGCCCCGGTTGCGGGGAGTGGCACTCCTTTGTCGAGGAAGAGATCAGAGAGACAGCAGGGACGCCCGGACGGGCGTCCTTTTCGTTTCAGGAGGCCCCGCAGCCCATCGACGCCATCGAAGCCGATGAACGGGATCGGGTACGGACGGGGATTGGGGAGATGGACCGGGTCCTGGGGGGCGGGCTGGTGGCCGGATCGGCGATCCTTGTCGGCGGCGACCCCGGTATCGGCAAATCAACGCTCCTGCTCCAGCTTCTCCAGCATCTGGCTGCGCAGGGGATGAAAGTTCTCTATATCTCCGGCGAGGAATCGACCCGGCAGATCAAACTCCGGGGGAAACGCGTCGGCGCCGATTCACCCAATCTTCTCGTTTTGGTAGAGATCGATCTGGACAGCATGATCCGTCATATCGAAGCGATCAAGCCCCAGGCCGTGGTCATAGATTCCATTCAGACGGTCTGTTCCCAGACCCTTGCTTCCGCCCCCGGAAGCGTCGGTCAGGTCCGGGAGTGCTCGGAACGGCTGATCATTTTAGCCAAAAAGACGGGAATTCCCGTCTTTCTCGTCGGCCATGTGACCAAGGACGGCGCCATTGCGGGGCCGAAGGTTCTGGAGCACATGGTGGATACGGTTCTCTATTTCGAGGGGGACGGGGGGCATGCCTTCCGGATCATCCGGGGGATCAAGAACCGCTTCGGGCCAACGAACGAAATCGGCGTCTTCGAGATGCGAGGCGACGGTCTTAAGGAAGTGACCAATCCTTCTGCTTTTTTCTTGGCCGAGCGGCCCAAACAGGCCGCGGGCTCCGTGGTTGTTCCCAGTATGGAAGGGACGCGACCCATCCTCATCGAGATTCAATCCCTCGTGATTCCCACCAATTTCGGTATGCCGAGGCGAACGGCAATCGGTGTGGACGCGAACCGGGTTTCCTTGCTGGTGGCGGTTCTGGACAAGATCTGCGGCCTCCATCTGAGCAACCACGATATCTTCATCAACGTGGCGGGAGGCGTGAAGGTCAGCGAACCGGCGATCGATCTGGGGATCGTGTCTTCCCTGGCATCGAGTTTTCTGGACCGGCCGGTGGACCCGGCAACGGCGGTCTGCGGAGAGGTGGGCCTGGCTGGAGAGATCCGGGGGATCAGCCGCGCCGACGTCCGCATTCGCGAGGCTGCGCGCATGGGTTTTTCCCGCTGCATCCTTCCCCGGCTGTCCCAATCCGAACCCCCGCCGGAAAAGGTAAAGAACATGACCATCCTCCCCGTCCGCACCCTCCGGGAACTCCTCGAACACCTCTTCTGATTTTTATTCTACAGGCCCATGAAGCGGGCGGCGATGCTCTTCATGATTTCGTTCGTACCGGCGAAGATGCGCATGACCCGTGTGTCCCTCCAGGCCCGGGCGATTGGGTATTCCTCGCAGTAGCCGTAGCCGCCGAAAAGTTGGACACCCCGGTCGGCGACGCTACAGGCCATGTCCGTCGTCCAGAACTTTGCCATCGACACCTCGACGACGATATTCCGGCCCTCCATGTGATCCATGATCAGCTTATCCAGGAACGTCCTGCCTAACTTTACCTCTGTCGCCATCTCGACGAGCTCGAACTGGGTGTGCTGGAACTTGGAGATCGGCCGCCCGAA
Organism: Deltaproteobacteria bacterium; assembly: GCA_026388335.1. Taxonomy (GTDB): domain Bacteria; phylum Desulfobacterota; class Syntrophia; order Syntrophales; family UBA8958; genus UBA8958. The sequence goes on from JAPLJZ010000058.1 coordinate 13,901, forward strand.
GGCCGTCCGTTCCTTGCAGTACTGGATCGTGATCTCCAGGATTAGCTCCGCCGCCGCTACGGCTGCAATGGCGCACACCAGACGTTCCTGCTGAAGTTTCAGCATTAGCTTCAGAAATCCCGTCCCCTTATCCCCCATGCGGTTGGCTTTCGGTATCCGGCAATCGGTGAAGAAAAGCTCCGCCGTATCCTGGCTATGCCATCCCACCTTCTTGATTTTCTTTCCCTTTTCAAATCCCTTTGTTCCCGCCTCGACGAGAAACAGATCCACTGCGGTGTGAGGGTTCTTCTCCGCCGGGTCCCGGGCGGCCAGGATGAGGAGATCGCAATTGATCCCGTTGCTGATGAAGGTCTTCTGGCCGTTGATGACGAAGTAGTCGCCGTCGGCACCCCCGTCGCCTTTCCCGGTGGTGTCACCCGCAGCATCACCAGCGGCGTCCACGTTGACCCCGCCCCCGTACGCGACGGCGGTGGTGCGCATGGCGGCCAGGTCGCTCCCCGCGTTGGGCTCCGTCATGGCGATGGCCGTGATGATGTCGCCGGAAACGCAGCCGGGGAGATATTTGCGCTTCTGCTCTTCCGAGGCGAAGGCGACGATGTAGGGGACGATGATATCGCTGTGGAGGGAGGCGGCGAGGCCGGAGTGGTTCGTCCGGACCATTTCTTCGATGACGATGACGGAGTAGAGGAAATCCGCCCCCAGGCCGCCGTATTCCTCGGGAACCCCCATGCAGAGAAACCCCTGCTCTCCCATGCCCTTCCAGGCGCTTCGGGGGACGATGCCCGCTTCCTCCCATTCCTCGACGTGTGGGATTACTGCCTTTTCCAGATATTTTCTGAGCGAATTCCTGAATATCCGATGCTCTTCCGAGTAGTTGATTATCTCCATATGTTTCCCCTAATAAATAGAACAGTCCCCATTTATTTATCGCCCCCCAGAATGGTTATGGCGCAGACGTTCTGGTGGGGGAAGCCGCCCAGGTTGTGGGTCAGGCCGTAACGGGGATTGGCGAGCTGGCGTTCACCGGCCCGTCCGGAGAGCTGCAGATACATCTCGTAGATCATCCTCAGGCCCGAGGCTCCGATGGGATGCCCGAAGCACTTGAGGCCCCCGTCTATCTGGGCCGGGATCTTGCCGTCCCGGTCATAGAAGCCGTCGAGGACATCCCTCCACGCATTGCCCCGTTCCGAGATGTGAAGATCCTCGTAGGTCACCAGTTCCGTGATGGAGAAGCAATCGTGAAGCTCGAGCATGCTGATCTCTTCCCGGGGGTTGGTGATCCCCGCTTCCTTATAGGCCGCCAGGCTGCATTTGCCGGCCGTGTAGAAGTTGTCGCCCTGCCATTCGTTGAATGCCCCCTCATAGCCACTGCTCACGGACAACTGGATGGCCTTGACGCTGACCAGGTCCTTTTTACCTAACTGCCGGGCGATTTCCGGCGTCGTGACGACGGCGCAGGCCGCACCGTCGCTCACCCCGCAGCAGTCGAAGAGTCCCAGGGGATAGGCGATGATGGGCGACGCCATAATTTGGTCGATGGTAACGGGTCGCCGCAGGTGGGCCTTGGGATTCAGTGCCCCGTTGGCGTGGCTCTTGGCAGAGATGTGGGCCAGGGTACGCTTCAGATCCTTGTCGGCGATCCCGTGATTGGCCGCGTAGGCTGTGGCGACCTGGGCGAATAGGCCCGGGGCCGAGGCGTTGGGGAACCACTGCCAGAACAGGGAGCCGAAGCCGGAGCCGGGGTTGGGCAGGCCGCCGTAGCCCGTGTCTTTCAGCTTTTCCACCCCCATGGCCAGGCAGATGTCATAGGCTCCGGAGGCAACGCCGTAAACTGCCCCCCGAAAGGCCTCCGTCCCCGTAGCGCAGTAGTTTTCCACCCGGGTAATGCCGATGTGGGGGAGCCGCAACGCCACGCCCATGGGGGCGGCGCTCTTCCCCATCCCCACTTCCTCCAGGCAGTGGCCAAGCCAGGCCGCCTGGATGTCCTTCCTTTCAATCCCCGCATCCGCCAGGCATTCCTGAAACGCTTCCACCATCAGTTCCTCTGCCCCCATGTCCCAGCGTTCGCCGAAGCGGGTGCATCCCATCCCGAGAATAGCTACCTTGTCTTTAATCCCTGTCGCCATCATTGCACCTCCTTGCCTGCGACGGCTTCCGCGCTTGCTGGTTGCTGTTGCTGCTGCGGCGGCTGGGGGATCGCCTTCCAGAAATAGCCGGTAAAGCCCCGCTCGTTGTCGGTGAAGCGCCGCCGGAAGGCCATCTTTACGGGGAGACCTACTCGGACATCCTGGGGATCGCAGTCCGTGAAATCGGCCAGGAAGCGGCCGCCGCCCGCAAACTGCACGGTTCCGTATACCGCTGGGGGATCGACGGATACGGCAAGCAGATCCCCGGTAAAGGAGAGGATCTGCGCCGGGACATCGGCAAATTCATAGTCGTCCTGGGACTGGCAGGCGCAGCAGTCGGGATTGACGCAGTAGTCTTGCTTCGGGAACTGGGGAGTTCCGCAGGCCCGGCACTTGCCGCCGACAAGACCCGTGATCATCCGGCGATTCCGCCACAGGGTGGTCATGGCTGTCTGGGTGGGGGCCTCGGCCCGGATACCCATCTCCGGTTGGATCAACTCCCTGAATTTAAGGAATTTCATGTAGTTGTCAGTGGTACGCTTGTCGGCAAGAGAACCATGAACGCCTCGCCGGGGGGGGAGTTTCGTGATGTTTTCCGTCACCCGGAAGGCGAGGGCGTCGCAGCCCTGACCGAATCCGGCCACCACAATCAACTCCCCGGGTTTGGCCGCTTCCAGGGCCGCCGTCAGCATGAGCAAAGGATGGGCCGCCCCTGTCTCACCGCAGATGTCGTGCATCGTGTCCATAAGCTGCGCCGGCGCGGCCCCGAGGCACTTGGCGATGGTCCGGTGCTCCGCCTTGAAGAGGCAGGGAAAGATCAACTTGCCGACGTTCCGCATGGCGAGGTCGAGCTTCTTCAGGAGCCCCTGGACGGCCTGAGGGATGAATTTGGCGTAACCTTCTTCCCGGACCCATCTCTCCTCCCACATGTAGTCGTAATGACGGTCGGCGCCGCGGTAGTGATCCACGAAGTCATGGGTGACGGAATAGGACCCGAGAAATTCGGCGATGACGTTATCCTCCCCTACAAGCAAGGAAGCCGCCCCGTCGCCGAACCACATCTCGTAAAAATAGGCGGCCTTTGTTTCCCGCTTATCCGTCGCCGTGAGGAGGACCTGTCTGCGGCTTCCCGCCCGGACGGCGTCGAGGGCGGCGATCAGGCCCGTTGTCCCCGCCCGCTGCGACGAGGTGATATCAGCGGTGAGGATGTCGTCCCGGAGGTTCAGGGCTGTCGTCATGATGCCCGCGTTTTGGCGGTCGGCGAAAGGCAGGGTCGTCGAGCAGAGATAAGCCGCGTCCACCGCCTTTTTGTCCATTCCTGTAAGACAGTCCCGGGCCGCGGCGACGGCCATTGTCAGGCTGTCCTCGTCAAAATTGCACATAGAGCGCTCCCCCTGGGCAACCATGATCAGGGCCGGGGCAAACCACCCCATGGCCTGGTAGATGGCCAGCCGGCTCAGGCGAAGACGCGGGATATAGGCGCCGTAAGCAGTAATACCAGTCATTGATTATTCCCCCGCTGTCATTTGAGTTTAAAGAGCTTTTCGATCAGTTGCGATTTGATGAGATCGCCGCCGATCTTGATCTTTCCCGAGGTGTAGGCCTGCATGGCCGAGAGTTTGCCGCCCATCATTTCCAGAAAATCGCCGGCGGCCATGGTTATGGTTGTCGTCGGGGCGGCATGAATGCCCGTCTCTATCTTGCAGGCCCCGTCTTTGATCTCGATCAGCCAGTCTCCGCCTCCGTCGCCGGTGATGTGGAACTGGAAGACGACGTTGACCCCGGCGGCCTTTTCGGCGTTGAAGGATTTTCCCATGGCGGCGAAGATCACCGCAGCGGAAGGCGCCGCTGCTGCTTCCACCGCCCCGGCGGTTTTTGCTGCCTGATTATCCGTGGCCGCGGCCTCCTTTCCCGGTGCGAAGGCGTTAAGGAGGTCCGTCACCTGATCCATGAGCTGGAAATACTCCTTGGCCCCGTTCATGCTGCGGATCTTTTCCCAGTTGGCGGCGATATCCTCCACGGCGGGGACCTTCTTGCCGTCGCCGATGACGGTCCCCGGCCCGGTCAGGATGGCCGCACGATTGTAATAGCCCATGCCGGCGTTGTAGATGTTCCCCGTATCGCTGCATGCCTCGGAGCAGAGGTAGAGGACGATGGGGGCGACGAATTCCGGTTTAAGTTTCCCAAAAAGGTCGGGGGGCAGGACGTCTTCCGTGAGGCGCGAGGCGGCAATGGGAGCCACCGTATTGACCTTGATATTGTACTTCTGCCCTTCCTGCTTGAGGCTGTTCATGAAACCCACGAGCCCCAGCTTTGCCGAGGAATAGTTGGTCTGGCCGAAGTTGCCATAGAGCCCCGCCGCCGAGGTGGTCATGATGATGCGGCCATAGCCGTTGTCCCGCATGACCTGGAAGGCGGGCTTGGTGACGTGGTAGGCCCCGTTCAGATGGACGTCCATGACGGCTCGCCAGTTCTCCGGCTCCATCTTGAGGATACCCTTGTCTCGCAGGATGCCCGCATTATTAACGAGGATATCCACCCGGCCGAAGGTAGCGAGAGCGGTTTTGATGATCCCTTCCCCCCCCTCCGGGGTGGCGACGTTGTCGTAGTTAGCGACGGCTTCTCCCCCCTGGGCCTTGATTTCAGCGACGACCTTGTCGGCGGGGGAGCTCGCCCCGTCTCCCGCCCCGTCTCGGGCTCCGCCGAAGTCATTGATGACGAGTTTAGCCCCCCGTTTGGCCAATTCGAGGGCATAAATCCGGCCCAGGCCTCCTCCGGCCCCCGTCACTACCGCCACCCGGCCGTCGTAACGGATTTCGTCCTGCTCCGCGGCCACAGGGCCGTATTCGAAGATGCCGTTGTCGATAACGACGTCGCCGGTTTTGGTGTTGAGGGTCCGCCATACGGCCTTCCCCGCGCCGTCCTTCCAGATCAGCGTTTTGATTGGTTCGCCGGGATAAAGGGTCTTCGAGAATCGGCAGGCAAAGCGCCGGACGAGCTCGGGCTGCCCCGGGGTCAGCTTCGACATCAGGGCGCGACAGGCGAAGCCGTAGGTGCACAAACCGTGCATGATGGGCTTCTCGAAGCCTACCTTGCGGGCAAAATCGGGATCGACATGGAGCTGAAAGATGTCTCCGGAGAGGCGGTAAATCAGCGGTTGATCCAGCGAAGGGTGCGCTTCGACGACAAAATCAGGCGCTCGTTCCGGAAAGACGAACGGTGCGGCTGTTCCCTCCTCGCCGCCGAAATTGCCGTCGAGGCGGCTGAAGATGGTAATGATATTCTTGAAGAGCTTCTTGCCGGTGGCGTCGCAGGTGTCTCCCTCGGCGATGACGATGGCACCCTTGTCCTTCTTGTCGTAGTAGCGGGTGACGGCCCCTTCCGTTGTCAGGGTTCCCGCGGTGGGAATGGGGCGGTAGAAGAAGATGTCCTGCTCGCCGTGGAGGATGCCGGCCAGGTTGACGTTGGAGGCTCCGGCCACGTGCCAGAAGAAATCGAAGATGCTGGCGACGGAAAAACTCGGTATAACCTTGAGGTTCTTTTCGTAAACATAATCCAATTCGTCAAAACCCGCCCCCACCCCGAGGGCATACAGGACCGCGTCCTTCCAGTCATAGGTCTTGGTGACGGGACCGATCTTCTTGCCGATTGCTTCCAAATTGATCGCCATGATTATTACCTCCTGTTCGTTTTTCTTGTCGTCTTTTTTAGATGTCTGCCGTTATTGACATACTTGCAAAAAGTCTCACTACCAGCTTTCTGCCATTCCGGACTTGATCCGGAATTCGGTAATTCGCCTGGATTACCGCCTGCGCGAGAATGATAATTTAGCACAGACCGGGGCTTAGCTCTGCCTTGTTTCTCCCTCTCTCTGGACGAAGGCGGGAATTAAAACAAACTTCAGCGTTTCTTTCACGGCCTTGATGTATTCCTCCCGCTCCAGGTTAACCATGGGGCGGAAGAAATTCTCTCCGGAGATGAAGTTATGGATGGCGTTCATCACGGCGAGGACCTCAAGCATGGCCCGGGGCGGCGTGTAATTCGGGAGATTGGCTGCTGAATTTACGCGGGAATCAGGCATACTGTCCGCTAAATTAAAGGATTTCTTGGCTAGTCCCATGGAGCGGGCGATATCGGCGGTGAATTCGGGGACCCGCAGATCGACATTGTCCCGGGTTTTGGCGATATAGCGGAAGAGCATGATATTGGATATTTCGGGGCGGGCGAAGAAATAATCCGTCATGGTGTCGATGGCTATGGCCATGCGCTCGCCCAACGGCAGGCCGTGGATGATTTTTTCGACGTCGATAAGTTTCTGGCCGAGATCCTTGTTGATGTCGAGGATCACAGCCTCGTAGAGATCTTTCTTCTCTCCCCAGTGGTAGTGGAGGGTGGAGATGTCGATACCGACCTCTTGGGCGATCATCCGCGTGGTCGTTCCGTGGAAGCCGTATTCGCCGAAGATCCGGCAGGCGACCGCCAGGATGCGGGCCTTCATTGATTCGGGGTCTTTATGGGCTTTTTCGAGGGGTGTGGCCATCAGTATGTTCCACTGTTTGCTTCCATCAAATGATGGAAAACATAAATGCTATCGCAGCTTTTGTCAAGGATAAAATGACCGGCAAAAGGGCATTTTCGGTCTTGCCCTCCGAGCGGGAATCGCATATAGGACAAAATGTTATCAATGATTTGAAACGGAATAACCTCGTTAATCCGGGAGGGAGAAGCAGCATGTTTCAGGAAACAGCCGGTCAATGGATCGAAGAGCTCGATAAGGAAGGCAAGTTAGCGAATCTGGACGAGGCGGGAAGAAAGGCCCTGGTCCGGGATTATGCGACCCGGATCGAAGAATTTTTTGTCGTCGAGGTGACCAGGCAACTGGGGCCCATGGGCAAGGTGGCAGATTTCGAGCGGATGCTCATTTGGGACACCCAGTACATCCACAAGTTTCTCAACCAGACCATTCCGGGCTATCCGTCCTT
>JAPLJZ010000173.1 GCA_026388335.1 Deltaproteobacteria bacterium
ACTCCCCTGCTCAATATGGCCTATAACCAGGGAGATGCCGTCATCGTAATCTGTGACAATCGGACCACGGCCATGACAGGGATGCAGGAACATCCGGCCACCGGCTACACCCTTCAGGGCGTAAAGGCTAAGGAACTGGATTTATTTGCCCTGGCAAAAGTCCTCGGAATCGACAGTGTGCGGGTTATCGACCCTTACGATATTAAGAACACGAGAGATGTCATGCGGGAAGAGCTGGCCAGACCCGGTTCCTCCGTCGTCATTTCCCGTCGTTCCTGTGTCCTTTTCAAAAGACATCAGACGGAAATCCGCAAGCCCCTGCGCGTCGACGTGAACAAATGTATTGGCTGCCGAAACTGCATTGGTTTGGGTTGTCCACCCATCGCCTGGCGCAAGTTCTCGGATATGCCTGCCGATCAGGTTATCAAAAACGCCAAGAAGCAGGAGGGCAATTCCTTTATTGACGCCGATTTGTGCACCGGCTGTACAATCTGTCAGCAAGTTTGCAAAGTCGGCGCCATTGTGGAGGTGGAATGAATCATGGCTAAAAAAACAACTATACAGAAAATAAACCCGACCGAAGTCAAAAGCGTCCTCATGGCCGGCGTCGGCGGTCAGGGTATCCTGCGGGCCAGCGATATTCTCTGCCTGGTCATGATGGAGGCGGGTATGGACGTCAAGAAAAGCGAAGTCCACGGCATGGCCCAGCGCGGGGGGTGCGTAACCAGTCATGTCCGCTATGGCCGCAAAGTCTATTCCCCCATTGAACGTAAAGGGAATGTCGATATTCTCCTGGCCTTTGAAAAACTGGAATCCTTGCGCTATCTGGATTACCTTAAACCGGACAGTAGAATTATCATCAATGAACTTGAGCTTTATCCTCCAGCGGTAAATCTTGGGGATATGACCTATCCGGAGAATGCCATTGAGCTTGTCAAGGAATCATTTAAAACGGTAAAAGTCGTGAAAGCACATGAAATCGCTCGTAAGGCAGGAAACCTGCGGGCAGAAAATACCGCCCTCCTGGGCGTCCTGTCTCAATGGCTGGATCTGGAGGTCACGATGTGGGAAAAAATCCTCCGGGAGGTTTTTCCGAAGAAAGTTGTCGATGCCAACCTGAAGGCTTTCCATCTGGGAAGGGCAGCTTAAGAGAAAAAGCACGCTGTGCAAAGCCTTCTATTATCTCTCGGCGCCGATATTACGTATGATTTTGGTAGCCGTGATTGGGTGCTACTGTCGTTGGTCAATGCGGTAGATGCTGCCTTCATCCTGTTTGGAAAGCGATTTCATGGCCGAGGCGACGCCGGTCATCTCGCCGTAATGGGCAAAAGTCCGGATCTGATTATCAGTAATGCCGATCGAGATGCCAATGATAGGAAAAGAGCGCTCCTGACCCTGGCGATCCTTTGAAAATATAATTCCCTTTTGTCTGTCCTCCTCATCATAAAAAGTGGGAATGATCTGATCGAAAGCGCGAATAATCTGTTCGGAGGTCTCGACAATCAACTGGGGGGCCATGATGAAGATATAATCATCCCCGCCGATATGGCCCACAAAATTGTCTTTGGTCTGTTTTTCATTAACCAGGTTAAGAATCAGCCGTCCTGTGAACTTTATCACCTCATCTCCTCGAGAAAATCCATACTTGTCGTTATAAGGCTTGAAATAATCAAGATCCGCATAGGCCAAGGCAAAGGGTTCCTTCCGATCGAGGCGCTCCTGGATTTGCCGGTTGATGGAATTATTGCCGGGAAGCCTGGTCAGGGGGTTCAATTCAACGATTCGCATTGCCCTGCTAATACACAAGTTTACGCGGGCGATGATTTCCTGCTCAAGCATGTTTCGGTAAACATAATCTTCTACAAGGATCGTATTCAGCAGTTCGAACTGGCTGGGATCGTCGAAGATCGCCAAGACGGGGAGTTGGCTGAAGATGGGATCTTCCTTGAGCTGGTTCAACAGGGAAACGCAGGATGACTTTGTAGAGCGGATATCAAGAATTATCAGCTCGGGAATGGTGGTGTATATGTAGTCTAGGGCTGCGGGCATTGCGCTAAAGACTATCAAATGATGTGCCGGCTTCAGGAAACGTTCCAGCAGAGTGAAAACAACGGGGTCTTGAGATAAAATGACGATGGTGCTCATAGCCGATCCATCAGTCAGTTGATTCATAAATTGCGTCGGTGGCGTCGTCTATTTTCAGTAGAATATCCTTGATATCGACATCGGACAGGCTCAAAAGGTCGAAGGCCTGCGTGTTCAGATCAGGGACATAAGAATCGCCCGCAAATCCTATGCCGCGGGCTCGAACAATAATGTCAGCAACATGGATAATAGCCGTTTCCAAAGGGGCTCTTTGGGAAAGAGAGGGACGATGATGACAAGCGATGACCTCCACAAGATTCCGGGGGAAACGCCATTTTTCCGTCAGCCACATGGCTACTTCGGCATGGCCATTACTGAACACTTTTTTTTCAGCTTCAAAGATGGGAATTTTCGCCTCAGCGGCAACTCCCATAGCTTTTTCATAATCTTTCTGATATTCGAGCACAAGGATGGCCTTGCCAATATCATGGAGCAGACCGGCAATGGAAAATTCTTCCGGATCCTTGACCCCCTTTTTTTCCGCAATGCAGCGGGCTGCCACGGCGCAACCTACGGAATGGGCCCATAACCCCCTCATCGTTTGTTCCATGATGTCGAAGACGGCTATTCCTAAAAGAAGCCCTTTAACGACATTCAATCCCAGCAGCATCACGGCATAGGAAACAGCGGTGATTCGACCCGGGAAGCCGTACATGGCTGAGTTTACCATTTTCAGGACCTTCGAGGCCAGTGCGGGATCACTGGCGACAAAACGACCGATCTCGTCGAGGGTAAGCCCTGGTTTTTGGATGATGGCAGAGATGCGTTTGAGATTACCCGGGACCGTGGGCAAAGAAATGATGTTTTCGATTCTCGTTCTTCGGACGTTTATGATCGTCTCACTTTTCATAGAGCCCCTCAATATGTTCTCTGAGTATTGCTTTGAGACGAATCATGTACGGTCGGTCAGCAACCGGCTGAAAACGGGAGTCGAGTTGCACGATAGCTTCTTCTTTCGTTACCTTTTGCTCTTCAGGCGCATCGATGTAAACCCCATCAATGTCCATTCCCTGGACTCTTTCTACCCAGGACTGGGTCAATTCCACCCCCTCGCCGAGAATCACCATGCCGTTTTTCATCGTGATGGGCTTCACGATTATCATTCCCGGCTCTAAATCGCTAAGTGCTATCTTTTTGGCCATAGATCCTTCCTAATCGAGCGACTACATAACGGTATTTAAGATAAAATTCAACTGATTATTTTCGTGAAACGGGGGTTGAGGGTTGTGAAAACTATGTATTTGTTGTAGGAATAAAACATATATAGGGGCGACTCGATGGATATTTACTCGCATTTGTGTATGTCTAATCGGCCTTTTAACGGTAGCTTTGTTGTAAACACAGCAGTTCCGAGGAGATTCGGATCATGAATGATGAAGCAAAAACCTCAGCGCAATCCATAGCTGAACTCTCGCAGCTTCGAAGCCGAGTTGCTAAGTTGGAGTGCGACCTA
>JAPLJZ010000046.1 GCA_026388335.1 Deltaproteobacteria bacterium
ACATGAAATACAGGCAAAGGCGGGCGCTACGGTGCTGGAGGAAGCAAGGAATCTGAAGATCGATATTCCGACCCTTTGTTACCACAAGGACCTCAGTTCTTTTGGCGCCTGCCGGTTGTGTACGGTAGAGATCAAGGTCAATGGCAAATGGCAGCTTGCCGCTTCCTGCCAGACGGAAGCAGCGGAAGCCATGGAAGTCCGGACCGACACGGATAACGTCCGGGAAAGCCGGAAACTGGCGGCGGCCCTTCTGTATTTCCGCTATCCCCAGACTGCGGTGGTCCGGGATATGGCGGAGAAGCTCGGAGTCGACGTCCAGGCCGCGACAGCGGACAGCCAGGATTGCATCCTCTGCGGACTGTGTACCAGGACCTGCCATGAAATCGTCGGGGTCAACGCCTTGAAGTTCAAGGACCGGGGCCTGGCCAGGGACATCGAGGAGCCGAAGGTCGAATTTGATCCCTCCGCCTGTATCGGTTGCGGTTCCTGTGCTTTTGTCTGCCCCACGGGCTTCGTACGCATGGAGGCGGTGGACGGTAAGCGGATCATCTGGGACAAGGTATTCAAGATGGCGTCCTGCCAAGTCTGTGGAAGGTATTTCGCACCCGTGGAGCAGCTTGAATTTATCAGCAAGACCACCGGCGTATCGGTCAGCCAGTTGATGACCTGCGTGAGCTGCCGCTGATCAGCAAAAAACCAATTGACAAAAAGACCGCCGGAAAATCTTCATAAAGGCCGGACGGGAAGGTCTTCTCGCGAAGGTCCAGCGATTTATTGTTTGAGGATGCGGGTTTTTATGTTATTGGTATTACCGACCGATATGGAAAGACAATCTACCGTCTGAAGGAGCGTGGACCCCTTGATGAACCTGCTAAAAGAAGCGATGGCAAAGGGCCGGGCGACCCTCAGCGAGTATGATTCGAAACGGTTTCTCTCCTCTTTCGGCATCCCCGTCTGCCGCGAAGGCCTTGCCGATAACCCTGATTCAGCGGCGGCCGAGGCCAGAAAAATAGGTTATCCCGTCGTCCTGAAGGCATGTGGCGCCGACTTGGCCCACAAGACCGAGGTGGGGGGGATTGCCCTGAACCTGAAGAATATCCGTGACGTGAGGAAAGAGGGTCTCCGTCTTATGAAAATCCGGGGTTGTGAGACCCTGCTGGTTCAGGAGATGGTCAAAGGGGCAAGAGAGCTGGTCTGCGGGCTGACGAGGGACCCTCAACTCGGGCCCTGCGTGATGTTCGGTCTCGGAGGCGTCTTCACCGAGGTCCTCGACGATGTCGCCTTCCGAATCGCCCCGTTGACACTTGGGGACGCGCGGGAAATGATCGGCGAGATCCGGGCTAGGAAGATGTTGGACCCGTTCCGCGGCGAAGCAGCGATTGATCAGGAAATTCTCGGCCATGTCTTGGTGTCCCTGGGGAGGATCGGCCTTGAATATGAAGATGTGGCGGCCATCGATATCAACCCTCTCAAGGTCCGGCCGGATGGAAAGCCGGTAGCCGTGGACGCCCTTGTTGTTCTCAGGAAAGGATGATGAAAGAAGAATTTGGTCCTTTTTTTGAGCCGAAAAATGTCGCGGTCATCGGCGCATCAGCCACCCCCGGCCGTCCCGGCAATGACGTCATCAGAAATATTCTCGCCAACGAATACCGGGGGGAAATCTACCTCGTAAACCCGAAGGGAGGGGAGATTCTGGGGCTTCCGGTGCTGCCGTCCATCGCGAATCTCCCCGATGGAGTCGAGCTGGCGATCATCATCCTCCCCGCGAAAGACACACCTCAGGCCCTGCGCGCCTGCGCGGAAAAGGGCATCCGGCATGCCGTCCTCTCGGCCGGCGGCTTTGCCGAGGTCGACCAGGGGGTAAAGATCCAGGAGGAATTAGTCGAGATAATCAGGGAGAAAAAACTCCGTGTCATCGGGCCGAACACATCGGGCCATACCTCCACGCCCCATCAATTCACGTCCACCTTCTTCCCCCTCGGAAAGATCCGCCGTGGGAAGGTATCCTACATCGCCCAGACGGGCAACTTCGCCACCCACACCATGAAGTACATTCTGACCGGCGAGCACTTCGGTGTCTCCCGGGTCATCGGGCTGGGCAACAAGATCGACATGGACGAGAGCGATGCCCTGGAGTATTTGGCTGATGACCCCGAAACGAGTGCCATCGTGATGTACCTCGAGAGCATCAAGCGCCCGAGAAAGTTCCTGGAGATTGCCAGGGAGGTCACGCGCCGCAAGCCGGTGGTCATGCTGAAGAGCGGCTCCACAGAAGCGGGCAAACATGCCGCCGTCGCCCATACGGCGGCCATGGCCGCCGAGGATCGCCTCATTGACGCCATGCTCCGTCAGGCAGGGGTGGTGCGAATATGGGATTATACCCACCTGATCCTGGCCGGGAAGGCCTTCTCCATGCTTCCTCTCCCCAAGGGGAACCGGGTAAGCTTCCTCGCCCCTTCCGGGGCCATGCTTGTGGTGCTGTCCGATCTGTGCGTCCGGTTGGGCCTTGATGTCCCCGAAATTGAACCTGCCACCGTCCGGCGCCTTCATGATATCAGCCCTCCTTTTATCCGGATGCGAAATCCGGTGGACATCTGGGCCTCCGCCTCGGTCCACGGTGTCGAATTCGGATACAGGGAAGGAATGGAAGCGGTGCTGAAGGATCCAAACATTGATGCGGTGATCCCCATCCTCATGCTGACGGAGGACACAGGAATCCCGTCCTACGACTTTATCCTGGACCTGAAAAACCGGTATCCCGACAAGCCCCTCATTGTAACCTTCAGCGCCGACAAGAAATATATGGATGAGTGCAAGAATTATCTTGAACCGCTTGGCGTCCCGACTTTCCCCGAAATCGAGCAACCCTTTGAGGTGCTCAGCAGCGTTTGAGGCGCCCTATCGTGGTCATTTCCCTATTGACAAACAGGCCTGCCCATAATATCATGATTCACCTATTTCAGTAGTCTCACCCCCCGATCTTTAACAGGCAAAAGTCTCATTAGCTTTCTTATAAAAAAGAGGTGCTTCGGATGGAAGAAAACAAATCGGAAAAAGGCAATATGGATGCCATGATGCAGGAGTGGATGAAGGCTTCCTCGGATTTCTGGACCTCCATGCTCAAGGCCGGCCCCGCATCGGCGCCAGACTTTGTTCCCCCCGATCAGGAGGGCAAGAAAAATCGCTATGCCGAATCCATGGAAGCAACGCTGAAGCGTATGCAGTCTGCCTCGTCCGCCCTCAATGATCCCCAGATGGCCGATGCTATTCTCAAGGGTCTCAACACCCTGCCGGAATTTTTCATGAAAATATCCAAAGCGGGTTGGGAAGCATCGGCGCGTCTCCAGAAAAAGGTCGCGGAAAAAGCCGGGAAGATCGGCCAGAAAACCGAGGCCTACCAGTTCGAAAACCTGGATCAGGGTGTCTTTAAGGCCTGGCGGGAAATTTACGAGGAGGAATTCAGTCAATATTTCAAGATCCCTCAGTTAGGATTGACCCGCTATTACCAGGAAAGGTTAAATCATCTGCTGGACCAGGCCAACATCCTCAAACCAACCCTTTCCGAATTCCTTTATCTCCTCTACCTGCCCATGGAAAAATCAATGAAGGTCTTTCAGGACAAGATAGAAGACCTCTCCAAGGAGGGAAATGCCCCCGACAAGGCAAAAGACTATTACAACCTCTGGATCAAGATTCTCGAAGGGCATTACATGAACCTGTTCAAATCACCCGAATATCTTGCCGCCATGGGAGAGCTGATCAACCAGATGGAAATCTATGTTGGGGCTAAAAATGATGTACTTCAGGACATACTCCAGAGTCTGCCGATTCCTACTAACAAGGATATGGATAATATCTACAAGGACCTTTACCTGATGAAAAAGAGGATAAAGGTGCTGGAAAAAAAACTCGCCCAAAAAGATAAGTCACAGGCGGCAGAATCATCTTAACTGGTTAAAAAAGAGGTGGATATTATGGATCAACCGAAGATTTCCCTGGACCTGATTTTAGCCAATATCGCCGCGGAAGCCGAGAAAGCTCAGGATACGGCAACCAAGGCCTCCGAGGTGCTCCTTGGCCCCCTTGAAACCGCTATGGCCACGACTCCCTACGATGTGGTCTATGAAGAGGACCGGGTAAAACTGAAACATTACCGCACCCCCGGTGATGTAACCCTGAAAACGCCGCTTCTGGTAACCTACGCCCTCATCAATCGGGAAACGATGCTCGATCTACAGCCGGACCGGAGCGTCGTCCAGACCTTTCTCAATGGCGGCATCGATCTCTATATGATTGACTGGGGCTACCCGACCAGACAGGATCGTTTTGTCACCATCGACGACCATATCAACGGGTACATGGACAATATCGTGGATTATATCCTCGAAAAGACCGGGGCCCCCCAGATAAATCTCATGGGGATCTGCATGGGCGGCACGTTCTGTGTGATCTATACCGCCCTCCATCCGGAAAAGATCAAAAATCTCATAACCACCGTGACCCCGACCAACTTCGATACGGACAAGGGCCTCCTCCATATCTGGATGCGGGCCATCGACACGGACAAGATCATTGACACCTTCGGCAATCTCCCCGGCGATGTGATGAACCTCGGCTTTCTGATGCTGAATCCGGCCCGGCTCATGATCGACAAATATGTGGGGTTCTTCGAGAGCATGGGGAGTAAGTCCTTTGTGGAGAATTTCGTCCGCATGGAGAAATGGATCTTTGACAGTCCCGATGTCCCCGGGGAAACCTTCCGCCAGTTTGCCAATGATTTCTATAAAAAGAACCTCCTGATTCAGAACAAGCTTGAGATCGGGGGACGCCGCGTTGATCTGAAAAAAATCACCATGCCCCTGTTGAATTACTATGGGATGTACGATCACCTCGTTCCCCCGGAGGCATGTAATATGCTCACAAAATGTGTCGGCAGTTCCGACACCGAGGACGTCAGCCTGGACACCGGGCATATCGGCATTTATGTCAGCTCAAAGTGCCAGCGGGAGTTTGCCCCCAAGATCATCAGGTGGTTGCGGGAGCGGGACGGCGAGCAGCGCCCCGTTGCCGTGGTTAGTGAAGCAATAGGGGAGCAGCCTTCCCCAGCCTCACGATTAAAAAGGCCTTCCCATCCGGCGGCAGAGAAAAAGCCCGCACGGACCGCAAGGCCAAGACCCGAAAGGCCAAGACCCACGAGGAAGGAACAGACCATCAAGCCGTCCTTAACGCAGGTCATTCAGGAAACGATATAGGAGAGGGGAAAAGCCATGGCGGAAAAACAAAGCTATTTCAGGACCATTAGAAAAATCAGTGAAACATTTGGGACAACCAAAGACATGGAAGTTCTGTTCCAGTTGATCGTGGATAGCGCCTTGGATACCATGAAGGTGAAGGCGGTCTGCCTGTTTCTGGTTGACGAGGGAAAGGAAAACTACCCGGTCGTCGCGCAAAAGGGATTATCGCAGCAGTATCTGCACGCAGGTTATGGATATGCCGATAAGATTGCCCCGACCCTGATGAAGGACGGCTTCATCTATTACCACGATGCGACGACTGATCCGCGCCTGAAAAATCTGGATAAAAAAAAGGCGGAAGGTATCGGTTCCATCCTCGTTGTCCCGGCAAAGGTCAAGGGCGAACTCATCGGCGTGCTCGCCATGTATACCTCAAAAATCAGGGAATTTGACAAGGAAGAGATCGAGTTTCTCCGTGTCCTCGCGGAACAGGGGGGCCTGGCCATTGAAAATGCACGCTTGGTTGAGAAGCTCCGGAGCAATACGAGGCTTTTCCTGAATCTGGCAGCAGATATCGCCTCGAGCCTCGATATCAAGGCTATTCTCCAGACCCTGACGGAAGAGGTGGCCAAGTCCCTGGGTGTAAAGGCCGCTTCGATCCGCCTGCTCAATGATGAAAAGACGGTTCTGCAACTGGTGGCCAGTTATGGTCTAAGCGATAAGTATCTAAAAAAAGGGCCAATATCAGCGGAAAAAAGCATTGCCGTAGCCCTCAAAGGCAAACCCGTTGCCATAATCGATGCATATACAGACAAGGGTGTTCAATACAAGCAGGAGAAAAAAGAAGAAGGCATTGTCTCTATCCTCTGTGTACCGATAAAGGCCAAGGAGGACGTCATTGGCGTCCTGCGCCTTTATAGCAGCACGAAGAAGGTTTTTTCGGAAGACGAAATCGAACTTGTCTCGGCACTTGCCTACCAGGGAGGGCTGGCCATCCAGAATGCCTGCCTCTACCTCATGTTGAAGAATGATCTGCAGGATATGAAAGAATCGGCCTGGACCTACAAGTGCTGGTTTTAGCGACTCCGGGGAAAGTTTCCCGTCTTCACGAGGGCGGGCGCCTGCGGCGCTATGTTGCGGGGATCATAAATTTATGGGGAGGGGAAAATGATCGGGAAAACCATTGATGCCATTAAAGTAGGGGATGCGGCCGAGTTTGCCAAGACAGTGACGGAAACGGATGTTTACCTGTATGCGGGGATTACCGGGGATCTCAATCCGGCCCATATCAATGAATCCTATGCTGCCGGGACTTTCTTCAAGACCCGGATCGCCCACGGGATGCTGACGGCGGGTTTCATATCGTCCATTCTGGGCATGCAATTGCCTGGTCCGGGGACAATCTATCTTCGTCAGGAATTGAACTTTCTCGCCCCGGTACGTATGGGAGACACAATTACCGGCAGGGCCGAGGTTGTAGAAATCATTAAGGAGAAGAACCGGCTCCGCCTCCGGACCACCTGCCGGAATCAGGACGGGACCCTTGTTCTGGACGGAGAGGCGCTGGTAAGTCCTCCCAAAGCTCCGAAAGTTTAACGGCTTCGGAAAAAGTCCATAGGCTGCGTTGCACTTCCGCCTTCGTCAGGACCGCTTTCTTCCGGGGACACCATTCAATGGTGTCCCCTTTTATTGAAACCGTCTGTGATTGATTCGTTAGTGCTTCTTTTTCCCGGAGCGGTCAACCTTGGTTTCCTGATCGAACAGGACCGCCATATTTTTCAAGAGATCCTGGAACTGGGTGTGTTGCTTTTTCATCAGTTCCTGGAGGTCATCGAGGGCGGCGGGAGATCCGAGCCCCTCTTCAGACAGGAGCCTCCTCAGGCTGCGAATGGTCTCTTCCTGCTCGGCCACGGTCTTTTCGAGGGCAGCGCATTTCAGGGCCAGGGTTTCATACTCCTTCTTGGGTACAACCTCCATCAGGGCAAGGCTTTCCCGGAAGGATTTCTGGAAGGTTTCCACTGACTTTTGCCAGAATTCCGTGTAATCCGGCGATCCCTCTTCGACCGTGTCCATATTATAAGCCTTGCGGAACATGGCCGTCAAAGATTCATAGCCCACCAGTCCCTGACCGAACCATTTTCTGAAATCCTCGATCTGTTTCTGGCCTTTGGCCAGATTCTGAAACAACTGTCCCCAGAATTCATAGAAATTACGATCCATTGCTGTTCATCTTCCCTTCTTCCAGATCAAGCTGGAAACGCACCGGCCCCCGGTAACCATTACCGAACCGGGTGTGGAGAGCGCACGCCGAACGCGGATCAGACCAGGATGTGGCAATCGCCCCGTGTCCTTTCGGAAAGGGCGTCACTTCCACATCGACATAATCCGCAGGAACCAGGGCGGCATCCTTGTCAACCAGATCATCCCCTTCCGCATAACAGAGGAGCCAGGGGATTCCCTTTTCTTTGATACCTTTAAAATTAAGGGTTTTACCGAAAAGCTTGACCGGCAGGGTTCCATCTTCAGCCACAGGAATCGTATAGGAATCGAAGCTGAGTTTCGTGATCCCTTCCGGAAGATCCATCCGGTCATAGATCAGCCAGTGGTTCATGGCCGCCGCCGTTTTACCGATTTCCGAACCTCTAATGTTGCTGAGATCCCGATGGAGAATTACAAAGGGCGCCTCTTTCTCCATGCTCTTTAACTTATAGACCCAGCTCATAACCTTGCCGTCGACAATTCTGTTTCCATTGGGCAGACTCTTGCTGGCATAATTGAGATCCCGGAATCGGGAGGGTAAATGCTGCATGTATTCCACGAGGGATTTGCTCCGGGTACCGTCCATGGGAGCGACACAGGTTATAAGGGCGTCCACAAGACCATCGAGTTCACCGGAGAGGATATCCAGGACGGCCATGAACCCGCCCTGACAGAAACCATTCAGGGTAACCGAACGGCCATGGGTTGCTTTCAGCAATTCGCAGAGCCGGCGGGTGTCGCGGGCGTCATCTTCGCCCGTCATTACTTGCACCGCCTCCGTCGTCTGGATGTCCTTGAGGATACGGATGTAGGTCGGGATCCCCTGATCGGCAAAGGCGTGGACATAGCTTTTCTTCTCGTCGGGCAAAAAGGCCAGAATATTCGGCCCCAGGACGTAAGGATGAATAATCATGATCGGTTTTCCATCTTTCCGGGGACGGATGCTCTGGTCCCGGGAAAGAACCTGATACAGGACAAACCGCTCCGTTTCTGCCGTCTTGATATACCCCCCGTCATCGAAGTGAAATCCGAATTCCCCGCCTATCTTCTTTATAGCTTCGGGATACTGATTGATGACGTTATCGGTGAGGCGAGCCAAATTGGCTGCATAATCAGGAATGTCGTCGTTTTCATCCCCATAGAGGCTATTGAGTAGAGAAATGAGGGCCCTCGCTGTTTCTTTCTTGTAGAAATCCCGGAAGCCCTTGAGAGACCCCGTCATTCCCTGCTCAGCGATCTGGAGATTGAACTGTAACAATTCATAGTAGTCGGCAGCACTCTGGAGGGGGAAGGTGCTTGACAGTTTTTCCTTTTCGAGACGGTTGAAGCCTTGCCATGCTGTCCAGAAGGGGACCATAAAATCGGCCGCATAGACAAGAACTCCCAATCCGTAGAGCTGACCGGCCTTGAGCATATCCACCGTAACCCCCAGCATTTTCCCGGGAGTTTCTCTGAACCTCCCGGTATAGACGGACGCTGTGCGGCTTAATGCCTGTTGATTAAAATTAGACATCATAAAAACAGTATTTCTTTCCTAATCAAGACTGACGAACTCGCAAAAAGCCACACACACCGTCACCCCGGCGCGTCACCCCGGTGAAAACCGGGGCGGGGGCCAGAACTTCTTGCAAACACTGGATTATGAACATTAAACTTCGTTTTCCGGCCTTCGCCGGAATGACTAAAAACGGTAATTTCAGACTTTTTGCGCCGCCGTCAAGAATATATTATCGTTCTATTTTTCCTTTGGGGCCAGGTACTCTTCCATTTTCCCGTAACCATCTTCAACCTTGGCCTTAAAGTCCTCACGGCCTTTCTTGTAGGTTTTCACCCATTCCCCCATGGCCTTCTTCCCTTCCTCGGGAAACCACTTGTTCTGTTCCAGCCACATGTTGAACATCTTTTCCGCCTGATCCTGCATGACCACCATGGCCGAGAAGGACTTTTCAAAAGCCATCTTGTTGAAATCGAACATCTGTTTTGAAATCTGCTTCGGATCCATTTTGTTTCCTCCTTTTTCTTGTTTATTCAGGCTACTTGCCCTCTTTTACCTTTGTTTCCTTGGCCTGCTTGTTGAAACCCGCAAAAAAATCTTCCACCTTCTTGAAACTATCGTTGGCGGAAGTCTTGAAATCCGACCGACCCTTCTTGTAAGCCTTTACCCAATCTTGAATCGCAGTTTTCCCTTCTTCCGGGACCCAGGGAGACTGTTCGAGAAACATGCCCACCATCCGTTCCGTCTGCTCCTGCATAATCGACATTGCGTTAAAGGTGTTGTCGAATGTGGCCTTATGAAAATCGACCATCTGTTTTGCAATCTTTCCTTGTTCCATGGTTGTAATACCTCCTGCTTGTTTTTTCACCTAATATAAGCCCATTTTTCGGTTTGTCAAGGGAAAAATGTTGCAACGCACAATATTTATTTTCCAATCCAAACAAACATCAGTATCCTTATTAATCGAAAAACAACTTTAATATTGAGTACATCTTCTTTCATTATACAATGCAACCGGCGAACCCAGTCGCTAAATAAAAAAGTATTTGTTGCGTTATGTCAATATCCCTGTTATGGGGATAACCAATAATCGAGAAAAAAATATGCCAGAAAAGCTCCTCTATAAAAAATATGGAAACCGCAGACTCTACGACACGGCAAAAAGCAGCTATGTGAATCTTGATGATATCACCCGCACCATCCGGGAGGGCCGCCAGGTTCAAGTCATCGACGCCAAGACCAAGGAAGACGTTACCTCCTTCATCCTGACTCAGATTATTCTTGAAGAATCAAGAAAGCGAAATTTCCTTCTGCCCTTGCCGCTTCTCCATCTTATTATCCAGTATGGCGAAAATATTCTCAATGAATTTTTTCAAAAATATCTGGAACAGGTACTGAAAAACTATCTGTCCTATCGGACGATGACGGATAGCCAGTTCAAAAAGTGGCTGGATCGGGACATTGACTACTCAGCCATCAATCCCTTCAAGCCTTTCTTTGACATTTTCCCGAGCCCTCCCGATTCCCCGGAAAAAAGAAACGGCGAAACGGGAAAGACATAGAGAACGAGCATTTTCATGAAAACCTTGACAAGAAACGACCATTCCCATAACATCACCCCAAGAAAGCGAGACGGGAGAGAGATCATGGAGGATGAACAGAGAGTATCCAGGAAAATTGTCATTCATTATACCGCCGAGAATGTTGATCAACCTATCATCTGTCAGCTTGTTAAAATCCATGACCTGGTCTTCAATATCCTTAAAGCCCGGATCTTCCCCAAACGGGAAGGCATCATTGTTCTGGAATTGAGCGGCAGCCCGGAAAATTTTAACAACGGGATCCGCTATCTCAAAGAACAAGGTCTTAAGGTCGAGCCCCTATCCAAGAGCGTCAACCAGAACGTCGACAAGTGCGTGCACTGCGGCGCCTGTACCGCCTTCTGCCCTACCGATGCCCTGTTCTTTGAAATGGACACGCAACGGGTGTTATTTGACGCCGAGAAATGCAACGGCTGTGAACTCTGCGTCTCAGCCTGTCCGGTCCGGGCCATGGAGGTCAATATTTTCTAAACATGCTCAATCTTTGCGGGTCGCCTCCTTGTCTTTACTGATCGCCTTGCCGACACTGTCCGTGATCTCCACGCCCTTACCAATGATTTCCTTGCCCTTATCATAGGCGCCTTTCCCTGTGTCGATCACCTGCCCTGCCTGCTCCTGGGTCTTTTTAATGGCGTTGGTCAGATCCTCGGGGGATTTCCTGGGGGCCGTAAAATAGAAATAGCTCCCCGTCAGTATCAGGATAAGGAGAAATAACAGGGCCAGCTTGATCAGATTCTTGAATAGAAAATAAATAATGATCAAGGCAACAGTAATAACGGCAATGACGGCAAACTGATGACTATGAATGAAGGACCATATTGTTTCCATGAATCGACGCCTCGTTATCCTTTTGAATGCAACCTGGTATAAATATTTCAGTACGTTGAGTTTTTTCTTAGCGGAAAATTTAGAAAAAATCCAGTTATCCTTTCGTCTTGACAAAAGAATCGAGCAACGGCTAAGGTTATCGATATGCGGGTAGCGATCATGACTTTGGGCTGTAAAGTGAATCAATATGAATCGGCGGCAATGGGCGAATCCCTTGAAAAACATGGCTTCCGCCTCGTACCGTTCCTTGAGGAGGCCGATTTTTACATTATTAACACCTGTACGGTAACCGGGCGGACAGATTACCAATCACGTCAACTGATCCGCCGGGCCGGAAAACGAAATCCCCTGGCCGCCATTATTGTCACGGGATGCTACGCCCAGACCGCTCCGGATGTATTTACCGGCATGCCCGGGGTGACGGTCGTGGCCGGAACCCTGGAAAAGGATCGTATTGTCGAAATTATCGGGGAAATCAAGAAAAACACACAGATCGGGAAGACATCCGGACCTGTCAAATTCGTCCAGGTAGGCGATATCGGGGGGGAAATAACGGACTGGGGAATCCGTCCCGTATCCGGATTCCCTGGGCACACACGGGCCTTTCTGAAGATTCAGGATGGATGCAACGCCTTTTGCAGCTACTGCATAGTCCCGTATGCCCGGGGACGGAGCCGCAGCATCGGGAAGGAAGAGGTCCTGGAACGGATTCAGGCCCTGGCCCGAAACGGATACCGTGAGGTCGTCCTGACCGGCATCCACTTAGGGGCTTTTGGAGAAGACCGGCAGGATGGATCCTCTCTCGCCGGGATATTGCACCAGGTGGAAGAACGCCAGACCATTGAACGTTTGCGCCTGAGTTCCCTTGAACCCAGGGAAATAACGGAGGAGATCCAGGGAATCATGAAAAGCGCCCGTATCGTATGTCCACACCTCCATATTCCCCTGCAAAGCGGGGATGACGGGATTTTGTCCAGAATGGGGCGCAATTACGATGCCGCTTTTTTCCGTGACCTAGCGGAGAAGGTTTGTGCGAGCAGACCGGATATGACCGTGGGAATGGACGTTATGGTCGGTTTCCCGGGAGAAGATGAAAAGGCATTTGAAAATACAGTGGCCCTGATTGAGTCCTTGCCCATCGCGTATCTCCACGTTTTTCCTTATTCGCGACGTCCGGGAACGGCGGCGGCCCGGATGGGAAATCAGGTGCGGGAGGAAGATAAAAAAAGACGCGGACAAACGCTCCGGCAATTAGGAATGGTGAAACGCCAGGCATTCCTGGAAAGATTTATCGGATCAACCCTGCCGGTGCTTATTGAAAGAAGAAAAGATCGCTCCAGCGGATATTTAAAGGGGTTTTCACACAATTACCTGCCGGTGCTGCTTCAGGACGGACGAGCTGAAATGATCAACACCATTGTCTCCGTAAAACCTGAATCGCTGAGCTCCGGGGGACTGGTAGGAAGAGCACATCATGGATAATGAAAAAACACAGACATCTGAAGATCTCGAACAGGCGTTGGGATATGTTTTTCAGGACCCCCTGCTTCTTGTCAACGCCTTTACCCACCGCTCATATACCAATGAGAATCCGTCCCTTTCCTGCCAGGACAATGAACGCTTGGAGTTCCTCGGGGACGCCGTTCTACAGCTATGCATAAGCGATCTCCTGATGAGGAGTTTTCCCGACTTTACGGAAGGCCAGCTTTCCAAAATGCGGGCGGCCCTGGTCAATGAACAATCCCTGGCGGCCCTGGGCAGGAGATTCGGCCTGGGAAATCATCTCTTCCTGGGCAAGGGGGAGGAGGCTTCCGGGGGTCGGGGAAAAACATCCCTCATCGCCGACACCTTCGAAGCCATCATAGCCGCCGTCTATCTCGACGGTGGATATTCACAAGCCTCCCGGCTTATTGCCGACCTGTTTGCAGAGATGATTATCACCGGGCAAGGAGGGGTAACCCCCTTTCGGGATTATAAATCTGCCCTCCAGGAACTTTGCCAGAGCCGTTTTCACGAGACGCCGAAATATCAACTGCTCAATGAATACGGACCTGATCATGACAAGATCTTCGAAGTGGAATTGGCGGTGGCCGAGTCCGTGAAAGAAACGGGTACAGGTAAAAGCAGAAAGGAAGCGGAGCAGCAGGCCGCGAGAAAAGTCCTGGAATATTTTGAGACCACCCAAGCATCATGATCATTCCTTTCTTTATCCAAAACCGTGGCTGTCCACACCGTTGCGTCTTCTGTAACCAGCAGATCTCCGGGGATCAGGGACCGGCTGATTGGACGGACGAATCTTTTCATGAAAAGATCAGAGCCTTTTTAGCTTCCCGCGCCCGCAAGGCAAAGCCGGCAAAAGAGGTACAGATTGCCTTTTACGGGGGAAATTTTACGGGCCTGGCGGCTGCGGAACAGGACCGCCTCCTTGGTCTGGCGCATTGTCATGTGGAAAAGGGTGCTGTGGAAGGTATCAGGATTTCGACTCGCCCCGACGCCCTGCATATTATTGACATGGAGCGCCTGGCGGCTTTTGGCGTCAAAACCATAGAACTGGGCGCTCAGTCCTTTGTCAACAGTGTTCTGGAGGCTTCACAGCGTGGACACAACGCGGAGGATGTTGAATGTGCCGTCGAACTCCTGAAAAGTAACGGCTTTGAGGTGATCCTGCACCTGATGGTGGGCTTGCCCGGAGATAACCGCCGGGGTTTTGGTGAAACCATAGCTCGAACCATTGCACGGCGCCCTGACGGCGTGAGGATTCATCCCACCCTGGTTTTAACAGACACGCCGCTGGCAGAAGACTTCCGGCGGGGACGCTATCAGCCCTTATCGCTCGGGGAGGCAGTTGATCTCTGCAAGGAGGCCTGCCGACGTTTTCAAAAGGCAGAGATCACGGTCATCCGCCTGGGCCTCCAGACAACGGATATGATGACCAGTCCCGGCGCCGTTCTTGGGGGGCCATATCACCCCGCCTTCGGATCCCTGGTCGCCGAGGCCCTCTGGCTGGAGCGGGCCTTAACATTACTTGACGGCGCCGATGTCCGTGACAAAAGGCTGATCATGTATGTGCCGGCAAGGCAGGAAAGCGCCTTCCGCGGTAATAAGAACCGCAATATCGAGCTATTACAGAAACAATTCCAATTTGCGGCGCTGGAGATCAAACCTGGGGATCAGACCTTCAATTACAGCATCTCCTGAAAGGACGAGGGAAAATAAGCATGTTCAAATCGGGCTTCATCGGCATCGTGGGCAGACCGAATGTGGGCAAATCAACGCTTCTCAACAGCATCATGGGGGAAACCATTGCCATCACAAGCCCCAAACCGCAAACAACGAGAAACAAGATCATGGGGATCAAGCATCTTGTCGATGGACAGATGATTTTCTTGGACACCCCGGGGATTCATGATCCTCATAATCCCCTGAATACGGCCATGGTGAAAACAGCCAGAAATGTTTTTGGCGATGTCGATATGCTCATGGTGCTTATTGAGGCCGGCAACCGTATCTACCCTGAGGACCGGGCCTTGTTCGAATCTCTCACACCTTATCGTCAAAGGGCGATCCTGGTAATCAACAAGATCGATCTTGTCAAAAAAGACACGCTCCTACCTCTCATTGACGAAGCCCGCCTGGCTTTTCCCTTCCATGCGTTCTTTCCCGTTTGCGCCCGGACCGGCGACGGCGTCCCTGACCTGCTTCAGGAAATCCGGGATCTCCTCCCGGAAGGACCGCCCTACTTCCCTGAAGATATGCTCACTGACCGCTCGGAAAGATTTATCGCCGCCGAGATTGTCAGAGAAAAAATACTTCTTTTGACGCACCGCGAAATTCCTTATGCGACGGCGGTCGTCGTAGAGTCCTTCCAGGAAGTGGAAGCGAAGAATCTAATCCGCATCCAGGCCACCATTCATGTTGAACGGGATTCCCAGAAAAAGATCCTTATCGGCCAGAAAGGATCTATGCTGAAAAAAATCGGAACGGCGGCCCGTCTCGATATGGAACGTTTTTTTGCCACCAAGATATTCCTCGAATTGTTTGTGCGGGTTCAAAAGGACTGGACACACAGCGAGCGATTGGTTAAAGAGTTCGGTTATGATCAGTGATCGTCATCGGGCAGTCAAATGATTATTTAAGGGAGGTTGACATGCAGTCTTATGGAAATTGTGTCTCGGCAAAGGGTATTTTAATCGGGCTAATCATCGTTTTTTTGTTGATTAGCTTCAGCGGTTGCACCAGGTATGTCTGGTATCATCATGACCAGAAGGCTTCATTGAACTTTCAGAATGACAAGTTCCAGTGCGAGGATAATGTGGCTAAGTACAGAGCCGATGCGGGAAAGCCGGTGGAGGAATCTGCCATCAAAGATCGGATGAATGACTGCATGAAAGCGCTCGGGTATGGATGGGGACCGGCCAGTGAGGCACCCGACGATTCCTTCGTTTTTGAAGATAACAGATAGCAGCATCCATGATCCGGCATACGTTACCGAGCTGTAGCGTTTCTCTGCTTCTGGCAGTATTTCCTTGACATACAAGATCGGACCCCTTAATGTCCATCCTTATAGGAATTATATATTATCAAAGGGGGTCGCTGACAGCGTTGCCTCGCAGTCTGCGGCAAAACCATTTAAGATAGAATCCACGGGATTGCCCGTGAGAACATTAACCAACAGGAGGTAGGGAATGAAGAAGAAGTTGACTGTATTAGCAATGGCCGCCATGCTGGCGGTGGGGACGTCGTTTGCGTTCGCAGCCGATCAGGCGGCTCCGGCGGCGAAACCGGAAGCGAAGGTAGCAAAAGCGGCAAAGAAAACGGCCGGAGAGCCGGGAGCCATGGTGGTTGATACCATTAAGGCGACGGCGAAAGTAACGGCCATCGATGCGGCCAAGCGGACGGTGACCCTCGAAATGGACGGCAAGTCCAAGACCATCACCTGCGGTCCCGAAGTCAAAAATTTCGCTCAGATCAAGGTGGGAGACCTGCTCAAGGTCACCTTCGTGGAAGCCCTGGCGGTTTACCTCCAGAAGGCCGGAGCACCGGCCAGCGGCGAAGAGGTCAAAACTGTGACCCTGGCGCCCAAGGGCGCCAAGCCCGGGATGCTCGTGACAGATACCATCGTGCTCAAAGCCAAGATTGACGCTGTGGACGCCAAGAAAGGCGCCGTGACGATTACCACTCCTGACGGCAAGACCAAAACCATGAAGGTCGCCAAGAACGTCAAGGGGCTCAAAGGTCTGAAGAAGGGTGATGATATTGTGGTCCGCTACACCGAGGCGCTGGCAGTAGTTATTGAGGCGCCCAAGAAGTAAAGAATTGGTATCGCAGTCATAACCGCGGGGGCAAAAATTCTAAGGAGGAATGATATGAGAAAGGTATGCGGAATGGGGTTGGTTGTCCTGCTGGTCCTGGCAGTTGGCCTAGGAGTCGCCATGGCCCAAGGGAAGTCGCCCGTCGTCACGCAGACGGCGTTTGCCAAGATCGACACCAATGGCGACGGCATCATCACCGTGGCGGAATATGACGCCTACTGGAAGGGCCGTTTCAGTGACATCGACGCCAACAAGGACGGCAAGATCATGGCTGCCGAATTCGAGGCCAGCTCAAAGCAGCAATTCAGTAACATGGATGCCAACAAAGACAATGCCTTGGTGGCCCAGGAATTTGTCGCCTACTATTGTGGCCCCGACGCCAAGGCTCCGAAAAAGGCGAAGGCGAAGCCGATGAAGAAAATCGACGCCAACAAGGACGGCAAAATCGGGAAGGATGAATGTGTTGCCTTCTGGATGGCCCGCTACAGCGATATGGATACCAATAAAGACGGCAAAGTGACCATGGATGAATTCCTGGCAGCGGCCAAGAAACAGTTTAAAGACCTCGACAAAAACGGCGATGGGGTGATTGCCGTGCAGGAGTTCGATTATTACTACGCCGCGCAGGATGCCAAGGCCAAGAAGTAAAAAAACGGTAAAAACCTGTTCCGGATACGAGATATTATGTAAACAGTGAAAAGCCGGTTCAGAAGCAGTGAAGCCTCATTTCTGAGTTTTTCCGATCCCGCCTGTGGGGAGACAACCGTCTCCCCACAGTTTTTTTGCACACCCCCGAACCCATCGCTTGCAGATCCTGCGGGCAGCAGCCCATTCACGTGATCCCATCAAAACGCAGGATTCAGTGGTTCAACCGGTGCCCGGACTGCGGCACGTGCAGAGTCTGGATGTCGATCGTTCCTTCGTTTACAGAAAGCACTGCATTACAGGCCTTACCCGGCAGGGTGAAGACGAGTTCCTCCAGGCTGATCGTTCCGGCCTGCATCTGCGCCAGCAGGTCTACGGGGTCGTGGTTGAAGGCTACGCGGCGGGAAGGAGTATCCTGGCGGCCCGACTCCATCGGCCGGGCGTCCATCAGCTCTGCGGAATAGCCGAAGTAGCTGATGATGTCCGCGGCGATGCTTCCCCTCAGGGAGTCGCCCCTTTCCTCGAAGAGGGACCCAATGAAATCCCTTTGCGTTTGGGTGAGATCTTCGGAAGGGTGGGATTCGAGCCAGGTGGCGAAGCGCTCGAACACCTCCGCTGGCGACATTTCCAGGGCTTCCAGGATGATGCCGAACCAGGGCACGGCCTTGCCGTGGTTGTAGAGGACATCGCAGCCGTGAGCGATCCGTGCGGCCAGCGCCATGTCCTCCCCGCTGAAGGTCGGTGAGGCGATTACATGATAGGGGTTGGATGCCTCGTATTCCAGATTCAGCGCCGGTGCGGTTTCGGCCAGGCGGGTGCCCGGGAGGACGGAGAGGCGGAAGACGTCTATGTGATTGGGGACGAGGCTCATGGCGAAATCCAGGCTGGCGCGGAAGCCTTCCAGGGAGTCGCCGGGCAACCCGTAGATGAGGTCGAAGCCGTAGGTGACGTCAGCATTGTGAAGGAGGAGAATCTTGGCCTCGAAATCTGCGGGATCGAAACTGCGGCTGATGTTCCGGAGCACCTCGTCGTGGGCGCTCTGCAGGCCGATCTGTAGGGAACACCGGATGGCCGCGAAGAGCCCGGCCATTTCCCGGTCGATGAATTCGCTGCGAATCTCGAAGAAGAAGTGGATATCCGGGGCCTTCACCGCGATGAGGTGCAGCACCTTCTTCGCGTTGGCCTTGTGGTAGTTGAAGGTGGGGTCCAGCACGAAGACCTCGCTGATTCCGCTGGCGGCGAAGAGATCCAACTCGGCTTCCACCCGGTCCATGGGAACCCTGCGGATGCCCGCTGTGCCGCGGGATTCGAAACAGAAATCACAGGTGAAAGGGCAGCCCCGGGACAATTCCCAGAGCGCGCCACCGTAGTCGGCCATCCTCAATGTGCCATCCAGGAACGGGGAGGGCAGAGTGGCGAGATCCTTCACGGGCATGGGTCTTGCGGAGGTGGCGATCTCTTGGGGTGTCGCGCCCCTGAGGAGGCGGCCCAAGGTCTCGACGATGAGATCCTCCCCTTCGCCCGTTAGGACGAAGTCCATCGCGGGATCGCTTAGGACGCCCACTTGATCTGCCGTGGCTTCAGGCCCTCCTGCGAAGATGACGAGGCCCGGTTGCCGTTGTTTCAGGACCGAGGCAATCTCCAGGGCCAGGTCGCGGTTCCAGACGTACATCGAAAACCCGACATGGTCCGGATCCGATTCGAGGATTCGATCCGCGCACTCGACCGCCGTTTGATCCACAAAGAGATTCAGAATGCGGGTATGGATCTCATCCCTGAAAGACCTCCGAAGCACCGCCGCGAGCATGGCGGGGCCCAGCGGCATGGCTCGGGATGATGCTTTGATGTGAATGGCCGCCAGGACCAGCTTCATGGTTCCGCCTTCTTTGGGTAATCTCAACAATCGTGCACGAGTATATTGAAAATATTTGCTGAGGTCAAAAAGAAAAAGCCCCCGGATCAGATGACGGCGGGGGCTTAGTCAGGGATGGAGTTAACGCTTTATGGAACTTCGCTGTTCACCAGACACTCAAGGATGTCAGCTTCCGGTGTCTTTAGAGCTTTTACCTCTTTTTCTTTGATGATCGCCTCAGTAAAGAAAATTAAAGATGATCTACCTGGTCTCAATCGGTGTACACATGGGGTCCAACCAGGTTTTGCCTGCCTTCTTTGCGAATTTCTCTTTGTCTTTGGCTCCTGTCTTTCTCATGGTCGTTGCCTCCTCATTCTTTTGATACGGTTTATAATCCTTTGAGACCGGCCAGATGGTGAAGGCTGGTCCTGTTTCTCTCTATTGTCTTCCCCAGGATGTCTCGTTGAGGATTGAATTCGATTCTTTCGTTGCTGATGGTTGTCATGGTCTTTATGTCTCCTCTCTTTCTTTCGGCTATAAGATAATCTCGTAAGCTTTTTTTAACAATCAGGGTAATGATGAATATGGGATGAGAAAAGGGCGTTTATATGGGTCAGGATATTTGATGTTGGAGATCAGTCTTTGTCTGATGAAATGAGGACTTGACGGCAGAGAGTTGATTGTCTATAGGGATGCCGGCGCCCAAATAAAAGCCCTCTGACGAAACCGGTTCGTCAGAGGGCTTTATTATCTGTAATAACGATATACAAAATGGATCAGAGATTATATAAGCGGTCAAAGGTGGGAAACGGGAAATTATCGTCATCTAAGCGCAGCTACTATGCGCCAGTGTAACAAGCAGATTATTTTTATTTGATATTCATTTTGCCATTATGGGTCTACTCAATCTACTGATCACCGATCCGACAACTTTTATTCTGATTGCCATACCACTACTCTACTCTATCATTCTTCATGAACTTGCACATGGTTGGGTCGCATCCAAGATGGGTGATCCAACAGCGAAAATGATGGGCAGATTGACTCTGAATCCCCTAAAGCATCTTGATCCGATCGGTACGTTGATGCTTTTTCTTGCCGGTTTTGGATGGGCCAGGCCTGTTCCGGTTGATCTTGGCAATATCCGCAATTATCGGCAAGGATTGATACTGGTTTCCTCAGCGGGTATTCTTGCCAACATGGCGATCGCTTTTATAGCAATACTCTTATCACAGCTATTGCAACCTGAGCCGTCCAGTGTCACTGCAAAAGCTCTCTATTATACTGCCCAGATCAACATTATATTGGCCGCCTTTAACCTGATCCCCATACCACCACTCGATGGATCGAAAATTCTCATGGGCTTTGTTTCAGAAAGAATGCAATACGCCCTATCTAAACTTGAACCATATGGATTTTTCATTATTATCGGATTATTGTTCTTTGGTGCCTTAGACCCGGTAATTCGAGTATTCCGCTCTATCATAACGTTCCTGATAGGTATGATGCTGCCTTGAAATATGCGGCTGAAAAGCCATTGCTATTCTTTGGTATGATGTGATAATAACCGCTAATCACATCACAATGTGAATGGATTAGGCGATGAAATCAAATCAATATGTATGGCAGCAGCCTGATTGGCCCCAATTGACGTGGAACGCGGAGGTGCTCCTCTCTTCTCTGGGTGTATGCCGCCAATTGCAGGGAGGACTTCTCCATGCCGTCAGTTCTATTGGTTTTGATTTGGAGAATCAAGTTCAAGCGGCATTCTTTACAGAAGAAATCCTGAAAACTTCAGCAATTGAAGGAGAATCCCTGGATGTACGCTCCGTACGTTCATCCGTGGCCCGCAAGCTGGGGCTTCCTGCTGCCGGTCTTCCCATCGATCGGCGCATAGACGACCTGATGGCAGTACTTCTCGACGCCACCCGGAATCATGCAGAACCGCTGACGCCGACGCGCCTGTGGGGATGGCAGGCCTCCCTTTTCCCCACTGGCTATTCCGGTCTTCACAAGATACAAGTTGGTTCATGGCGCAAAAGCGCGGAGGCGATGCAGGTGGTATCCGGACCGCTTGGCAAGGAAGTAATCCACTACGAAGCGCCGCCCGCAGACAGAATAGACCTGGAAATGAACCGCTTCATTCTCTGGTGGGAGGATAGTCAAGGCGCCTTGGAGGGTATTGTCAGGGCGGCCATTGCCCATTTCTTGTTTGTCGCCATCCATCCATTTGATGACGGAAACGGCAGAATCGCCCGTGCCTTGACGGATATGGCGTTGGCGCAGGACGACGGGCAACGAATCCGCTATTACAGCTTATCGGCGCAGATCATGGCCGAGCGGGACGATTATTATCGAATTCTGGAAAAAACATCAAAAGGGAACGGTAATGTCACCGATTGGTTGCTCTGGTTCCTGGATTGTTTCAAAAGGGCCGTTGAGCACTCCGCGTCGGTTCTTGACGAAGTAGCTTTGAAGGTGCGGTTTTGGCAACAACATCTCCAGACGCCGCTGACGGAGCGGCAACGCAAGGTGCTTAACCGTATCCTCGATGAACCGGGCGGTTTTGAAGGGAACCTGACGACCCGGAAATATGCCTCAATCGCAAAAGTCAGCCCGGCTACCGCATACAGGGAACTGGATCAACTCCATCAACTGGGGGTATTGAAACGAATCGGAAAGGGAAGGTCCGTCGGTTATGAGCTTATTTACTCAACTTTCGGGTTTAGATTTCATTCGTAATAATT
This sequence comes from Deltaproteobacteria bacterium, assembly GCA_026388335.1. Classification (GTDB taxonomy): domain Bacteria; phylum Desulfobacterota; class Syntrophia; order Syntrophales; family UBA8958; genus UBA8958. Next base: position 21,974 of record JAPLJZ010000046.1, read on the forward strand.
TTGTTCTTTGACAGATTGACGTAGACAAGAGCTGCCTTCATTATCATATCAAAGAAAGATTGTGCTGTTTTCTCACAGTAAGAGCCCATTTTACGAATGCCTTCCACCGCGAGGGAAAGGATTCGGTACAATGCTTCGATGAAGGATATGTCCTTGAGTTCATCACAACAGGCATAGAAAAGATCGCCGAAGGTTCGATCATCCGTTTCCAGGCGACATTGATAAGCCAGGAACATATAGCGCATGAACACAATGGTCGTATGGGCGATGAGAGCATCGTAGTCACGGCACTAGGCATTGATAGAGGCCCATCAGGTTACAGCGGCAATTCTTGTAACCGTAGAGCACTGTCGGCGTCTTTTTCACCATGCAGATAACCGGTCGAAACTGACTGAGCATGACTATGGTCTTCGGCATGGCGAACCAACTATCC
>JAPLJZ010000165.1 GCA_026388335.1 Deltaproteobacteria bacterium
CGGCGAAGAAGAACTGGTAGGAATGGATTCCATGAGCCTCGTCCATCCGGAAGACCGGGCAATGATCCGCAAAAACGCCAAAGACATGCTCTCGGGAAAGCGGAAGGCACCTCACGAGTTCAGGATCATCACCAAGAACGGCGACACCCGGTGGATCATGGAAACGGTCACCATGATCCACTTCCGGGGGGAGCTTGCCGTCCTCGGCAATTCCATGGACATTACCGAACAGATCAACTCCCGTGAGAAGCTGGAAGAGCTGGAGGCCCTCGAGGCGTCCATTCTCGAGGCCATTCCCCACGCCGTCATCGGCCTGCAGGACCGGCGCATCATCTTTGCCAACGACGGCGTCCAGACCGTCTTCGGCTGGAAGGCCCGGGACCTCATCGGCATGAGCACCCGGGTCCTCTACCGGTCGGAGGAAGACTACGCAGGGATGGCCAAGGCCCTTTACAGCGCCCTGGAGAAAAAGCGGACCGTCACCCTCGAATTTCCCTGCCGCCGCAAGGACGGCCAGAGCATCGAGTGCATGGTCACCGCCGCCCGAATCGGCGCCAGCCTGCGGGAAAAGAATATCGTCATTACCTACGAGGACATCACGGACCGCAAACTTGCCGCCACGGAACTGGAAAATTCCCGGAAACAATTGCGGAACCTCACCGCCCATTTGCAATCCGTCCGGGAAAAGGAGCGGACCCGTATCGCCCGGGAACTCCACGATGAACTCGGCCAGCTCCTCACCGCCCTCAACACGGAGATCATCCTCCTGGGGAAAAAGATCCCCCCGGAGCTTACCTCGCTCATCGAGCGTACCCAGTCCCTCTCCAGCCTAATCGACATGACCATGGAGACCCTCAAGCGGATCTACATGGCCCTGCGACCGGGAATGCTGGACCATCTGGGACTCACGGCCGCCATTGGTTGGCAGGCGGACGATTTCCAGAAAAGGACGGGCATCCGCTGTCAGGTCAGCTTCGATCCCGAAGACATCGTCCTCGATCCCGATCTGTCCACGGCCCTGTTCCGGATCTTCCAGGAAACCCTGACCAACATCTCCCGCCACGCCGAGGCCACGCTCATCAAAGTCTCCATGAAGGCTACGGGCAAGAAAATCCAACTTGCAGTCAAAGACAACGGCAAGGGAATCACCCGGGAACAGATGACCAAACCCAATTCTTTCGGTTTATTGGGTATTCGGGAACGGGCAGAATACTGGGGAGGGGAAGCGACCATCAAAGGGAAACCCGGGGAGGGAACGACGGTCAGCGTCACCATTCCCCTGATCAAGAAAGGAGACACATCATGAAGAAGATCAGGATTCTAATCGCCGATGACCATCCTATTGTCCGGGCCGGATTCAAGCAGGTCATTTCCGATACCCAGGATATGACCGTTGCCGATGAAGCGGAGAACGGCCAGGAGGTCCTGAATCTGATCAGGAAAAAGGATTACGATATCGTCCTGCTCGACATCTCCATGCCGGGAAGGAACGGGCTGGAAGTCCTCAAAGACCTGAAGGTGGAAAAACCCAAGCTCCCCGTGATGATTCTGAGCATTTATCCGGAAGAGCAATACGCCATCCGGGCGCTCCGGGCGGGAGCCTCCGGATATATGACCAAGGCCAGCGCCCCTAATGAACTCATCGCCGCCATTCGCAAGATCTCCCAGGGAGGCAAATATATCAGCTCGTCGCTTGCGGAAAAACTTACCGATTACCTGGGTGAGGACGCCTCCAAGCCCGTCCACGAAAAGCTTTCCGACCGGGAATACCAGGTAATGTTGATGATCGCTTCTGGAAAAACCGTCACTGAAATCGCTGACCAGCTTTGTCTGAGCGTCAAGACGATCAGTACGTACCGAAGTCACATCATCGACAAAATGCGGCTGAAAAACAACGCCGAAATCACTCTCTACGCCGTCCAGAACAAACTCATAGAATAAAACACCCTATGGTAAAACGTAAGAGATCTGAGTAGTAATCATGAGATACGAAGCAGGATCGATGGGCAGAATCAGGGTCGCGACGGCACATATCTGTTGACACAAAACGCATCTTTCCTTATACTGCCCTGCGGTTAGAGGAAACTATATTAGACAAGCGATGAATCAAACGGGAGACAATCCCAAAACAAAAAAAGGAGGTATTATTTATGAAGCGTGCACTAAGATTGGCTGTTCTGGTTCTGGTAATGTGTTTTTTAATCTCCGGTCCGGCCTTCAGCCAGGATAAGCCGGACGCTACCCTCAAGCTCTCACAGGGGCAGGTTGCTGTTGGCATCGGCTATAGCTGGGGAAAGGGCGTCGTAACCTTTCAGGGGAAAGATTATCCCTTTAAGATCCGCGGACTGTCTGTCGTTGATGTGGGTATCAGCAGTGCGGATGCAAACGGCAATGTCTTTAACCTGAAAAAACTCAAAGACTTTAACGGGACCTACACCACCGTCTCGGCAGAGGCCACGGTTGCGGGAGGCGCCGGCGGCACTACGATGAAGAATCAGAACGGGGTTGTAATCAAACTCGTTTCCACAACACAGGGGATCAATTTCAAGCTCGCCCTAGAAGGCGTAAAGCTGACACTGACAAAATAATTATACTCCACCAAAACCCATGCACCCGTCCTCCCCTTTCGAGGGGAAGGCCGGGTGTTTCATTTCCCCCTCAAGGGAAGCCACTATTACCGTCTTTGCGAGCCTTTCTCTTTCCCCTTCAAGGGAAGCTATCCCCGATCTTAGAAACTCAGTGCCACGGACACCCCGCCTACCAGGTAGGAGCTCTGACGATCGACAAAGGTCGTATCCTGCTGCATGCTCCTGCTCTTCATGTCATATTTTGCATCGTCGCACATGGGAAAGACATAAGAGATCTGGGGGGTAATCGTAAGATATGAGGTCGGCTTGATGGGGAGGTTTAACGAAACCACGGCGTCGTGGAAATTGTTGTA
>JAPLJZ010000126.1 GCA_026388335.1 Deltaproteobacteria bacterium
GTTTGGGAAGTTGCGGGCTTGTGACGGACTTGCTGCCGGATATTACGCAGGGGTGTGATCTGCGCAAAACAATGATTTACGCCTGCGGGCCTATGGCCATGCTGAAAACCCTTGCCGAACAATTGGCCCCGACCGGCATCCCCTGCCAAGTCTCAATTGAGGAGCGTATGGCTTGCGGCGTGGGCGCTTGCCTGGGTTGTGCCGTTGCCATCCGGAATCGGCGCGGGAAAAGAGAACAGAAATCGGTCTGCAAAGACGGCCCTGTTTTCGATATCGAGGATATCTGCTGGGATCAGCTATGAAGAACCGGAAAGATCATGACACGCAACAAATAAATCTCGCAATCGAAATCGGGACGCTGAAGCTGAAAAACCCCGTAATGACAGCATCAGGAACCTTCGGTTATGGCGAAGAATATGCCCCGTATGTGGACCTTAACCGTCTCGGAGCAATCATCGTCAAAGGGTTGTCATTGAAGCCGCGCCACGGTAATCCCTCACCGCGCATTATGGAAACGCCCGCCGGCATGCTCAACGCCATCGGTTTGCAGAATGTTGGCGTTAAAAGCTTTATCCGGGACAAACTACCCTATCTTCGACAATTCGATACCGCAATTATTGCCAATGTTTATGGGGAAACGATCGAGGAGTATCTCCGGGTCAGCGAGATCTTGACGGCGGCAGGCGGAGTTCATGCCCTGGAAATCAATGTGTCCTGCCCCAATGTTAAAAAAGGCGGTGTCGCCTTTGGAACGGACCCGGACATGGTCACGGAAGTGACAGCGGGAGTGAAGGGAGTTACCGATCTGCCCGTGATCGTCAAACTTTCTCCTAACGTCACGGATATTGTCGTCATAGCGAAAGCGGCGGAAGCCGCCGGGGCCGATGCCGTATCGTTGATCAATACGATTACCGGTATGTCTGTCGATGTAGAGAAAAGAATCCCCCATCTGAAGAATGTTACCGGGGGATTGTCCGGCCCGGCCATCAAGCCGATCGCGCTGAGAATGGTCTGGCAGGCGGCCAGTCAGGTCCACATTCCCGTCATTGGCGTGGGCGGGATAATGTCTGCCGCTGATGCCCTGGAATATTTTATTGTCGGGGCCCGGGCGATTCAGGTAGGGACGGCTAATTTTGTAGAGCCCCGGGTGACCATGAGCATTATCGAAGGCATAGAGGAGTACATGAAGAGACATCATGTCGTCGATATGGATGATCTCGTGGGATCATTGAGAATATAGAGGGTGCGGAGATCTGTAAGGGGCTCTGCTTGGGGAAAGGAGAATAATCTGATGGCAGGATACGAGGTCATTGCCGAAGGCATTTATCTTGTAGGTGGTCCGAACATTTCACGATCTGAGGATGCCACGGTTTTCGTTGTTGATTTTGATGGCGAACTCATCATGATCGATTCCGGGTCCGGACGGAGCTCCCGTATTCTCGAAGATAATATTCGCGCCGCCGGCCTTGATCCCCATAAGATCAGCCGTCTGATTCTAACTCATTGCCATATCGATCACATCGGCTCTGCCCCTTATTTCCGCAGCGAATATGGATGCCGGATCCTTATTCACGAGGAGGACGCGGAAGCGCTTGAGGCGGGCGATCCGGTGCAAACGGCGGCAAACTGGTATGAAACGGATTTCCCGCCCACGAAGATCGATGAAAAACTGAAAGGCGATGGGGGCAGCCTGGATTTCGGAAAAGACAGGCTGCTTTGGCTGCACACGCCCGGACATACCCCCGGTTCTATTTGTCTTTATCTAGATCGGGGCGGGAGAAGGATTCTTTTCGGCCAGGATATTCATGGGCCGTTTCTGCCCAGCTTCAGATCGGATATCGGAAAATGGCAGGAGTCGATGGAGAAACTTTTGTTATTAAAGGCGGATGTCCTCTGTGAGGGTCATTTCGGTATCTTTCAGCCGCAAGAGCGCGTAACGGGGTATATAAAAAAACATTTACGCCAGAACAGTTGACGCCCTTGCTAAAGTCACTCCCGCGCAGGCAGGAGTCCCGGCCCTTGTCCATAGAGTTGCAGACATGCATCGACGACCTCGGGGTCGTAGAGAATCCCCCGGTTATTCCGTAGTTCCTCCAGGGCCTGATCGATGCCCAGCGCTTCCTGATAGGGACGGTGAGAAGAAATGGAATCGATGACGTCAGCTACGGCGATAATTCTGGCCTCCAGGCAGATTTGATCTCCCGACAAACCATGCGGGTATCCGGAACCATCCATACGTTCATGATGCTGAATGATTATAGGAGCAATAGGAACGGGGAAATCGATATTATTTAAGATGACATGTCCCATTTCAGGGTGAGACTTGATCAGATTGAACTCCACGTCATCTAAAGCGCTTGGTTTACTAAGGATTTCAGCGGGAATATAAATTTTGCCGATGTCGTGGATCTCAGCGCTGATTTTGATGATATCCGTTTGTTCCTTGGAAAGATTCATTTTCTGGGCAATTGCTTCGGCGATCCTGGCAACGGCGCGCTGATGTCCGGCCGTGTAGGGATCCCTTATTTCAACCATGGCGGAAATGGTGTCGATAATGCCGCTCATTATCCGCTTCAGTTTCTTGATATTATCTTCCAGTGAGATTTTATTGAGAACATGCTCGTTGACATCATGGGTAACCACGACGGCGTGGGTGATCTCACCATCTGTTGATCGTCGGTAAGGGTAATAGCTGACATCATAGTGACGTGATCCTCCCCGGTCAAATTCAAAGGATTCCTGGTAGGAAACCTCCTGTCCTGAGAAACAGCGGTCCAGATGCGACTGGATGACATCAGCCGACTCCGGTCCCCATATCTCCTGGACGGTCTTGTTGAGGATCTGATCGGGGCTCTTTTTATGAGCGATGCAGTAAGAATTGCTTACCGCTTCATACCGCAGATCTCTATTGATGAGGGTCATGAATTCACGAGCAGTGTTCACAATAAAGGCATACCTTCTCCACATCTCTTGTGTCTCCTGCAGAGACGCTTCGATTTGTTTCCTATCATGAATCTCCTTGGCAAGGGCTTCGCTTTTTTCTCTCAGCAAAAGTACCTGCTGTTCTGAACGGTGGTGAAGAACAGTATTTCTCAAGGCGAAATTAATTGTTGAGAGCATGACCGAAATCGTCTGGAGATCTTCTTCAACGAATGGCTTACGATCCTCGTTACGAACAAGCATCAAGACTGCCGTCATATCGTCTTCGTTGACAACCGGGATGGAAAGAGTTGATTTCCTGCCCGGGCCGGTAGTTGCGATCTGGGGTTTCATTTTTAAAATGGCGAGACGGGCCTGACACTCAAGGTCATAAGTCAAGGTTTCTTTATCAGGCTGACGTGCAAGTCCATCCCCATGAAGAAGCTGAAGAGGTTGGTTATTTTCAACAAGAAAAATTACGCCGAATGTCGCATTGGCAACACTTTGAGACTTGCCGGCAAGAGAATCCAGTAAGTTCCTGATGTCCATAGCTTGATTGGCAATTTCTGTAAGTTCCTTAATGGCGGCGAGTTCATTTACCCTGCTTTTCAATTCTGTTGTCGTTTCCTGAAACTTGACAAGAAGACTTTGGAATGAATGGCTGATATCGTTTAGTTCCACCATATCAGCCTGGCTGTCCAGAGCGCTTTGGACATTGAATCCCGTCGCGACTTTTTCCGCAATATGAGATACTTTAAGAATCCGATCAAAAATCTGGCGCAAAATGATCAGTCCCGATAAAACCACAAAGAGTATCATAAGGTATGCAAGAATATACTCCGTATTAGCGAAAGCTTCTTTCGTATAGAGGAGGTAGGTGAGAATGGAAAAAGGCAGGACGAATAAGAGTGCCTGAATAATAACCAGCTTATATTGAAGACCTTTTCCCTCAATGCTTAATCCTTTTAAAACCGATGTAGACATAATCAGGACTCCTCAAAGATGATCATTTACGTAATGTAAGCGAAGATTAGCAAAAATGAAAAAATTTATAAAGAGTTATTTATGGAGCGGGTTTCAGATAAGAGATTGGATCTCGGCAATTTTTATTTCAAGCCGTTTTCCGGATACGGGAAAAGGAGTCTTGAGTTCCTGAGCGAAGAGGGACACTTTATACTCTTCGATCATCCAGAATAGCTCGTCAATGGCTGCTTTTTTACCGTCTGATGTCAGTGCCGAGATATCATTTCTGAGGGCTTGCCACTCAGTGGTGTAAGACTGAATTTCCCGCGTCCTGTCCAGGGCCTTTTCGAGGTGAAAAAGTCCTCTGCCGGCGCGAATTTCCAGGGCGCAGATGTAGCGGCTTAATTGCGATATCCTTTCGTGAGGATAAGCCTCGAGAAAATCAAGAGGAAGAAGCGCTGCGAGTTCCTGCCGCAACTGGCGGAGATAGGACACGGCCTGTTTATGAGAATGATTCTCCTTTTCAAGGCGGTTCAGGGTCTGAATGGCCTGGAAATTAGCCTCCAGAACCGGCATAGCCAGAGAGAGGGCATCCTGCCCCTTGGGGATAATATTTGATCGCATTTTTTGGGCATGGTCGATAAATAGTTCTTTATTTCTGATATATACAAATAATAGATCATGTATAACTTTATTGTAGAGGATCTTGGCGACGGCCCTGGTTCCCCCAAACATTTCCGCCCAGATTTTCAGATTTCCTGTTGGGACCAAGGTTTTCCTCAAATACTTTAATTCACCCTCAAAGTGCTTTTCATAAAGGGCGGCCACCCCGGAACGGTGGGAGGCCTCGGCATCCGGAAAGGAAGGGAAAAGACGTAAATTTATGCTTCCTTCCGCAAACTCCAGGGCAGGGAAGGCGACACCCGCCGGCTGGTCTGGAGTTCCCAGGGGTATGGATTCCGGCAAGTCACCGAAATCCCAAGAGGTGATATTTCCACGTTCCCATGTTTTGCGGGCCCTTTGGAAGCTTTCCGATTGAATCTGACCGAGGAACTGTTCATGCAAGCTGTTGATATCCCGACTGCTGGCCAGGGTTTGACCATTTTCATCGGCGACAACAAAGCGCATCTTCAGTTGGTCGGGCAACGCCGTAAGGGGCCACACGGCAGGAGGGATGGTGACGCCAAATTGCTCCTTCAAAATCCGGCCGAGAACAATCGGCAGGTTCTGCTCATTCCTGTTCAGATGCATAATAAGCGTTTCCGCCACCGTTTTTAAGGGCGGTAATTGCTTGCGGTAAACCTTGGGGAGTCCCCTGACCAGGGAATGAACCTGTTCCGGAAGCAAACCGGGTACGGCCATTTCAAAGGAATGGGGAGAAAGCGCCGTAATGATGGAGACAGGAATTTCGGCGGTGACGCCGTCTTCCGGTGTTCCCGGCGTGAAGCGGTAGGTTAGGGGGATGCGGACCCCATGGACAACCGTCTCATCAGGCCAGGCGCTCAAAGCCTCGGTATCCGGGGATTGAAGAAGAATATCTTCTTCCTTCATCCGGAGAAAATCTTCGCCTCCCTGTTGGCGGATATATTTCTGGAAGGTCCGCTCATCATGAATTTTTAGGAGCCGCCGGCGGTAAAAACTGAAGACGGCCTCTTCGCTGAGAAGCACTCCCTGACGGCGGAACTTGTTTTCCATGATACGGACCTTTTCGATGACCTCCTCGTTGTGACTCAGGAACGGGTAGTCCCTTTTCATGGACCCCTGCATGAGCCCTTCACGAATGAAAATATCGTTGGCGGCGGCGGGATCGATCCGCCCGTACGAAACTATCCTCCTGGGGATGATCAAGAGACCGAAGAGGCTCACCTGGGCGAAGGCTTGGACTTCCCCCCGTTCTTTGCTCCAGTAGGGTTCGGAATAGGTCACCCGACACAACGAACCGGCGACTTCCTCGATCCATTCCGGCTGGATCGTGGCCACCGTCCGTGCGTAGAGTCGCGATGTCTCCACCCATTCTGCGGCAACGATCCATTGCCCGCCGCCGCCGCGCTTGAATAGTCCGGAACCGGGAAAGATCATCGCCTCCTTGCCTTTGGGAGCGGTGTAGAGATTCTTCTCCTTTTTCGTCGCAATACCGGAAAGAAGCCCGCTCAGAATCACCTTGTGGATGGTTGCATATTTATCTTCAGTTAAATTCAACTCCTTGGCGATGCCCTGCTTCATCTCTTCAGCGATGATGACCCGGAGTTGGCGATGGAGATCCTGCCACTCCCGCATCCGCCGGTATGAGAGAAAATGTTCCCGACAGAATTTTCGCAGCCGCCCCTGAGATTTATCTTTCTCCCATGCTTCGTGGTAAACATTCCAGATCCGCAGCAAAGTTGCAAAGTCCGATGCCGGGTCCCGGAAACGGGCGTGCATCTGATCCACCTGGGCTGCTTTCTCCTGGGGCCGCTCCCGGGGATCGACAATGCTCAGGGCCGCAGTGATGATCAAAATATCTTCCAGGCAGCCTCGTTTCATGGCCTCGATGATCATCCTCGCAATGCGCGGGTCGAGGGGCAAGCGGGCCATCAGGCGGCCAATATCGCTCAGTACGGGCTTTTCTTCGATCCGGACGGCGCCGAGTTCCTTGAGAATCTCTATGGCATCGCTGAGCTGTTTCTTGGCCGGGGGATCCAGGAAAGGGAAGGTGTAAACATCCCCGATAGCGAGATAGAGCATGCGCAGGACAACTCCGGCCAGATTGGCGCGGATGATTTCCGGCGGGGTAAAGGCGGGGCGGGTCAGATAATCGTTTTTCTCATAGAGACGGATGCAGACCCCGTTACGAACCCGGCCGCAACGCCCCTGCCGCTGATCCGCGCTGCTTTGGGAGATGTTCTGAATGGGCAGGCTGGCCGTGCGCGTCCGGGGATTATACTGAGCGATCCGCGCCAGACCGGTATCAACAACATAACGGATGTTGGGGATGGTAATGGATGTCTCCGCCACGTTCGTGGCAACGACAATCTTTTGCTGCGCCGAGGGCTGGAATACCCGCTGCTGCTCCGCCCAGGTCAGGCGGGAAAACATGGGCAGGATCGTCATGTCCTTTCCAAAGCGTCCGGCAAGCAAGTCGCAGGTCTCCCGGATGTCCTGTTCCGTGGGCATGAATATGAGGATGTCTCCCTGATCGCGATCCTCCCGCAGGGCCTCTACCGCCTCTACCGCGGCGTCAAGATAAGAGCCGCCGTCTCCGTTATCGTCCTCCCCTTCGGGGGCGAGGGGCCGGTAGCGTACCTCCACGGGATAGAGCCGCCCGGAAATCTGAATGATGGGAGCCTTGTTGAAGGCTTGGGAGAATTTCTCCGTATCCATGGTGGCCGAGGTGATGATGACCTTCAGATCCGGGCGCCGGGGAAGGATCGTCCGGAGGATACCGATGATGAAATCGATATTGAGGTTCCGTTCGTGGGCCTCATCGACGATAATGGTGTCATAGCGGCGCAGGAGGCGATCCCCCTGGGCCTCCATGAGCAGGACGCCGTCCGTCATCAGCTTGATATAGGAATGGAGACCCGCCTTTTCATCGAAACGGATCTTGTAGGCGACGGATTGGCCTATCTGTTCGCCCAGTTCCTCGGCAATGCGCTGGGCGACCGTAATCGCCGCCACCCGCCGGGGTTGGGTGCAGCCGATGAGTCCCCGGATTCCCCGCCCGGCGTCAAGGCACATCTTGGGGATCTGGGTCGATTTCCCGGAGCCTGTTTCCCCCGCGATGATCAGTACCTGATGCTTCCTGATCGCCGCCACGATTTCTTCTTTCCGGGCGGTAATTGGCAGTTGGAGGGGATAAGTGGTCTGTGGCGCCAGGTCCTGACGTTCTTCCCATCTTTTTTGCAGAGTCGAGCGGGTTCGTTCCATGCCGTCCCTATTTCATAACTAAAAAGGTTCTGTCAATGATCTATGCGCCTGATCTTGAAATATGTGATTATCTTCTATGGCTATCGTCCTCCATCTCTCTTCCCCAACCGCATCGCCAACCCCTGATTTTCGATGCCAAATATCCCTTGACTCGCAGAAACATCTCCCCTATACCTCGACCCAACAAAAGAAATTCCTTGACTCCAATCCAATAAAAAAGATTTGGCCAGCGAAAAATCCGGTGGCGGTCCGTGCTATAACAACACACCGGATAAAAATCTCAGTGACGGCATTTGCCGTCACTGATTCAGGACAAAGGATAGTAATATGAAGAATACGGAAAGTTTCATTCCTGATTTTAAAGAGCTTGGACTTCTGATGCTGGGTTTTCTCCCATGGATGCTTTTTCTCTTTCTTTCCGGTCACACAATGACGAGCCTGAAGATCGCTATTGTCATCAGTCTGGTTGCTACGGTTATACTTGGTTATGGCGATTTAAAACGGGGCTTTATCCTTAGTTGGGGTACCTTTATCTTTTTTTTAATTTGTCTCATCATGATTGATTTCCTGAATAATGAATGGCTGGCCATGGAAATGGATTTAGTGTCGAATGTGTCACTTGCAGGCATTATGTGGTTTACTGTTTTAATCGGTAAACCCTTTGCTCTGCAATACGCCCGGTTAGGTATGCCGAAAGAAAGCTGGAATGATCTCAGTTTCATCCGTGGTTGCAGGTTCATCACCGTGGTGTGGGCCTGCCTGATGACCTTTGCGGTTCTGATATCGATCCTCAAGAGAACCACCTGGTTGCCTTTTCCCACCTGGGTTTATTTTGATCTGACCCTCTTAAATATTGTGGTTGGACTTGCTTTCACAACCATCTTTAAAAGGAAAAAACGGTTGCAACGCGAACTTGCCACCACTGCTGCGTCGAGATAAGAGCCGCCGCCACCCGCCGGGGCTGGATGCAGCCGATGAGTCCCCGGATTCCCCGCCCGGCGTCAAGGCACACCTGAATTTCCTTGCTAATTACGTGAATTTGAGTATTATATTGCCGAAGCCATATGAATCAATCTGCTCGGATCAGGAGGATAAGAGAACATGCTCGACACCCCCCAGTATGAAAAAGGCATGCTCTACAACATTTCCATCATCGATTTCCGCAAAGACCCCAATCAGCCCCGTAAATACTTTGACCCCGAGGCCCTGGAGGAATTGGCCGCCTCCATCAAGAAGCACGGCATCCTCCAGCCCGTGCTTTTCCGGCCCGATCCCGGAGAACAGGGCTGGCTGACCATTGTCGCCGGCGAGCGGCGCATCGAGGCGGCGAAAATAGCGGGGGTAAATATGATTCCCGCCCTTATGGTCGAGGGGAACGCCGATGAAATCGCCCTGGTGGAGAACCTCCAGCGCAAGGACCTCATGCCTGTCGAGGAGGCGGAGGCTATCGACAGGATGATGAAGAACCACAACTACAACCAGGAAGACCTTTCGGGCATAGTCAATAAATCCCAGCCGATGATCTCCAAAATCCTCTCCCTGAACCGTCTTCCACAGCAGATCCGTGACGAATGCCGTAGCGATCCAACGGTGCCCCGGGCAGTCCTTATCGCCATCGCCCAGAAGAAACAGGAACGGGCCATGCTGCGCCTCTACAATGAATATCGTGAAAAGACACTGAACCGCGAGGAGATCAAAAAGGAAGCGGGCGACCGCAAGGGCAAGACCGCCATCCAATATGTCGCCATGATCAGTGATATGGACAAGCGTTTGGGAGAGATGGATCGTAGTGCCTGGACGGAAGATGACAATACTGCCTTTCAGGACGCTCTTGTCAACATGCGGGAAACGTTCACGCTCCTTCTCGATCCGGAGTCGCCGACACCCCTCCGCCCAAAAGTAAAATCGCGGGAGTTATTGTGAATAAGCGTATAATAACAATATTTTAAGTCGTATTCCCCGGGGAATAATATTTAGGATAACCAAAATATCATCGGAAGAAGGGGTATTGATAAAGAGCAATAAAAAGCGGGGATACCGGGGTTAGAAAACCCCGACTAATGAACTACCCCGCAGCAAGCTTTGGGGTATCCGAGACGGCAAGGAACGAAGCAAGCTTCGGGGAATATGACCCGGAGATTCAAACAGGACTCGGTCTGATGACGAAGCGCGAAAAACATACACCATACTGCCATCTTTCCCGCCGAAAACAGCGTGACAGTTTCATCCGGCTGCGTCAGAAAATACGGAACGAAACTCCTGTTTATGGCGGACAGTTTACAAGCCCCCATGTTCTTGACGAGCCGGGACGTCCTGCCCTCTACAACCAGTGGGCCGACGCTTACTTCCTTGGGAGCGACGGGTTGACCATCTGGAATGCCGCCATCGTTTCCGCCGTCCATGAATTTTGGGATACTGTTTCGGATATGGCGCATACCCGAGCATGGGAGATGCTGACCCCGGAAGAGCAGTCCGCAGAGGCGGAGATGAAGTTTGAGCCGATCTGGTCAAAAGGTAAACGGATGTACCGATGGATAGAAAAACCGAAGATTGCCTATGAAAAATTCGGCGGGCTGACCTATCGTAACTACCAGAAAAAGCTAACCGACGAGATTATCCAGAACGAACCGCCGGAGGTATTCGAGTCGTTCACGACGGATCGCTCTTATCAATACGGCATCGGGCTGAATATCGTTATCCATGTTGAAGAAATCAACCGTGTGACCATCAACGAAGCCATCCGTAGATTCCGTGAGATTGGCGAAACGGACTGGCGGGCGGCAGCGCCCGTGCCACGGACCGAATTGCCCTTCGAAAGCCTCGATGCGGCCTTTCAAAAGATCAAGTTTGATGACCACAATTCTGAAAGCATTGAATGATGCTGGCACAATACGAGATAAAATTATTGCGGCAGAGCAAGAAGGAATTAGGAGAGTTTGTACGGAAAATGTTCCGTGACACCTCCGCAGATCGGAAAGCGATGTAAACATGGCCATAACGCCCGAACAATTCATCGACCTATGGAAAGACAACAAACTCACCGAGCGCGGCGGGGCGCAGCCGCATTTTGACGACCTTTGCGACCTTCTCGGCGTTGACAAACCGCGTGATCCGGTCAACTATTGCTTTGAGCGCGGCGCTAAAAAATCAGGTGGCAGCGACGGCTGGGCCGATGTCTGGAAACGCGGCTATTTTGGCTGGGAAAACAAAAAACCAGGGCGCGACCTTGGCGCCGCCCTGAAGCAGCTCACCGACTATGCCCTGCAACTCGAAAACCCGCCGCTCCTCGTCGTTTCCGATCGCGAACGCATTATCATCCACACCGCCTTCACCGACTACCCCGACGAGGTGCGCGAAATTCGCATCGAAGAGCTGGTCAATCGCGAAAAGCTGCAAATTCTGCGTTGGGTATTCACGGACCCCCAAAAACTGCGCCCGGAAAAATCCACCGCCGCCATCACTGCCGAAGCTGCCGGGCACTTTGCTGAACTCGCCAAGGCCATGCGCGCCCGCGGGATTGACGGCCAACAAGTGGCTCATTTTCTTGTGCAATGCCTGTTCTGCATGTTTGCCGAAGACGAACTCCTGCTTCCCGGCAAGGTGTTCACTGAAATCCTCAAAAACGCCGTCGGCGACGCCGACAAGGCCGGAAAACGCATTGGCAAGCTCTTTGCGGCCATGCAGCAAGAAACCGGCGGCGAATATGGCGATCACGACATTGCCTGGTTCAATGGCAGTCTCTTTAAAACCATCGACATTCCCCCATTGAACAGAGACGATCTGGCCGCCCTGTACACCGCCGCCGCCGACATGGACTGGCGCGCCATCGACCCTACCATTTTCGGCACCCTCTTCGAGCGGGGCCTTGATCCCGCCGCCCGCGCTCCTCTCGGCGCTCACTACACCGATACCGGCACCATCGCCAAGCTCATCCAAACGCTTATTACCGAACCGTTACTGGCCAAATGGCAGACCGTCAAAGCAGTTATTGCCGCCGGGCAAGGCAAAGGTCCACGCACCAGGGAATACAAGAAAGCCCGTGCCGCCTACCAAGGCTTTCTGCTGTACCTCCATCTCTTTCAGGTCCTCGACCCCGCCTGCGGATCGGGAAATTTTCTTTACCTCGCCCTCAAAGCCCTGCGCGATGTGGAAAAGCAAGCCCACATCGATGCCCAGGAACTTGGGTTTGAGTCGGAACTCCTGATGCAAACCGGACCGCACAACATTCGCGGCATCGAAATCAACGAATTCGCCGCCGAACTCGCCCGGGTCACCGTCTGGATCGGCGACATTCAGTGGTGCCGCCGCAATGGACGGGAGATTGCCAGAAACCCAATCCTGCGCGCCCTGGATAGTATCGAACACCGCGACGCCCTCCTCAACCCGGACGGCAGCGAGGCCGCCTGGCCGCAGGCGGATGTAATCGTCGGTAATCCGCCGTTTTTGGGTGACAAGATGATGCGCAGTGAACTGGGCGATACCTACGTCGAGACGTTGCGCAAACGTTATGAAGGTCGAGTTCCCGGCGGCGCGGATCTGGTAACATACTGGTTTGAGAAGGCGCGGGCGCAGATCGCCGCAGGACAAACGGGTGCTGCGGGGCTGGTGGCCACCAATTCCATCCGACAGAAACGCAACCGCACCGTACTGGAACGCATTCTTGAAAGCACCCGCATCTTCGCAGCCTGGTCGGACGAGGATTGGATAAACGAGGGGGCGGCCGTGCGGGTTAGCCTGGTGTGTTTCGGCCAAGGCGGCGACACGCGTCTCGACGGAAATCCCGTGGCCACCATCCATGCCGATTTGACCGGCAGCGCCCAGGGAGGTGAAACATCGGACCTCACCCAGGCCCTGCCTCTCCCCGCCAACAAGGGGCGCTCATTCTTCGGAATTTGTCTGGCCGGCCCCTTTAAAGTCGATACGGCCACGGCCCTGCAATGGCTCAAGGACAGCGGCAACCCGAACGGACGCCCCAACAGCGACGTCGTGCGGCCCATCTACAACGGCTCCGACATCACCCGGCGTTGGGCGGGCAACTGGGTGATCGACTTTGCCGGAATGGATCTGGCTGCCGCCGCCGATTACCTCGCGCCTTTCGCCTATGTAGAGGCCAAGGTCAAGCCGATACGAATCGGCAATCGCGAGACTTCAAGGGCTGAAAGGTGGTGGCGGCACGGTCGATTTCGCCCGGAGTTGCGCGCCTCTCTCCAGGGCCTAACCCACTTTATCGCCACTTCGGAAACTGCCAAGCACCGATTCTTCGTTAAATTCACGGTGGAGGTGGCGCCTGAACACAAGCTAATCGTCATCCCTCGCCAAGACGACGTGACACTTGGGATACTATCCTCACGCATCCATTGCCTATGGGCGATTGAAAACGGAGGGCGTTTGGGCGTTGGAAATGACCCTGTTTACAACTCAAGTCTTTGCTTTGAAACCTTCCCCTTCCCACCCGGATTCGATCTCAAGGCAGAGGTAGCCCCGGATGGCGATCAGTTCGTCGCCATTGCCGAAGCCGCCGCCGACCTCGATACCTGGCGCGAAAAATGGCTCAACCCGGAGGGCTGGCTGGACTGGGAGAGTACACCGGAAGAGCAAAACGCCGGTTTTCCGCCCCGCCCGGTCCCCAAGTCGGAGTACGCTGCGGCCTGGAAGAAACGTACCCTGACGAACCTCTACAACGAAATGCCCGCCGGGCTGAAACTGCGCCAGGAAAAGCTCGACCGGGCCGTCGCCGTCGCTTACGGATGGACCGATTACACCCCGGACATGTCCGACGAAGACATCCTGCACCGCCTGCTGGCGCTTAACCTGGAGCGGTCAAAGGCTGCGAAAGCATAAAATATTTGGACAGCGATGTTGGGGCGATGAAAGAGAGGTTTTAAATGGGCCGGGGAAGTATTTCGACAGCCTCATTGGCGGCTCGATGCGGTATTTGGAAAACCGGAAAAGAATGAATTCAAGGCATGCCGACATCCGGACATGTGCGTCATGTGCGGGAAAAGACTCCGTGATGCTGCCGCAGATAACGATTTGAAAAAATCTGAATAGGAGGGTGGAAAAGGGTGCCGGAAAAAGCGATAGCTGTTTTTGAAGGAAAGGAAATTCGCCGTTATTACGACGAGACGACGGAGAAATGGTATTTCTCTGTCGTCGATATTATTCAGGTTTTAGTTCAACAAGCTGATTATCAAACTGCCCGAAAATATTGGAACAAACTAAAGGAACGTCTAACGAAGGAAGGAAGTGAGTCGGTGACAAATTGTCACCGACTGAAAATGGAAGCGGCGGACGGTAAAAAATACCTTACCGATACAGCTGATGCGGAAACGCTCCTTCGTCTCATCCAAGCTGTTCCCAGCCCCAAGGCGGAACCGATCAAGCTCTGGCTGGCCAAAGTCGGCTATGAGCGTATGCAGGACATGGCCGACCCGGCGCGGTCTTTAGACCGGGCGCGGGAATACTGGCAGCAGCATGGTAGAAGCGAAAAATGGATTCAGCAACGGATGATGGGACAGGAAACCCGCAACAAGCTTACTGACTACTGGAAAGACCACGACATTACAAAAGATGAAGAATACGCCATTCTTACCAATATTATCCATCAGGAATGGTCGGATATTACCGTAAAGCAACATAAGGCAATGAAAGGATTGAAAACGCAAAACCTCCGTGATCATATGAACGAAGCTGAGTTGATATTCACTGCCCTTGCCGAACTTTCTACTCGGCAGATAGCTGAAAGCATGGTGGCTGTCGGCATGGATGAAAATAAGAATGCCGGCCGGAAAGGCGGTAGGATTGCCAAAAAAGCGAGACTGGACCTGGAATCGAAAACCGGCAGGAAAGTTGTAACCGGAGAAAATTTTCTCCCGTCGGGGGTGAAGAAATCCCTGCCAAACCAGAATAAAGATTAAAAAAATAGAAGCCGAGGAAAACGTACGGATTGTCTATGCCTGCGAATCCGGCAGCCGGGCATGGGGTTTTCCATCCGCATTGACCAAGGCATGGGATATACGGTATTATCTGCCCACATCTATTCCTTGATAATGAAAACAATTAGTCATATGGTTTCACTATGAATGAAAACTATTGGCATACGTGCTGGACGGACTATCGAGATCCGCGCCCTTGCCGAGTGGCTCCTGGAGAGATAGGATCATCCGGAACACCCTTGATTCCCGAATAAGGAACTATTTATGCCGCTTCTAACCATTTATTTTCAGCTTCATCAGCCTTTCCGGCTCCACCCGGACCGGGACAAATTTCTCTGGGAGGAGAAAAACCGGGAGATCTTCGCTAAGGTGGCCGAGAAGTGCTATCTACCCGCCACCTACCTTTTCACCGAACTGCTCCAGGCATATCCCGAATTCAAGATCACCATGAGCATGTCCGGGGTCTTTCTCGAACAGGCGGAAAACTATCAGCCCGAGGTAATCAAGGCCCTCCAGGGACTCGTCGATGCCGGCAAGGAGCGGGGACAGATCGAGTTTCTTGACGAAACATACTACCATTCCCTGACCAGCCTTTTTAAGGACACGGGGAAACGGGAATTTCGCGATCAGGTGTCTCTCCATCGTGATAAAATGCGCCGTCTTTTCGGTGTCTTCCCCACTGCTTTTCGCAACACGGAATTGATGTATAACAACAATATCGCGGAAGTCGTCGCGGACATGGGCTACCGGGCTATCCTCTGCGAAAAACGGAACGACATGTTTATGAATGAGCAGGTCCCCATATCTCCGAACGCCGTCTTCCGTGCCCGCGATTTGAATTTGCTGGTCCTGCCGCGGCACCGGGAACTCAGCGACGATGTGGCCTTCCGTTTTCCCCACCGCCCCCTGACACCGGAAATGTACGCCTCTTTTATATCCAAAATTGATGGAGAAGCGGTAATTCTCGGCTTCGACTACGAACATATCGGAGAGCACATATGGGAGGATAAAGGCATCTTTGCCTTCTGGCGTGGCCTTCCCGAGGCGCTCCGTCAATATCCCGCCATCGTCATGGCCAATCCAACCGAGATTGCAGACAATTTTAAGGACGCTACCTGCCCGGATGTGGACATAGACGGACTGGCGACCTCTTCCTGGGCGGACGCTTCACGGGACACCTTTGGCTGGTTGGGCAATTTGACTCAGTATGAATTATTCCGGGACATCGAGTCAATGGAGAACGACGCCCGCCGGGCCGGGGCGGAGGAGATGACCCGCTGGCGCCATCTGACGACATCGGATCATGTCTACTTCCTCCATGAAAACATCGGGGAAGATCATGCCGTGCACGCTTATTTCAACCCCTATGGAGGATCCATCTCCCAACCAACCTATATTCTGACCCGCAAAATTGACCAGTTGCAGATTGCCATTCAGCGCTTCGAAGTGATCAAGAGAAAAGAGAAAACCGCAATTCTCATCATTACCCCGGAGACGGGACCCCTGCCGGAGGAGATGGGCGATCTGGCCAAATACATTTCGGGAAAGAGCGGCGGCCAGGGGGAGGTGGTTTCCGCCCTGTGCGAGGGCATGACCGAGCGCGGTATCCATGTGCACCTGGCGACGCTGAATCTTAAACGCCGGTTTCAACGGGAAAGCATGATGAACGAAAGTGAGTGGCGCGAGGTTCGCTATCAGATCGATCCGAAAAGGATACATCTGGTCAGTTCCGCCGTGTTTGCTGATAATCTGAGCGCCTATGCCGGTAATCCCCTACTGACGGCAGCCGAATTTCAGCGGGAAATCATCAACAATGTCATAAAAACCATCCGGGCGCAGCATCAGGGCAAACTAATCATCCACTCTCACGACTGGATGGCGGGGGGCGCCATAACCGCCTATGCACGTGAAACGGGGTTGCCGGTCCTTCATACCGTTCATAACGTCTTTACGGCCCATCTCCCGCTGGAGTTTCTGGGGGGGGTTAATCTCAATAATTTCAATCAGCATCTCTTCTTATCCTTAGACAATGGCAGGCAATGTGTGGATTGTCAGGCGACGGCGATCAAGAATGCCACCATGATCAACTTTGTCGGCGAGCGGTTTCTTAAAGAAGTTGTGGACGACTACTTCATGGACCGAACGATTATTCCGCCGAGTGTCCGGCAGGAAGTAAAGGCCAAATATTATCATGATGCAGCGCGGGCAATCATCAATGCCCCGGCGTCAAACATGTATCCCGAAAACAGTCCCCATCTTGTCAGGCAGTATGGAGCCAATGACGACATTATTGCGGTAAAGGCAGAAAATCTTGAGGAGTTTCAGCGCCGGATAGGACTGAACATAGATCGTGACGCTATTCTTTTTTACTGGCCCTCCCGTCTCGATCCCTTCCAGAAGGGGGTTGAACTGCTGGAAGTAACAGCTCAACATTTTGTGAATGCCCATCATGATGTCCAGATAGCCATTGTGGGCGATGGGGTAGGAAACGACCGCACCCATGTAGATATTTTGGGCAGGATCGCCTATGCCTCCCAGGGGCGGATCGCCTATCATCCCTTTACAGAAGGCATCTCTATGCTTGGCTACGCGGCGGCCAATGATGTCTTCGGCGCTTCATTATACGAACCCTGCGGGCAGATCGATCAGGTGGGTAATCTGTTTGGGGCCACCGCTACAAATCGTGATACCGGGGGGTATCATGACAAGATTCGTGAATTAAGACTGAAGGAAGACGGCGCCCCTCAGGACGTCGGAAACGGTTTTCTGTTCCGTGATTATGATCCGGGCGGACTCTGGTATGCCTTGCAGAGAAGCGTCGATTTCCATCGTAAACGCAGTGAAATAAGAGAAATGCAGCTCAAACGGATCATGAGGGAAGCCAGGGAAAAGTATGATCTGGGGATTATGATCGCCGAATACATCCGAATCTATGAGCGGCTAAATGGAGATCAGCCGCTGATCTGATTCATTAATATGTATGAAGATACATTTTTTGAGCCGATAATTCTTGAATGATGATCATTTTTGTAATATGAGATCCTATGATTTATCTTGATCACAATGCAACAACTTCCATTGCGCCAGAAGTTTTGGAGGCAATGATGCCGTATTTAACCACGGAGTGGGGCAATCCCTCCAGCAGTTATAAATTTGGATCGCATCTGAAAGCCGTGATTGAAAAAGCACGAGGACAGGTTGCGGAATTAATTGGCGCCTACCCTTCCGAGATCGTTTTCACGTCTTGTGCAACGGAGAGCAATAACACTGCCATTAATGCGGCGCTAAAGACAAATCCCGGGAAACGACATATTGTTACATCGTCCGTGGAGCACTCGTCGGTTTTAAACCACTGCATGGCACTCGAAAAAGAAGGTTACAGAGTAACTTATCTTCCTGTTGACACAGAAGGCTTACTCAGTCTAACCAATCTGGAGAGCGTCATTACTGAAGAAACAGTCATTGTGTCATTAATGTGGGCCAATAATGAAACTGGGGTTCTTTTTCCAATACAGGAAATAGCGGAGATATGTGACTCGCGTGGAGTCCTTTGCCATTGTGATGCGGTTCAAACAGCCGGTAAGGTCGAGATTGACATTAAAAAAACCAAGATCGACTACTTATCACTGACAGGACATAAATTCCATGCACCAAAAGGCATCGGCGCCCTCTACGTTAGGCGAAAAACACCATTCATACCATTAATACATGGAGGGCATCAGGAGCGTAATATGCGCGGTGGTACAGAAAGTGTGCCGCTAATCGTCGGCATAGGCAAAGCTGCAGAATTAGCGCGGAAACACTTGCCAAAATATGAGAACAACGTACGACCATTGCGGGATGCGCTTGAAGATGGGATTCTGAACTCGATTCCAAATACGGAGTTAAATGGCCACAAGAAAAAACGGTTGGCAAATACAACCAATATTACATTCAAGGGCATCGAATCCGAAGCTCTTTTAATCTTGCTGGATCAGGACGGCATATGTGCATCATCAGGATCTGCATGCCTTGCTGATTCTGACGAACCATCGCATGTTATTAGAGCTATGAAATCGGATTCTGAGGCTTCACGACAGATGATCAGGTTTTCATTAAGTGAATTAAATACACCGCAGGAAACTACAAGTGTGATTAATGCGATTCGCAAATCATCTATAGTTCTTCGCTCATAAATCATAACCCACTATGTGTATATGGCCTCAACAAACGCGGGAAAATATCTATAAAGCTCTGCATATGTTTCTATATCGTCGGTTGGGACACCCGGCAGATTTACTGTCTCACCGCGGGGAAGTTGGGCATTTAAATGACGCATTTCCTTGCTTGTTAAGCAGGGTACTTTAATATTGTATGCTGTATCCTCATAGCGGACAAAATTGAGTTCATTGAAAGAGCATGCATCAAGTTTATTTTCCTCACTAGTTTCATAGAAGATCCATCCAAGTGTCATCATCGGTGCACCATCAGTATAAAGAAAATTAATTATCTGGCGCTGAACCAACTTATTCTCAGTTAGCAAGACACCGTTTCGCGCAGAGAAAGCCTCCGCAATTCTGCTTTTAAGTATATTACGAGAGATTTTCCCGACTCCCTTTCCCCTCAAGTCAGTGCCTTTAACCTCTCTTGGTACAGCGTCGCCAAGTCGCTTTCTGAATTCATGAAGCGCGTAATCATCAACATTATATTCCATACCTGTCTGTTCAGTGTATGCCTTCTTTTGCTCTTCATCAGGATTTCTATCTGTATGAACATTAAAAGTCACTATTAACAAACTGCCCGAACCAGCCTTGGCACACACAGTACAGACGTCCGACAAGATTGACTCATCCAGCTTTGATTCGTAGTCAAGCCAAACGATTGATTTGGAGCTCATATCTAACTCCGGCAAGACCTCCGAAGACTTCCGGTAATCGATAGTTATGCATTTGTAAGGCTTATTGAACTCAAAACATTCCTTTGCATATGCATCTTTTTCAATGCTGAGCATATTGTCTATTCCGAGATTGCGGTGAAACAATTGAAAATCACTGAAGTAAATTGATCCGAAACCTATATAACGGTAATTTTCGATCTTACCAAAAGGGTAGAGTCGGTGGAAGACTTCACAAAGCATTTTCCGCTCAATGGTCTTTGCAGGTCTAAGGGAGTAGTTAATGGTTCTATAGCTACCAGACATTATTCTGCTCCTTCGTATTCCATATAATAGTCAAATGTCTTTTCTCCAACGGCAACATATGTGTGCACATTAAGACGCTTCATTGCCTTCTTCACTTCAGAGAGCGGTTTGGTATATTGAATTTTTTGCATAGGTGGCCCAGCTTGTATTGGGTTCGGTTGAGGTGCAACAAATTTGGTTGATATTTGAAACGTTTCTGTTCGTTGAGCTGTCGCACTTTTGATTGCTTGGTCGAGAGATTTATCAGTACTATCACCTTTTTCGACTGCAGCCCTTTCCTTTTCTAAATTAGACAAGAATGTCAGAACAGGTTTAGAAAGTTCGATCATTTCTTGTTGAACACTCCTGTAAATCGGAGAATCAACATCAACTCCTGTTTTAGTTGTTGTCCACGGCAACAGAGTAGCATCATCCGAATCGAAATATGCATAACCACGGAAATAGGCAAAGTCAGGATGGTATTGGCGCATATCATGCGCTTGACCCCAGATTGTTATTGCGCTCTGATCTGCTCGTATTACTAGACGACCATTACAAAACACATACCAGCCCCCCTCATGCAAAATTCTTTCTGCTACGCCAGCAAAAAGCTTAACAGTAACAGGTAAGCCAGGTTTACCATCAAGAAGTTCTCTCTGGTAGATTTTCTCCACAAACGCAGGTTTTAGCTTATCAGATATAAAAAGTTTCGCGGGCTCATTGTTTAAAGGTATCGTGTTAACGGTAATAGTAAGACCCTTATCAATACTAAGCGTGTGTGCAAGACTCATCTCATTCTTTAGCCGAGTTAAAAAGTTATCAAGAGCAAAACTTTCAGCAACGGATTCATAGAGCTCGCTAATTTCAATACGAGTACCGATTTTGTCAGCGGGCACATCAGAAAGATCTTCCTCGACTGTTTTAAATTCAAAATGCCAGTCGTCAGCTTTTCCTGCCTGATCCGTTGCTTTCCATTGTTCGACGTCAATATCCATTTCAAATTGAGACGTCATTGTCGCCGAGCAAACAGTGAAATGGCGTCCTAATTTGAAAAAAGTCCGTTTCATTCCGACACCAAATTGTCCCACTGAACCAGGTGTAAGAGGTGCGTCCTTGGGACGGCCAAAACGAAAAGCATAGTTACGCGCTATATCCACTGGGATGCCACCACAGTTATCCGCTATCTTGAAATGATTTTTATCGAGTTCTACACGAATGGTTAGATCATTAAAGTTGCCGTTTGATCTCATACGCCTTGCACCGTCCACGGAATTGTCTATCAAGTCAAGGATCGCACGGGTAAGCGGAATATCCCGTGTAAGCATGTAAATAAAGAATTCCTTTGTTGGTGATGCGTTAATGAGTTTTGGGTTTTTGTCCAGTGCCGGCTTGGATTGCTCTGGCATTATTTGCCTCCATCTTTCCAAAATTGCCTACTCATCCCTTGAAGCAGCCTTCCATGCAGGCGAAGAGCTGCTTCAGTCTTCTTTAACTTTGCATGAATGACTCCTCCAAGGATCATCCGTTGCTGGGCATCCGTCAAGGTTTGCGGAGAAAAATGGATACCACACTCGGCCAACTCAGCAAAGTTAGTCTCATTAGCGCCGGTGGTTAAAAATTTATCGGCGTCTTGCGATGCCAACCATACTGGAAATCCCCATGAGCGGCCTTGACGCGCCAACGCACTAAGGAGGCCCGCCTTGTTTTCTTTTGGTAAAAGCAGGTGGGCTTCATCAACAAATAAAACCATTTTAAGAGGCTGAATGTCATTCTTAACAGCCAATTGTTGCCCCAGTTTCTTGATTAGGAAGTTAAGGATGAGTGCAACTGCAAGTGCCTTTGTCTCACTATCCGTACCAAATTCTTTGAAATCAATAACGATTGAGCTACTAAGCCACTCTTCAGGGCTGATACTTGACTGTTGGCTCGCAAAGAGATCAAAAGCTACAATTTTTTTAAGAATTGCTACATCAACACCACTAGCATTTCTCTGCTCCACAGCTTCCGTAAGTGTCGCGAAGTCGGGTGCATCCAAGTCCATGTATGCTTCTCGGATTGTCATTTCCTGCTTTGCACCCAGTTGTTGCGCAAAAGCTTTGATTAGAGAGGCAATCTCAGATGCAACTTGAGCGTTTTGCGTAGGATTTGGATGTCGGAAAAAGGGATTGATCGGAAGGCCTTGCTGAATGAGCCGAACGTACTGCGCGCCTGTTTGATCTAGAAAACGAGAGCGATTCTTTCTTTGCTGAGCATTGTTGGGATCGTCTTCCAGTTCGCCCTTTAGATCAAAGAAAACAAAGCGAACCCCTTGCCCAGATAATTGAGCAAGCAGATCAAGAGCGAGCTGACTTTTCCCCGAACCTGGTTCGCCTGAAATAACCAGAAGGCCATTTTTAGTGCCGGGTCCGTTCATGCTCCATTCAGTCCCATCTATAAGTAATTTGAGCTTTACTTCCTTTTCGACAACCGGCATTACGGGCACTTCCGGTTTAAAAGTCCCTTGGAGCCCGAAATCATCGCCTGCCAATTTGAGCAACGACGAAACGAAATGAGCTTGATCATGGCCGGATTCCTGCCAAATTGATTTGAGCCGCTGGCAGCCAAACTCAAAATAACGACGGAACTCATGGCGATAACCACTTTCATCGAGTGTGCGTCCTGCACGGTGATTCAACGCTGCCCGGACAACATCGCGTAATTCATCACCGATGACTTGTTCATCATTAAGGGTAACGCCTTTGGAGTCCTTGGGTTTGAACTCAGGGGGGATACCTTCTCCCAAAGCAAGGAATAGGGCAGCGCGTCCCAGTACCGCTTGATTGCGCGCACCAACTCGTGTGTGGACAGTCTCGATAAATTCATGGGTATCACGACTTGTATCGAATTTCATTATTTCCCCTTATAAGTCATGGCCAAAGTAATCACTAGCGACACGTACTTCGTACCCAATACCGTCTGGTTTGCCCTGCGGGTGCAACGTATATACTCTGGCGACCTGGTGGCGAATCCGGTCAAATAGTGGTCCCTCAGGATCAATCTCTGCATTCGTACTTAAAATAATGGACTGATGTCCGCCCAAGTAAAGCTTGTCAAGAACATTGGCTCGCACTTCTTTGTCGAGACGTGCCAATGGTGTATCAACCACAAGCGGCGGCACGAGTTTCGCTAGCCGTCGTAAAGCCTCATAGAAGGACAACATGCGCACTTGTCGTTGTCCTGCAGAGGTGTTGGTTTCTTCCCAAGTCACACGCTTCCCATCTTTGCGTAGCAGCCAGCATTGCCAATGACTATCAAAATCCATTCCGGCAAACTCGAGCTGCCGTTCGGTGATTTCTATCCATAAATCACCGACATGTTCGGAAATCCGTTTGCGCATCTGGATGGCTGCGCGGCTGCGAACTTCACCCGCCGCTCCGCGGTATCGGGCTGCTAATGCAGCTAGGCTCTCACCTTTTTGTGCCTTTTCTACGATTTCAAGCTGATTTGTCTCCTGGCGTTTAAGTTCACTTAGCTCGCTATCCAAGCGGATGATATCACTGTTCAGTTCATTGATTCGCTTACTGATTTGATCCCGCTTTGCGATAAGCTCCCCTCGCTTTTGATGTAGTTCCGTACCTCGTATGAAAGCAGCCGTGTTCTGCTGCATTTGTTTAAGCTTCTGGTCTAGTTCGCGTAACTCAACATCCATTCGTTCAATATTTATACACATGTCGGCCAAATCCTGCAACGAACTTACCGATTTAGAGAGCCTTTGCCTAATTTGGGCACTGATGTCGTTTCTCTCTGTTACAAAAACATGGTCGGGAATGCTTTCTGGCGGTGGATGAAAGAGTCGATTTAAGGCATCGTCCAGCCGTTTCATGAAGAAATCCCTGGTGCTGTTCTCCAATGTATACTCTTCGGGGATGCAGTCGAACACATCCTTTTTAATTTGAGGTATTTTCGGCTCAACGGTTGATTTTGCACTTTCCCACTCACGGCGTCTTTCTTCCGACTTGAGGTATTCATGGAGGTCTTTACGATAGCTGCCAAACAAAGCGACGGGAAGCGCCTCTTCCCAAGCGTCAGTCAGTTTTGATTCCAAAGCCGCTTTTATCTTTGTAATTTCATTACGGCGCTCCTGTGCCTTTTGCAATTCTTCAGGATCCACAGCCCCTAATGTTTTGAGATCGTCTTCAACCTCCAGCAACTCAGCCTCAATTTCGAGAAGCTCACGTTCAAGTGATTCTTGTTCCTTGTGCCGTGCCTTAAGATACCCATCAGCACGCATCACATCAGCCGTCAGGTCAACCAGTTTGGTTTGCTGGTCTTGTCCTCCACTGAGATTAAAGACACGAGGTATTTTTTGTTGAATTAATTGGCGCAAATCTGTTTCCAACTCCCCATATGTCCATAAACCAAGAATTCGTGTGATACCTTCGATAATATCCTGATGGCTTAGATTTATGCTCTGGCTGCGTTCGGCATCAAAGAAAAAGAATCGTGCAAGATGGCGCGGCAGAAAGGCATCCCGTAGTTTCTGAATCACCTGCTCGTCTTCTATCTGGCTGGCCGTATCTGACCGTACAGCATATGAGCGCCATACAGGGGGCGAGTTCGTACGGTGCCGTATCTCCCGCATCAGATGAACTTTACGGCTGCCTCCACTTCTTTCATCACGAAGAGCTATATTAACTTGGAGCCTAACGGTATCCTTCCCTTCAGCCAAGGCACGTCGGTTAAGCGATTTATCGAAGGCGAACCTGGTGGCATCTGAACCAGTTTCAACACGCTTTAAATCGCCGACCCCGCTTTCGCCAACAACTGCAAGGTACAATGCACGCAGTAGATGTGTCTTGCCAGCACCATTTCTCCCACCAATTAGGATACCACTTAACCCGTCTAGGCTACTAAAATTAAAAATATGCTCGCCGTAGAACGGGCCAAAGTTTTCCAGCGTCAATGTGTCAAGATAAACTTCAGACATGATCCGTTCCTTGCTCTGCCGCTTGTGAATCCAAGTCGTCCTTGAGAGCATTGAGCAAGTCATCCTGCAAGCCGTAGGCACGATGACTCTCGCTGTACCCCTCGACTACAGCTAGCATACGGCGAAGCGTATCCGCACGTACACCAAGTTCCTGGGCGACCTTTTCTTCCATCTCGCGTAGACTGTTCAACTCATTGATGTCGGTATTCATTATGACACCTCGCTGTTCGTTGATGATGCGGGCAACACCCTGTCCATCGTCAGGATCACGTGCCGTTTTCCACATCTGCTGGATTAGAAGTAGTTCTTCAGGGCTTATTAGGGTCAAACTAAGCTCTTCTTGTAGGTTCAGCAACTGGCTGAGCAATTCACGACGTGCTTCAATGTGCAGCGGACCAGGCCCATCATTACCGTTCATTCGTTTCATGTCTCTTTTACCATTAGAAGGGTCACGGTAATCAAGCAGGGTTTGGCGAAACTCTATCAATTTTTCCATCCGCTCATCACCTGCCGCCAGCAGGCCTTCGCTGGCTTTGTCACGCTCGACAACAGTACATGTCCAACATCCAAACCGCGAATTTCCACAGGAAGGTGTACTATTGTCTATATGTATTGGGCACTCGCCGTTGGATGCGTTTGTATAAAGCTTATATAGGGCGCGATTATCATCGCCCCAGGGATTATTATTTTGTAACAGGTAAGCCCACACTTCTTCTGTTGTGAGATATTCGATAGGGTTGGAAACCCAGACGCGTGGTAGGTCGGGGTGTCGACGGAGTCCGTTCCTTTTTTCACGTCCCGCCATTGACTGCGCACGCGAAGCGCTTTCGGCACGGCGTGCTCCAAGATGGATTATCGCTTCACCCCAATGGCCCATACGCTGGTTCACAAATTTTGTCACAGGATCAATTTTCATGCGCTGTGTACACCAGCGGAAAACTCGATTAGGTGGGGGATAACCACGGCCTATTATATTTACCCAAAAAGATTGCTCAGGCGGTGGCTTCAGCAACATAACTTCAACATTGAGATCTAACTTTTGCGAAGACTTACTCATCCGTTTCAGCGTGTTTTCCAGAATCTCAACTATGGCTGGGATTTCTGCACGTGTGTCGGTTGATATAATTGTGACAGGTTTATTCCGTTGGTCATGTGGTATGGATAATATCGTGTTAAATACCAACGCTGCAACTAATGTACTGTCCTTACCGCCACTAAAGCCTACAAGCCAAGGCCTTGAATCGTTTATATATTGGTCTCTTAGGTTGTCAAGAATTTCTTTATACATGTTTGTTGTAGGTGAAGGCTTTCTTTTGAGTGGAGGCAGTATATGGAAAGGAAGCCTGTGTGTCAATGGGTATCCGACGAATATTAAGGATAAGAGGGATAGAAACGAATACGATTGTCGGTGAAGTTAGATGCCAAACTTGGGCAAAACATGAATTTCACAAACACGACTAACCGTAAGTATGTGGATACCAGCCTTTTTACATGATCAACGTCTCCAGCCCAGATCGAGGGGCAGGTTTTTCGGGGCTTCGATAACTACGCCGGTAGATACAATTTTTTTCTCTCCCGCCGGAATATCCAGCAGCCAGATCTGGCTGGTCGGGTTATTTTCAGATGCCTCAGGGCTGTTCTTGATGGCAATATTAATACGTTCATCTCGCGATTGGGGCAGGGGTTCCTCCATGCGGACCCGCACCCCATAAGCACGTCCGTTAGCGATTTCGATCCGCCATTCCCAACGGAAAGTCTGTTTGTCGGCAAAAAAGGACTTCCCTCCCGCCGCCTGGCTGAGCAGAATGGATGATGCTTTGATTAAAGGATCGGCGCCGAAATATATGGTATCTTCCCGTCCCGTCAGGGAAAAGGGTCTTTTCCCGACCAGGGCGCCGTCGATCATGAATGACGCCGTTCCCCGGGGGATTTCTTTGTCTGCCTGAAACTGAACGGACCCGCGGACAAATGTCTGATCGCCCTGGGAAGGTCTTGCCAAGTGGGTGAATTCCACCGGCCAGGTTTCTTCCTGGACCTGGATGCGTTGCT
The DNA here is from genome assembly GCA_026388335.1 of Deltaproteobacteria bacterium. Lineage (GTDB taxonomy): Bacteria > Desulfobacterota > Syntrophia > Syntrophales > UBA8958 > UBA8958. The sequence goes on from JAPLJZ010000126.1 coordinate 26,897, forward strand.
TAATTCCTGCATTCAGTGATCGCTTCCCCAGGTTCCACACGTGAAAGGAGCTTTCCCTGCTCAGGCGAGGCGCCTCAATTGGATTGGCGGCAAGGGCTAACGGCGCTGGCGCCTCCTCGCTCATTATTTCCTTCTTTGCGCGGCGCTTGGTTTTATAGACCACCTCTTGATGCGGTTTGATTATCCAGGCGGGTAAAGCTTGCGGTGCAATAGTTGTGTTTGGTTGGAGAGTCGCCAATCGGACATCTACCTGACGCCAATCCTGACCGGAACTCTGCCAGATTTCCGCTTCCCAGGAAAAGAGGATGCGTTTTCTCAGGGGTTGCGCTTCCAGACGGTAAAGAGAGGTCCATCCGCAACCCGACATGGTATAGGTATATGTCAGCGTAGCTTCGGCAGCGGCAGGTCCTGACAATAGAACCGTTACCTCCCATACCGTTTCTTTTTTGCCGGCTGTAAGAGATAATTTATCTTGTAATTCCTTGACCTTTTTAGTTGTTTCCTCAAGTAAAGGTTCAAGGGCCAGTTTGTCCTGAACCATCTTCGTGATATTCTTCCCGATGGCATTGGACATGTTGCCGGCGTCGGCGATGGTCTTTACCCTGGCCTTGGTCTGCAACTGCCAGAACTGGATTTGAGTATCCAGGGCGCGGATACCGGCCTGAAGCCTGTTCTGTTCTCTTTTGAGTTCCTCAAGTTTTCTCCTCATGGCAACGATGCCTTGGTCATCCTGAGGGATTATCTGACGCCAGGTCTGGTCCACGATGGTCAAAGAGGCGGGACTTGTGAGCTGAGTCGCCAGGGTATCGGGATCCGCCTGGCCGGAAATCGTGATGGTGGCTTGCCTCAAATTGCTGTCTATCGGTTTGAGTCGAACCTTCTGTACCTCTTTGACTTGCGCTGACTGCGGATAAAATGTCACCTCAACCGGGGCGGCAAACAAGTGTAAAGGGAACAGAAAAAGGGCGAATATGACGGCGAACAATATTTGCTGGGCGCTTCTATTCATTATCAATCCTCCTAAGACAATCATGGAGGTCATCATAGGGAGGATGGGATGGGATGTCAAATAATTATTTAGATAAAGGAGTGTTTTATGTCATGGGCAATCTTAATGACATTATCCATGACCTCTTCCAGATCAACCGTCAAAAGTCGGTGGTCCTTCATAACGATCTTGCCATTGATGATACTCGTCTGTACATCGGCGCCCGAGGCGGCGTAGACAAGCTGGGAGCAGACGTTATAAACAGGCGTCAAATGCGGTTTCTTTAGATCGACGATGATCAGATCCGCCTTCTTGCCAACTTCGATGGATCCGATCAGGCGATCCAGGCCCAGGACTCTGGCCCCACCCCTCGTTGCCATCTTCAGTACCGTTCGGGCGTCCATGATGGACGGATCGTTTTTTATAACCTTATGTAATTTTGCGGCGGAATCCATTTCGCCAAACATGTCGTGATCGTTATTGCTGGCGCAGCCGTCCGTGCCCAGTCCCACATCGATACCGGCGGCAAGCATCTCAGGAATTGGCGCCACACCAGCGGCAAGCTTCATGTTGCTCTGCGGATTATGTGAAACCTTCACGTGGTTTGCCGCAAGACAGGCGATTTCCCCTGCATCGAGCCAGTTGCAATGGACCGCCACGGTCATATCGTCCAGGACCCCCAGGGCATCGAGGTGGTGCACCGGGGTGTTGCCGTAACGGTTCATGAGGATTTCTTTTTCATCGCTTGTTTCCGCCAGATGGATAATGAAGGGGACGGCATGGCGACGGGCGACCTCCTTGATGGCGCGGATCGTTTGTGGGGAACAGGTGTATGGGGAATGACAGAAGAGGGCAGGGGTGATCATCGGTCTTTCCGACAGCCATTTGCCGAGGAAATTTTCCGCCGCCTGCATGTGTCTTTCAATCTCGGCTTCAGCGACGTGGTCCACATCTGCGTCCAGGAAGCCCATTCCCGGCACGCAGCGGATACCGCTCTTGTGGGCGGCCTGGGCCACACTGCTCTCGAAAAAGTATCCGTCGCAAAAGGTTGTCGTTCCCGACAACAGCATCTCCGCAATCCCAAGCAGGGTGCCCGCATAGACCATTTCCCGGTTGACATACTTTCTCTCGGCAGGGAAGATATGGTTGTTTAGCCAGTCCATCAAGGGAAGATCGTCGGCAAGGCCGCGAAAACAGACCATGGGAACATGGGTATGAGTATTGACAAGGCCCGGGAGAATGACGCAACCCTCGGCGTGGATGATTTCTTTCGGCGCGTAGAGACTTACCAGGGGGGCATGGGCTTCCTCGATGAAAAGAATCTCCCCGTCGCGAATGCCGATGAGGGGGTCTTCAATAATCGCATTATCTTCGGCAAGAGTGAGGAGTTTGCCGCCCTGAATCAGAATATCAAGAGGTGCGCTGCAATGGTTCATGATAATTGGTTATGGCTTTCTCAGGCTTTCCCGGACTTTCAACGCTATCTGGTTGACCCGTTCCATGGCTTCCGGTTCATTGATCGTCAGGAGACGGCGGTTTTCCATGACTAACTTACCGTTGATAATGGAGGTGTCCACATCCGCTCCCCTGACAGCGTAAACAAGGTGGGAGTACGCATTGTACATAGGGGTTAGATGAGGTTTCCGGGTATTGATCAGAATGACGTCGGCCTTTTTTCCTGCTTCAAGGACGCCGGTTAAATGGCCCATCCCCAATGCCTGCGCCCCGTTTCGGGTAGCCATTTTAACTACGGTGGGGGCGGGCAGGACGGTAGGATCCAGGGTGGCGACTTTTGCCAGTTTTGCTGCCGTATCCATCTCCTGGAACAAATCCAGGTTGTTATTGCTGGCGCAGCCATCCGTGCCGAGGGCGACATCAAGGCCAAGTTTCAGCATCTGAGCGACGGGCGCGATGCCGGAGGCCAGTTTCATATTGCTTTCCGGATTGTGGACGACCTTGCAGCCGTGATCCGCAAATATCCGCATGTCCTCTTCATCCATACAGACACCATGAAAGACAATCAATTGTTCGTCAAGATAACCGATATCCTTAAGAAAGTGCGTTGCTTTCTTTCCATATTTATCCATCAACTGTTGAACCTCGGCGCTGTTTTCAAGATAATGCACGCCGATGGGAACGTTATATTCCCTCGCAAGGTCTTTAGCGTCCTTGAGAAGGGTCGGCGAGCAGGTATAAAGAGAATGAGGCTCGACAACGATCTGCACAAGCGGGTCGCCGGACCATTTTTCAATGAGTTTCCTGGTGTAGTTTATACCTTCCGCGGGAGTTTTGAAATTTGGGGAAGGAAAGTCAAAAAGGACCTCCCCAACAAGGCATCTCATCCCGGCGTGTTTTGCTGCGGAAGCAGTTTCATCCTCGAAGATGTACATATCACAGAAAGTGGTGGTGCCGGATTTGATCATTTCTGCGCAGGCCAGCATACTCCCCCAATAGGCAAGCTCCGGAGATACATTTCTGGCTTCGGCGGGAAAGATATAGTCGTTCAGCCAGGTCATGAGATCCATGTCATCGGCAATGCCCCGGAAGCAGGTCATGGCGGCGTGGGTATGGCCATTGACCAAACCCGGCATGACAATACAGTTACGGGCGGATATTTCCTTTTTCCCCCGGTACATTTTTTTTATGTCTTCCGTATTGCCCAAGTCAACTATCTTATCATTTTCAATGACAAGGGCGCCATGATCGTAGATGGTTCCCGAGTTATCCATGGTGACGATCAGCCCTTCGGTGATCAAGATATCGACTTCATGCATCTGCTGCCCCCTTCAGTCCTTCAGTGTTTGGCGAAGTTTGCATATCTCTGAGAAAATGTCCAGAGGGAGTAGATGAAATTCTTGACATGAATTGCGGGAAATAATATTGATACGAAAACAGATAAGGCCTGGGTGGCGGAACTGGTAGACGCAAGGGACTTAAAATCCCTCGACGCTTGACGTTGTGAGGATTCGATTTCCTCCCCAGGCACCAATAAAAACAAGCGGTTAGACACATAGTCTGACCGCTTTTTCTTTTTTCAGAAAAATCTTGGCGGAAGAATGGCGGAAGAAAAATCCCCTGTCAAAGACAAGGGATTCACAAGGGACTTTTGGCAGGGCAGGGATTTGCACCCTGCATTGCAGACTCGGCTTACCCTGCTTGACGGGTCTTTCTATGAGTGCCTGACACATTTCTGTGCTGTCGCTAACCCGGCGATACCTATTCCGCCACCTGCCTTAAATATTGTGAGACATAGAAAAAGTAGTATGGTTTGATTCGTTTTTGATAACTATTTTTTGTAATTTCTTGAATAAAATAAAAATTTCAACATCACTTATATTTCTTCCATATTTTATTGGGTAAACAAAGTCTTCTGAGTCTTCTGATATGTTTTTGTCTAAATAACCCATAGTTAAGGGATGGGGAAGTCTTGGATAAAAATACAATTTATCTCCAAGTTTAAAATTATATTTGTATTTTGATTGGAATAAATACGCTCTGATACTATATGTTGAATTGTAAATATCATCTATTAAAACAGCCCAATAATATTTTTCTGGCATACATTTTTGAACAAAAATCCCGATTGCTAATTGACCAACTGTTCTGAAAGCCAATTCAACTCGGGACTATTGTTTGAACAGTTAATTATTGATTATATTATCATTTTAGCATATAGGAAAAATCTGTCAATGTGGATAACTGAAAGGAGGGGGATATGATCAAGCTGACATACGGAGGACAGTTTAATGAAATGGATTTAGTGGCTCACATTAAAGCATCAAATCGCAAATACATAATTCAAGGCCAGCAAGCGGTATCTCTCAATAATCATACCAAGCCAAACTCTTTGGACTATTGGCTTCGGCAATTTGGATCAAACCCTGACACCAAGCAAGCGGATAAGTGCGTTATTGGTTTATTGGTTGCCACGGGGCTGTTCAAGGAAGTTAGCAGTCTTCCTTGCCCCGATACTGGTAGGCTAGTCAAGGGGCTGATTCTCATTTAATACGCCGTAGGAACATTTAGGAATATCCTCTTTTCGGCGGAAATACGGCGGAAGAAAACAGTTAAAAATAGCATTTTTTGTTCTCAAATCTTCCTAAATATTATTAGGCAAAATACTAACGTATTCAAATAGATATAGCATTTTCAGCAACTTACAAAAACACGTCTTTAAAGACTTAAAATCCCTCGACGCTTGTCGTTGTGAGGATTCGATTTCCTCCCCAGGCACCAATTAAAAACAGGGGCTTACATGGTCATTGCTGACCGGTAGGCCCTTTGTTGTTTCTGCCGGCTGTCCGATTTTTCCCCACTCTCTCCCCACTTTTGGAAATCCTGTGGCCTTTCCCAGGTAAAAAAAGAGGGGCAACCTTGCCTTGGTCAACCCCCTATTTCAACGCCAAATAAATTTTGACTTACAAAATCACTTGCCTTATATTCACCAACGATCAAAATCTATTTCTTAATCATTCCTGAACTCTGAATGGAGGATCTCATGAAAAAAACCGGTATTTTCCTAATCATCTTCCTGTCTTTCCTTTGCAACGAGTTTGCATATGGCAAGGACCGACTGGTCATTATCTTTAAAGATGGGACATCACAGAGAGTCACACTTGCAGGACCCGCTAACAGTATAAAAAGTATCAATCTCCAGGGAGCGATCTCCACGAGTGGCCGCGGCCAGATTGCTATTGTAGCTGGCACATACGGAAAGAATTGCGGCGCCGCATACGGGAATAAAACTGAGCATCTTGCTCAGGCATGCAATGGTAAGAGACATTGTGAATACATCATTGACTCCAAAATCATCGGCGATCCAGTATTAGGCTGCAGCAAGGATTACTTCGCCGAATGGAACTGCGGTAACGATCAAATATTGCGCAGCATGTTGGTTTCTCCTGAAGCTGGATTCGAAAAGAAAATTACCCTGACATGCCCACAATAATGGGTACGCGCGGGAATGTTCATTGACTTTCTTTTTATCTACGCTTATTGTTTCGACCATGGAGGGCGTATCTCATGAAATCGGTATTGATGGCGACATTGATTGTGGGGGCTATGGTTATCGGTGGATGTGCACACAGCACCAAGGATATTGATTTAAGCAAAGTTGAGCCTGCTTGTGCGCAGCGATGTTCTATTTCGCATTCTCGGTGTGCCTCAGAGATGAATATGATGAGCAGTCCTATGATGAGCAAATGTAATGAGGCCTACGATACATGCGTAGGGGCTTGTCCGGCTAAATAATACTCCTTTCCTCTCACTACCCATAAAAAGGCGGATGCTCTCACACCCGCCTCCGTCAATAAATGTTTCAGTATTTCGAATATCCTTTTGAGTCCATACATTCTTTGAAGCAGACCTCGTATGTATATGCTCCCTGATTATTTTGATAAAAACTGCATTTGTGCTCGCATCCATCTTTGACTGATTGTGGGGCCTTAATTCCTTCTACGTCACGCCATGTGGCACATCCGGATAACATAGCAATAACGGCAAGCAGTAGAAATATTTTTGTAATTTGCATCGTCACTCGCTCCTTCATGAGAATTCGGCATAAATCACCAAGACTATAGATACTTACGTATAATCTTTTCATCTATTTGCCAGACCGCACCGGGAGGGCTCGGGTGCTGCTGGCATGTGACTGTGGTTTCCAATACCAGCTGCCAGTGTTGAAACTAAAGTAGGCAGCCTCGGAACCACGTGTTTCTGATGCCCACGGAGCATAACAGGTAAGATCAATCAATTCCGTGGCAACATGGATATTGTAAACTGTATTACATACTGCTGGCCGTGATTTGCTGCTTTCATATAACCCCTTCAGCTCGTCCAAAGTTGGCATTCGCCAGTCTGTATACCCGCCTCCACGGTAGTTCACGCAATAGCTCTCAGCTTTCTTCCAGCTAATACCACTCCCGTTATCCCTCACCACCCACATCAGTTTAGTCTTTGTGTCTAAAACCGTCCCATCGTTATATGCAATGAACCGGCTTTTGCTTTGGATTTGTGGAGTAGCCTGTTTTTGTTCATCTGCCGAACGATTTCCAAACGTGACAACTACCATGACGACAATAATAACGATCAGGATCACCGCAATAGGAACCCAAAATTTCCTTTTTGCAGGTTGTGCTTTTTTAATGATCGTTTCCTCATCCATGACTTTCTCCTGACCAGAATCTATTTGGCGTTACGTACCGGAAGGGCTCGGTAGGCTCTGTGGTTGCGGCCCGACTGGGGCCCCCAATCCCGCTCGCCAGCACCGAAATGGAAGTAGGCAGCGTTGGAACTGATTGCTTCTGAAGCCCAAGGACAGCAACATGACAAATCTATCAAGTTCGTTAAATAGATTTTATAGTCGTCTGAATGACAGGCCTGATATTTAGGATTGCTCGCATCATACAACCCCGCCAGTTCAGACTGCGTAGGCATCCGCCAACCCGTAACACCACCCACGCTATAATTCTCGCAGTAGGACTTGGCACCTGCCCAACTAATGTTGCTCCCGTTGTCCTTTGCCGCCCACATAAGGTTCGTCTTTGAATCAAGAACCGTACCATTGTCATAGGCGATAAACCGGCCGTCTCTTCTAATCTCATTAGCTATGGAGACCGAGGGGCGCACCACCACAGCCAGCTTTTTCTTTTTTTCTTCCAGTATCCTTCTTTCTTCTTCCAGGGATTCCTGCTGTTCCAATAGCTCCCGTTCCCTCCTCAATCTGTCTCTTTCAGCCTCAATCTGTCTTTGCTCGACAGATAAATTGTCTGTCGCTGACGAGATTATCGGCGAAGATTGTTTGCCGGGAGAGAAGTAGAATTGACCCTCCAGTGAGGAAAGTTCCCAGGGAACCTGTTGTCCCCCCGTCTTCCTCCCCAGTTCCTTCCTGACCTCCTTGAAGACCTCTTCTATGGGCAGCCCTGGTGTCTTTATATGCCGAATCAGAGATTCCGTATAAGGGCTATTGCGGCCACTACCATCAGCAGCCACCTTGCCGGGGCTGGTAGAATAGGTAATCAATGTTCCTTTGGGTGCGTCGGAGATGATTGCCAGTCCCCGACTTCCTGTCCTGAAACTTCTTCCAAATGGATTATCCCTACAGGCATCGAGAATTACAATATTGAGATTATTCCCGGCATTCCCCATCTCAGCCAGCACTATCTCGGTATCCACGGCCTGGAACTTGACTTCTGTATCCCTATTGATCCTTGCCCCAATAGGTAGAAGATAGTTCCGACCGCCAATCTGGACCCCATGCCCGGCGTAAAAGAATAGCCCCACACCACCTTTCTTTAACTGGTCGCCAAACTCCCGGATGGCATCCTCCATCTCCTGGTGGCTGGCGTTCTTCTTAAGTGTTACGGTAAAACCGAGTCTCTGGAGGTTGGTGGCCATATCAGCGGCGTCATTAACAGGATTCTTCAGTGGCGATGAACTGTAGCTGCCATTGCCGATTACCAAAGCTATCCGCCGCTCCGATGAAGCAGTCACGATACCGGGCAAGGAGAGGGCAATAAGCATAAAGCAGATAATGCAATGGATAATGACGAGTCGGCTGGTTTTCCTATTCATGGACTGCACCTTGAATCGGACTGTTGTTTAAGGGATGGAATTGGTTCCTGTTTGTTGTGGAGTATAGGGATATTGAACGCCTGTGTCAATGATAAATGGGAAATGACTGGGACATATTCGACTGAGAAATGGAGGTTTACCAAGGCAGGGTGACCTCATTTTTGTCTGCCTACTGGGAAAGTCGGGGGGGGGGTACGTATTGAAAAATAATTGATTTAACTCTAAATATTGTCTATATACGGGCAACACTTCATTCAGAAGAGGAACATCAGATGCACGATCCATCCAGAACAAATCAAGAACCGCACGAAGAGATTGCCTTATTGAAGCAGAGAATCCAGGAACTGGAACAAGTGGAGGCGGCACTTAGAAAGAGCGAGGAGTATTTCCGGGTAATCACCCAGAATGCATCAGACATCCTCTTTACCGTGGATGAATTGGGAATAATTACCTATGTGAGTCCGTCCGTTGAACGAATAGTCGGCTACAGTCCGGACGAGTTGCTCGGGACGAGCACTTTCGATCTCTTTATATCTGACGATCTTCCAAGAGCTATAAATGATTTTAGCCAAGCTCTGCTTACAAAAGATGTTGTTATTCCCAACAGCTTCCGAATCAGACATAAAGACGGTGCCGAACGCATTATGGAGGGTACCGGCATAAATCTAATGCATAATCCGGCTATTGCCAGTTTTGTGGTTAATGTCCGCGACATCACCGACCGCAGGCGTGCGGAAGAAGCGCTGCGGGAGAGCGAAGAAAGATACAAGCTCCTTGCTGAAAAAATGACGGATATGGTGTGGATTCTGGACATGAATTTGCGTACCGTTTATGTCAGCCCGTCCATACAGAAAGTGCTTGGCTTTAGCCCGGAGGAACGGATAGCTCAGGATTTCGATGAACAACTAACCCCACCGTCAATATCCGTCGCGCAGGATGTCCTGGTAAGGGAGCTTGCCCTCGAACAACAGGGATACGGAGACCCTGAGAGGAACGTAACTCTTGAATTGGAATATTATCGTAAGGATGGTTCCACCCGGTGGATCGAAAGCATCGTAAGTGGTATTCGCAACGATCAGGGAGTTCTGACTGGATTCCATGGAGTGTCCAGAAACATATCCGAGCGTAAGAAGGCCGAAAAAGCACTCAAAGAAAGCGAAGAGTTGTACCGCACTCTGGTCGAAACATCGCCGGATCCGATCCTGATGTATTCCCTGGACGGGACGATTCTCTCCGCAAACACCCAGATTGCCAGGACTTACGGCACTTCGAGTGTTGGTGAGTTTTTTCAGAAGGTAAAGACGGTATTTGACCTTCTTACTGAGGATAGTAAAGCATCTGCTTCAGCAGCCTTACCCCGCACTATTACGGAAGGCTATTCGCAAAACAAGGAATACACGGCACGTCTCCAAGATGGCAAAACCATTCCCGTGGAAATAAACTCTTCGGTCGTACGGACGGAGGACGGCAAGCCGCGGGCTATCATCAGCGTGGTCCGCGATATCCGGGAGCGTAAAGAGGCCGCAGAAGCCCTTCGGGCCAGTGAAACCAGATATCAAAGCATTTTCGAAAACGCAGGCACCATCATGATGCTCATCGAGGAAGACATGACGATATCCTTTGTAAACGCAGAATTCGAAATACTTAGTGGTTACAAGCGGGAAGAGATAGAGGGCAAGAAAAAATGGACGGAATTGGTTGACAAATCTGATTTGGAAAAAATGGTCAGGCAACATTGGTTACGGCGTTCAGATCCGAACCAGGCTAAAAGGAGTTATGAGTTTCGACTTGTGCATAGGGATGGTTTCATCAGGGATATTTATTTGACCGTCGACATCATACCCGGGACAAAAAGGACTGTCGCCTCGCTTTTGGACATTACCGACCGCAAGCGGGCGGAAGAGGAAAAGGCCAAGTTGGAAGCAAAGCTTCAACAGGCCCAGAAGATGGAAGCCATAGGCACCCTTGCTGGTGGCATTGCCCATGACTTCAACAATCTCCTCATGGGAATTCAAGGGCATGTATCCCTGTCATTGATGAATATCTATCCCTCCCATCCCAATTATGACAGACTCAAACGGATTGAGGAACAGGTGCAAAGCGGGGCGGATTTAACCCGGCAACTGTTGGGGTTTGCCCGTGGGGGAAGGTATGAGGTCAAGCCCTCCGATGTGAACGACATTCTTGAACAGACTTTGTCAATGTTCGGGAGAACCAAAAAGGAAATCTCTATCCATCGGAAATACGGGAAAGATCTCTTGAATGCGGAGGTCGATCGGGGACAAATGGAGCAGGTGTTCATGAATTTGTATGTGAATGCCTGGCAGGCCATGCCGGGAGGCGGAGAGATCTATCTGGAAACGGGAAATGTCTTCTTCGATAATGATCATGGAATGCCCTACACAATCAAGCCGGGGCGATATGTGAAGGTATCCGTGACCGATACCGGTATAGGGATGGACGAGAAGACAAAAGAACGGATTTTTGATCCCTTTTTCACGACGAAGAAAATGGGAAGAGGAACCGGCCTGGGGCTGGCTACGGTCTATGGGATCATCAAGGGTCATGAGGGGATGATTGATGTCATTAGTGAGCCCGATCGGGGAACAACATTTAGCATTTATCTGCCGGCAACGGAGAAGACAATTGTTAGGAAGAAGACAGATTCGGCTGAGATCTTAACGGGGACAGAAACGATTCTGCTGGTTGATGATGAAAAGATGGGCCTGGAAGTGACCGCTGAGCTTCTGGAATCCATGGGATACAGGGTCTATGAGGTCGGGAGCGGTCAGGAGGCGATCACCGTTTACATGGAGAAAAGAAACGAGATTGACTTGGTCATATTGGACATGATCATGCCGGGGATATCGGGGGGAGAGACCTTTGACCGTCTCCGGGGAATCAATCCTGCGATCCGAGTTCTTTTGTCCAGCGGTTATAGCCTGGAAGGTCAGGCGCAGCAGATTCTGGACAGGGGCTGCAAGGGCTTCCTCCAGAAACCGTTTCATCCTGAGAAACTCTCCAGTAAGGTCAGGGAGATGTTGGACTGAAACAGAAGACTCATTCCCATCATTTCGTTCAACCAATTTTAAAGCTTCATTAAAAAACTCTCATATGCTGGCCTGAAAATCGGCGCTTCTCGCCATCTATGTATTAATTATATCTAATCATTACATGCACATAAAGCATGTTTGAGGTTGCTCGCCAGACTTGGCATGCTTTAAGCAACACATATAGTCAAAAGAAAACAAAATGAAAAAAACATATAGGAGGACACAGATCATGAAAAAGACATTAGGAACGATGGTAGCGGCTTTGGCAGTGGTTCTTTTGACGGGAACTTTCGCTTTCGCAGAGTACGCAATAGCCGGTGTGGGTAGCTTCCCCTACTTCCAGCTTGGTTGCCTCATTGTGGGCGGGATGGTCATCATCTCCCTGAAGCACAAGTATGAGAAGATGTACACGGGCGAAGTCGCCGGTGTTTTCGCCCTCTACACAGTGCTGATTGCTCTCTTCACCAATCCGGTTATCGACACCATTAAAAACCTGGTTGGCTAACTGAAACAAAATTTATCGGCAATACAGATCAATATAAAGAGAAAAGGAGGAACAGGTCATGACAACAATACGAAAAACACAAAAACCCATGTATCATCAGTATCAGCACATCATGGTCATCAGCGCCTGGGGGTTTGTGATTGCCTTTGCTTCCTTCCTTTTCCTGTATCTGGGACTTAAGATTGATCAGTATTTCGGGACGGCGCCAAACTTCATGTTCGGGATGTTCTTCCTGGCCCTCTTCCTGACGATCGGCAGGCTCTACCAGGAGGCGTGGCAACGGCGCAAAGATGTTTAAGGAGAATTTTCAACCCTTGATACATAAAGACACTGTCCGTTAAGATCTGTGTCCCTTTAAAAACCCCCTGATGAAACCGGTTCGTCAGGGGGTTTTGATTATCTGAAAAGCTCGCTTAAAGAAAATCAGGGCAATTTAAGATTGCCGACAGAAGGCGACCCGGGCATGATAATGCGGGACTCCTCCTTACGCTGTAATTCTTTTGCCTCCTCAACCATCTTTTTTATAAAGGCGTCCAGGGATTCCGGGAATTTGTCGATTGCCTGCTGAAGGTTATTCGCCTCAATGGGAAAACGGACGGGGAGGGGACCTTGCTGTGTAATCAGTTGGGTATTGCCGATAAACATGACCTTGCGCTGTTTATCAAGCTCGGCGTTCGGCTTGACGGGCGTCATCTGGTGTATGGCGCCGACCATCAAATCAGAGAATATTTCTTCCCGGTAAAGATTATTTTGATTGATCCTGATGCTGGCTTGCTTTTTTTCTTCCATAGAAATCTTCCTCCCCCGATCTTTCCCTTCGATTAAAGCACGCATTTAATGGCGCTATATTTGCCGCCGCCACATAGCACAGATAGTAGATAAAGCAAATCAGATTTTATTTATCCTTTGCGAACGACTGAAAACACATGGATAATAAGTTGTAATCATTGACTATGTAATAAAAAGACTTGCAATTTGTCTTGGAACTTGGCTATACGTTCAGCCACTGCAAGACAGGGCAGAAGCCTTTCTTCGAAGTCAAAGCTGTGTTCGTGTGCCATCGTCTAAACAAGTCCTGACATTGCTTCATGAAGTGTCTATTGGGAGGTCATCATGTGGAAGATGGATCAGATACGGAAATTCCGTAAAAAAATCCTCGCACCTGTAACCATCATGTTTATTCAGCACCACCACGCCAGACATTCAATCAATATAAATATCCCGATGTTTCTTATTCCCCTCGCCGCAGTCCTATGTACGCTGGGGGCAATCTATGTAGGCTCCGTTGTTACCGAACTCTTCAGCTATCAGGTAAGGGAAAATCAGCTTCGTGAATATTCAGCGAAGGTCGGGGAGTTCAATGCCGCCCTTACTTCGGTGAAAAAAATGGAAAGCGATCTGAAGACCTTGATTTCATATGGCACCAAAGAAAAAATTCTTGAAAATGTTGATACTGCCGATATGGGAACGATGGATATTTATCAGATCCAGAAGCAGATACAATTATCCATGAATACCGTGGCCAGTATCAACGAATTCCTCCGCACCCAGAAAGACATATATCTATCGACGCCAAGGGGCCTTCCTATTGACGGGAGGATGACATCACTGTTTGGCAGTCGAACAAACCCGATTACCGGACGTGTGGAACTCCACCGAGGCATCGATATTGCTGCTCCATACGGTACAAATGTAAAAGCGACAGCGGACGGGGTGGTGAGTTTTTCCGGATGGAATGGGGGAGGCGGAAATACGGTTGTCATCGAACATGGTCATGGTTTTTCGAGTTGTTATGCCCATAATAGCGCCAATAAGGTAACGGTGGGACAAAGGGTAAAGCGTGGTGAAACAGTGAGTCATGTCGGGGCTACAGGTAACGCCACGGGCAGTCATGTTCACTATGAAATATGGCAGGGTGGAAGAGTCATCAATCCGAAACAGCATATGGAGGGATCTCATGTTCCATAGAAAAGCAGACAAGCTTCATCTGGTCCTGGGAGAAAACTCGAAGATCACCGGCAATGTTGAGTCGCCGGGGACGGTTTTTATTGATGGGACGATCATCGGCAATGTGGACGGGGCAAAGGTTATCCTTGGCGAACATAGTTACATCAGTGGAAATATCAAGGCCGGCTCCATCATTATCGGCGGCAAGATTGACGGCCATCTGACAGGAACAGATAAGGTGGAAATCAAGGCGACGGGCCATGTTACCGGGGATATTACGACGAAAACACTATCCATCGCGGAAGGGGGAATATTTAATGGAGCCTCCCGAATGGAAGTGGATGCAGAAAAAACGGCAGAAAAGACAAACGCCAAGATTGTCGAGTTCCTGGCGAAGGAACAGTAGCAGACGTCCCGCGTGTCATCACTCCTGATAGGCCTTCTTATAGGCAAGGCCCTGGAAAACGGCGATGGTGTCATTTATTCCATGAACGAACGACGGAGAAGATCTGAACATTCGTGCTATGGAAGGCCACGGGGAATACCCGCTTCACAGGGAACGGCGGTCTGACAAAAACCGCATCCGTAACTGCTGAACCCATAATGGCTTTTTGCATATTCGGCGGCTATCTCGGACAGATATTTTCTGCAAGTATCCTTATTGTGCCCCTTTTCCGTAATCGCTCCGGCGGGACAACGGGAGATGCACTTCCTGCATTTCCCTTTTGCGTAAAAAAGACAGTAGTCGTGGTGATGGCGGTATTTTCTTGGGGTGGGCGGGATCACAATTTTGGCAACCAGCGATCCACAGCGCATGGCCTTGCCTTTCTCCGTAATCAACCCATCGCACAATCCGAAGGTGCCAAGTCCGGAGACAAAAGCGGCGTGACGCTCGGACCAGTTGGAAGCGAAACCATACCCTTCTGAAGTCTGCCAACCCCAGGCGGGGGAAAGAACAGGGGCGACAGCGGGATGGCCCTCATGACCAAGAATGTCTGCCAGATGACGGGCGAGGTTGAGATTTGTTTCTTCGCCAAAGTTGCGTGATCGCGACCATCTTTCGGCGGGATATTTTTTCTGTCGGCGTTGATCTTCCCTCGTCGCGGCAGTCTGGGGGAGAACCCAACTGATGACTGTAAGGTCCTCAGGCTGGAAGGGAATTTCAGGAAAAGAAAGGGAAAATATTTCTATCGGTGTCCAATAAAACGATCCGATATCGGATTTTAGCTGTTGATAAAGGGGATCACTGCCGCTGGAAAAACCGATAAGTGCTTCTTCCCAGGCCTTTTCACCCGAAATGGTTTGAAGCGAGTTATGGGATGAGGAAAGAAATTTGTTTATTGCCGAGATGATAATCTGGCTTGATGCTGGCATCGCCCCTCCTTCACGTTATCTGGACAAATTATTTTCCTTGTTCTATAATGGAATCAAAAAAATAATGCAAATCGTGAGATAACAATGAAAGATATTTTCTACGCTCCCGTTGATCAATCATCAGGGGATCATGTCCCGGTGTTGCGAAGCCTGCTGGAAAAAATGTCCTGCCCATTTTCTGCGGGTAAAAAGGTAGGGATAAAGGTGCACTGGGGAGAACGGGGTAACCGGTCATTTCTCTCCCCCGCGTACGTCAGAGAAATTGTGCAATGGCAGCAAGGCAGAGGCGCCAAACCATATATTTTTGATACGACCGTCTTGTATTCAGGAGGCCGGCGGACCGCCGCAGAATCCCTCAAGACGGCGCGGGATAACGGCTATGACGAGAAGTACCTGGGCTGTGAGATTATTGTGGCCGATGGCAGCGATGGCCGTTCGGTGACGGATATACCTGCCCACGGTAATCACTTTGCGACCGTCCAGGTAGCCGATGTTTTTAAAGAGACTGACGCTTTCATAATATTTTCACATTTCAAAGGTCACATGGCCGCGAGCTTTGGCGGGGCTATCAAAAATCTGTCGATGGGTTTTGCCTCCCGGGCGCAAAAACAGCGGATGCACGCCGATGTCCATCCGGAATTGATTAGAGCTTCCTGCATTAAATGCGGTTTATGCAGCGAAGTCTGTCCGACGGGGGCGGCCCGGCAAGAGACGGAAGAATATCCCGAGTTCGATCTGGAAATGTGCATCGGCTGCGCCCAATGTATCGGTTTATGTCCGGAAGTAGCGCTAAGAATTCTCTGGGAAACAGACGACCGCGTCTTCCAGGAAAAGCTTGTTGAAACAGCAGCGGCGGTCTGGAAAATGATCGCCGGAAAAACGATTCTGATCAATGCCTGTATCCGCATCACCGCCGAGTGCGACTGCTGGCCCGGGCATAATCCGGTTATTGCCCCCGATTACGGTTTCATCGGCGGGTATCACCCGCTGAGCGTCGATGAAGCCTCCCTGGAGAGAGTCGGCAAGGCGCCCTTTGAGAAAACCCATCCCCATGTAAACTGGGAAAGACAGTTTACCTACGCCCGTCAGATCGGCATGTAATTATCCGTCGTGGGCAGGAGTTTTCCTGACCGCAGGTGTAAAGATGATTTAAGATTATTGCTATCTCAGACATCATCTCCTATCTTCATGAAAATCCTGCCTTCAAATAAAATGAAACAGCCTCTTGACTTTTTTATGAGTCAGGCGCACCTGAATACAGAGTGAATAAAACATCGTTAAAAGGTTATCAACTAATCTGAACCCTTTTGGTAAGGGTGATGCCATGAAGAGATTATCGAAACCCCTTTTCTCAAAAAGAGCGGGGTTTTACGTTTATTAACACTCAAAAAGAGAAACCGAAAAATATCAACATCAAGGAGGGATTGCGATATGCCGATATTTATGATGTTTGGGAAGTATTCCACAGAAGCGCTCAAGAAGGTTTCATCGGAACGAACGAGAAAGGCTGTCGAAATTATCAACAAGAATGGTGGGAAAGTAATATCTATGTATGCGGTATTAGGAGAACATGACCTTGTTTTCACTTTGGATTTTCCTAATGCAGAGAAAGCGATGTTAGCTTCAGCAACGTTAAATATGCTGACGGGGATCTCTTTTGTCACATCACCGGTGGTTGATGTGGAACAGTTTGATAGATTGCTATCTGAAATCAAAGATCTGTAGTTTTTATATAACCTGTAACCTGGGATAGTTATTCTTTTGCCAACATCTTTCGGTTTGCTGGCTACTCTCAGGTACAGGGCGGCACGGTAGTGAGAGTGCATGGTCTCATGGTGTAATCGATCATTATCGAAGGAACTACGAGGAGGAACGCATATGGAACGAAACGTGGGTACCATTGACAGGGTCATCCGGCTCGTGGTGGCGATCCTTTTTATAATTGCCAATGTCGCGAGCTGGGTAACGGGCATTGCGGGTCTCGTCCTCGCCATCCTTGCCGGCATGCTCCTTTCAAGCGTTGCATCAGGACACTGCACGCTCTATGTGATGCTGGGAATTAAAAAGACGACTTAACCGGAACCGGTAAAAGCCCGTCCTCCGTTACTGCGGCGGACGGGTTCCGTCCGTGCGCCGAGTGACATAAGGGCAGTATCAGGGATTTTTGAGACTACACGTTCAACAGGCAATTATTATCTCAATTCCAAATAAAAAACCCTTGCTTAGGAGATGAATAAAGGCCCGAATTTATTTAAATTTGATCAAGATCGGCCATACTGATAGCAAAAACGATAAAGGAAATATCAGCTCATTTCGCTTAATTGCGGTCGAAACATGCATATTGGGGAGATTGATTAATCTGCATAAACCACTACCTCTGGTAGTGGTACAATAAGCAGGTTAAACCGTTTAAGTTGTTATAATGTACCTCCCTCCTGAAAGGTACCATTGGAGGGAGGTACAAATGAAGAGTCGATTTAGGAAGTTATCA
>JAPLJZ010000021.1 GCA_026388335.1 Deltaproteobacteria bacterium
AATCGTGTTTTTGATTCCTTGAATGCTGCCACAGAGCAAGCCGAATTGGGGCTTGCAGAGATGGCGGCTAACATGGCAGCAATCCGCCAATTAACCAACTGGCCTTGGATTAGTGCCATTTTGAAAACATAATGGAATAAGAACCCAATCCAAAGAAAAGAAAGACTGATTAAAAAACTGGTTGAACTGGCAAAACGAGCTGAGAGTTTCGAGGCGGGAGAAGTTTCCCGGTGTGTATACCAGGATATTCCTGAGTTGAGCTTTGTTTACATTAATCCTATACTGTATCCAGATCCCAAGTGGCAAGCTTTTCAGGTCTACACCGGTCAAACCATGTCACTTCAGAGGTTGATGGATGTTTTGAGAGTCAAGGAGAAAAGGTCAGAACAGTATATTCCTTGTGACGCCTATTGGCTGCTGGTGGTTGTTGATTTTATAAATTCTGCGCAAGATCAGGAAATACGCGTCGACAACATTAAACTTCAGTCCAACGTATTTGAGAAGATAATCATCTACAAGACAGCATTTGAACACTTAGTGGAGGTAACAACCGAAAGAATTGCGAGTTAACAAGCGGTTCGAGCCGGACACCCAAATATGCGGATAATCCTACGAAGGTGAATGCCCTTGATAATGACGGCTGCTTTTTGGTGTGACAAAGACAGAGAGCATGGAAGAGACCTTCTGAAAATTGACGAGAAAAATAGCGGCAATTTGAAAAAGATTCCGGCGGAATCACAATTAACAGCACGATATGATTAAGAAAAAATCAACATTCTTGTTGCTGGATGCTGTAGCGACTAATGTCGTAATATCAATACCTTACACCTATGTGACCTGGGAAAATCTAACCACCCAATCCTCCCTCACTTCTGACAGGAAGGGCAGTAATAGGTTCCCCGGCCGCTGAGCTTTTGGCGTTCGATTTGACCGTGACAGCGCGGGCAGGTCTCGCCCTCATGGCCATAGACCTTCAGCCGGTGCTGGTATTCACCCTTCTGGCCGAAGAGATCCCGCCAGTCGGATATGCTCGTGCCGCGACATGTAACGGCAATCTTGAGGATATCAGCGGTTGCCGTTTTAATCTTCAGCCATTCTTCCGGGGTAACGTCGCAGGTCGGCCGCCACGGGTTTATTGATGATTCAAAAAGAATTTCGCAGGCATAGATATTGCCCATTCCCGGCATGACCTGCTGATCCAGGAGAAAGGCCTTGATGGGAAGGCGCCGTCGCTGGGCCTGGAGATAGATGGTGTCGAGATCGATCCCGGCAAGAAGATTGACTACGGATTTTTCTCCCGCATCGGCATCATGGCGGATAGTCAGGGTGGCAAAACGGCGCGGATCTATGCATAAAAGCTGGCCCTTTGCAAAATCGATGGTAAATCGGGTGTGAGGGGGGCGTAGGCCAAAATCCGGCTGCCAGAAGAGCCGCCCGGACATACGTAGGTGAAGGTGGACAACAGGACCGCTCAGATCGATTTCCAGTCCCTTGCCCCGGCGTCGGACGTCTTTTATCTGCCTGCCGATCATCGCCGGGAAATAGGCTATCTTGGCGTCGTAGATTGTGACAGCCCTGACCTGATCTCCCAGAATGACCTGCTTGAGCTGACGACAAAGGGTTTCCACTTCCGGAAGTTCGGGCATGCTCTAACCTACAAGATTCCGGAACGGATGATAAAGATCAGGAGGGCCAGTCCGAGGATGCCGGCAATGGAGAAACCAATGAGGCCGATGATAGACAAGCCGAAAAAAGACGGACCGATCTCGGCGGCAAGGATGAAGGAAGAGCCGATAACGATAGCGGCGATAATCAGGGCGAAGGCGAGGCGGTTAGAGGCGCGGTTGAGCTCAAAGATGATATGCTCAAGGCCTTTGTGTTCAAAGGCGATACTCAGCTTGCCCTGCCGGAGCTGCCGCAGGGTAACGATAATATCCACTGGAAGATCACGGAGATGGCCCAGCAGGGTGGTCGTGGAATCGAAGGCCTGCAGGAGGAGTTGCTTGGGCTGGAGACGCTTCGTGATGAGGCGCTTGATGAAGGGTCGGATCTTGACGGAGATGTCGAAATGCGGGTCCAAGAGAAGGCCGATGCTCTCCACCTGGGTCATGGCCTTGATCATGAAGAAGATGTCAGGCGGTAGCCGGAATTGATAGCGGGAGATGAGATCAAGGAGGTCTTCGAGGATCTCACCGACGCGGACATCCTTGAGGGGCTTGTAGAGATGGAGATCGGCGAAGGTGGTGATATCCCGCTCCAAGGCACGCCGTTCCGGTTCTTCATGATATCCAACGATTTTCAGCACGGCGTCGGTGATCTTGGGGATGTCCCGATAGATATACCCCATGATTCCCTCCGTAAAAAGTTCACGGTCCCGGGCATCGATATGGCCCATCATGCCGAAATCGAGGATGCAGATCACATTGCCGGGGAGAACGAGCATATTGCCGGGATGGGGATCGGCATGAAAGAACCCGTGAATAAAGACCTGTTCCAGGATGAGATCCGTCCCCCGGGCGGCCAGCAGGGTGCGGTCATAACCCATCTCTTCCAGAAGGGCAATGTCGCTGATCTTGGTCCCCTCGATGTACTCCATCGTCAGCAGCCTCTCCGTCGAGGCATGGTGGAAGACCTTGGGAACGTAGATAGCGGGATTACCACGAAACTGCCGGGCAAAACGTTCGGTGTGGGAAGCCTCGAGGTTGAAGTTGATCTCCTTGCGGATCGTCCGGGCGAACTCTTCCACAATCCGGGTAGGGCGATAGAGACGAAGCTCCTCGATGTAATGTTCTAGCAGGCCGGCCAACTGAAAGAGGATGCCCAGATCCTCACCGATGGTCTTCGGGATCCCTGGACGCTGAATCTTGACGGCCACATCCTCCCCCGTGATCAAACGGGCCCGGTGGACCTGGGCAATGGAGGCTGCTGCGATCGGGGTCTCGTCAAAAGATGCGAAAATATCCTCCAGGGGGGCCTTTAGTTCCGCTTCGATTATTATTCTGGCCTCGGCAAAGGGAAAAGGCTGGACATCGTCCTGGAGTTTGGAGAGTTCCTCCACCATCTCGATGGGGATCAGGTCCGGGCGGGTGGAAAGGACCTGTCCCATTTTCACGAAGGTAGGACCCAGTTCCTCGCAGGCCATGCGCAACCGCTCGTAATTGCTGAGAGACTCAACCTCTTCCTGCTGTTTCCGGGAAACAAGGCGTACTCCCATCTCGATGTAGCGGCCCAGATTCAGACGATCAATAATCCCGTCAAAACCATACCTGAACAGGACGGTCAGAATCTGACGGTAACGATTAATATTCCGGTAGGTCCGGGCTATGCTGCCAAGCTTGCGAAGACGCATAGTTAACGTTAGGCCGTTTCTTTGCTTTTCTTGGTCTGCTCCAGCTTGGCCAGACGCTCCTTGAGTTCATCCAGCTCGGACCGCGAAGGGATATTCATCCGGTTCAGGACATTGTTAACCGCCGATTCCGTCTTTTCTTCAATGTCTTTGCGGGCCTGTTTCGACTTCTCCATCCACTCCTTCATTGCCTGTCTGGCATCTTTCTCAGACATCTCCCCGCGCTTCACCAGCTCGTCGGCAAAATCCTTCATCTTTTCCGTCGTCATGACGGCCAATCCGGCGCCGAACAGCACCGCCTTTCTTAACGCATCAAACATCACTAAATCCTCCTTTCGTCAATAAACAAAGCAGGTTAACGGTAAACATCGGATTCAGGCGAAGCAGAAAACACAGCACGCCGGTGAACGCGACGCAATATTCTTGGAACCGTAGCCTCATCATCGGGAAAAGTCAATAAATATCAGGATAAAGTAGATGATATTTGCAGTTATGGGCGACGTGTGATAAGCACGTGGCCCGTTATGCAAGGAACCCTAAGCCTTACATAACCATCGCGTCCTTGAGAGGCAGGGCGATCGCTGAAAGTCATCAAGGAGAGTAGTAATGAAAAGTTATGATGTTATCAAAAAAGCAAAGGCCGCAGGAAGAAATACCCTCACCGAGGCGGAATCCAAAAAAATATTGAAGGAGTATGGCGTCCCCGTCGTGGAGGAAGCAGTGGTGTTCACCGTGGAGGAAGCGGTGAAAGCGGCGGAAAAGGTCGGCTATCCTGTTGTTCTCAAGGGGCTCGGCTCGCGTCTGACCCACAAGACGGAAAGAGGACTGGTTTGCCTGAATCTGCAAGACCATAAGCAGGTGCGGGAAGCCGCCGGGCAAATTGTGAAAGGCGCCGGACAGGATCTCGAAGGATATCTCGTCCAGCCCATGGTTAATGGGAGAAGAGAGTTTGTAGCGGGTTTGTTCTGTGATCCCCTGTTTGGTCCCGTCGTCATGTTCGGATTAGGGGGAATTTTTACCGAGGCCCTTGGTGATGCCGTGTTCCGGGTAGCGCCGATAAGCGACGTGCAGGCGGGGATAATGCTCGATGAATTGCGGGCCCGGGCGCTGTTGGAACCTTTTCGTGGGGAGGAGGCGGCCCGGCGGGAGCAGCTCGTCCAAACGATCACCGGTCTGTCCCGCCTGGGTATGGAAGAGCCCGAGATTACCGAGGTGGATATCAATCCCCTCCTGATCAGACCCGATGGGTCAGTATGCGCCGTTGACGCCCTGATTGTTCTGGGCGAACGGCCGGCGGCAGGGGCGGAAAGACCACCCGTGAACACTGAGGATATTGCCCGGATATTTCACCCTCATTCCATTGCCTTCATCGGAGCCTCCGGTCAGCTTGGCAAATGGGGCCATCTGCTCCTGACCGATCTGGTGACGGGGGGATATGAAGGGGAGATTTATCTGGTCAATGCCAAAGGTCAAGATATAGCAGGGCGCAAGGTCTATCCATCCATCGCCGATATTCCGGGAAAAGTGGACCTGGGCGTCGTCACCCTGCCCGCGGCCCAGGTCCTGGGGATAATCCCCAAGTTCAAAGCCAAGGGAATCAAATATATGCTCCTTATTTCCTCGGGGTTCAGTGAAATGGGCGAGGAAGGACGGGAAATGGAAGGGGAGCTGGTCAAAGCAGCCGCTGAGGCGGGGATTGTGATTCTTGGACCGAACACCATGGGTATCATAAATCCCCATCGAAAATTTTACTGTACTGGCACACCCGTATGGCCCCAAGCCGGATCTATAGGTATGGTGGCCCAATCGGGCAATCTGGGGACCCAGCTCCTGGCCTTTGCCGAACGGGAAGGAATCGGTATCCGTGCCTTTTCCGGATCGGGAAACGAGGCGATGATTACGATAGAGGATTATCTGTACGGCTTCGAAGTCGATGACCTGACAAAGACGGTGGTCCTTTATATCGAAAGCATCAAAGACGGAAGGCGCTTCTTCACAGCCGCCCGGCGTGTAGCCGGGAAAAAGCCGGTGATAGTCCTCAAGGGCGGACGCACTGAGGCGGGTAACCGCGCCGCCGCCAGCCACACGGGGGCCATGGCCTCCAATATCAAGATCTTCAATGCCGCCTGCCGCCAGACAGGGGTGGTAGTAGCCGAGCAGCCCATGGATCTCCTTGATTTATCAGCGGCATTTTCTTCGCTGCCCCTTCCGAAGGGGAAGCGGGTGGCCATGTTGACCCTGGGCGGTGGCTGGGGAGTGGTGGCTACTGACCTCTGCGTCGAATCGGGTCTCGAAGTACCACACCTGACCGATGACGTCATCGCGGAAATTGATAAAATCCTGCCGCCCTACTGGAGTCGCTCTAATCCTGTGGATCTGGTCGGACAGTTTGACCCCACCCTGCCCCTGAAGGTTCTGGAGACTCTCATAAAGTGGGATCAGTGCGACGCCGTTATCCACCTTGGGGCCGTGGGCAGGGCCTATTTTGTAAATAATATGATCAAGTCCGTATCATCGGCGGACCCGAACTATCCAAAGGAATTCCTGAATTTGGGACTGGAAGGAGAATTGTTGGGAGAAAAGGCTTTTTATGAAACAAGCGCCAAACTCATGGAAACTTATGGGAAACCTATCCTGGGGGTGATTCTTCTCGAAGACGAAAACACCAAGACCGTCACGGATGTGCCGGGGAGCCCTTACAAGGGGGTAGCTTTTCTAACCCCGGAGCGGGCGGTCAAGGCCTTGGCGAAGATGGTGGACT
>JAPLJZ010000052.1 GCA_026388335.1 Deltaproteobacteria bacterium
GTTTCAATCCATTCATCGATCAGCTTCTTCGGGAAAATCCACTTCCCTGTGGCGCGAGTTGCAGGTATTCCCCCTTCCCGGATCAGGGCATAAACCTGTTTGTCGTTGATATTAAGATACTTGGCTACTTCTTTGGTGTTCATCATCTCGGCGGGCATATGCTCTTCCTTTCCTGAAGCAGGGCCAGTTTAGATGATCTTCGGGTGATTATCAAGACAAAAAGAAACCTATAATGACAAATACAAACACCCAAGGATGACTTCTGTAAAAAAATGCCCCTGCACAGAATCACAGGGGCATTTTACATGCAGATCATTCCGATAAGTTTAGAAATTCAGGGTCAACTTATGGGTAAGCAGGTAATTGTTACTGACCACGGCGCTATTGTCGTAAGCTTTAAAATAGTCGCCAGTCCAGAGGTAACCGGCCCCTATCATGTAGGTCAGATTGTCGTAGATCTTGTAGGAGGCCGTAAGGTCGAGTTCCGTACCATACTGGCCGGATACGAATTCGGTGACATTAGCTCCGCCGTAATAACCGGGGCTGCCGACGGTGCCCACGTCACTCTTCGGTTTCTTATCCGCATTGGCGATGGATAGGGACGCCGTGACATCAATTTTGGGCGTAGGCTTGACCCCGACATAGACATTATAGAACCAGACGTTGTCCATTTCCTGCCTGACGGCATAGCTCTGGCCGGTTCTGCGGTTCGTGCCGGTGGCGCCCGCGGGGACGTTTCCAGGGATGTTGCCCACGCTGTTCTGATAGTCGTCGTTCCAGAGGATCAGGGTGGGAAAGAAGCTTCGGTTCATCTGCAGCGATTGCAGAATGGAGCCGGTCGCTTTATCACTGTTCGACTGATCGTCGCCGCTGAGATAAACGAATTTTGCCCCCACATAGGCAGGTTTGAGGTCGTACTTGGCGTGAGCATAGGCGCCCAAGGCAGTCACGCTGACATTCTGGGCCTTGTTCAGGCTGGTTCCCGCCGTGGGTTGGTTCGCATTGGTAACACCTGCGTTGTTCTCATAAGATCTCAAGTCGCCAAATCCGTACATGAACTCGCCTTCAAGAAACAGTTTGCCGAAGGTCAGCTTCGCATAAGGGTAAAAGCCGCTAAGCTGGCTCAGGTAACCGTTGGTGTATTGAGTCTTGAATTGAGAGTTACGGATGTACTGATAGAGAAGGCCCGCCTCACCGGCGCCGATCTTGTAGATGGCGCCGAGGTCATAAACATCCCTGTCGGCGTCGCTGCCCTGGCCGATGTAACCGGAACCCCCGGTAGTAGCATTAGTACCGGTAGCTCCAAGTTTTCCACCGGCAAGCCCTAAGTATTCAGCACGCTTTTCGACTGCGGCGACTACCTGCAAGGGACCCTGATTATAGTAGTAACGAATGCCGCCCGCAGTGAGGGTGGTATCAAGGAATGGTGTGCCCCACACGAGGTACTCCATATAACCGACCTGGAATTTACCGAAGGGAACGTTGAAATCCAGATAGGCCCGCTCGAATTCGAGGTTTTCCTGAATTTTTGTGGTCGCTGCGGCGGTACCGTTCTGCCCATTCACACGGCTCTGGGTCTCACCAACAGCGCCGGCCCAGGACTGATCGCCCCACGCTTTCTCCAGGGCGTCAAAACGGGTGACGAGTTTCAGTCCCTCGACGACCTGAAATTCCGTCGTCAAACGGAATCGCTGGGAATAGAATGCGTAGGCGCTGCGCTTGGAATTGTTAGACCAGGAAGCAGCGCCTGGCGTTTCAGACTTGTCCAGCACCGAGGGATTATCCACATACCATCCTTGGGCATAGTAGCTGCCGCTGAACTTTACATCTACTGCCGCGGCGGGCACGGCGAAAGCCATGATCAGACCGATGGACAGTAAAAGTAACCATAATTTCCTCATTTTTTCCTCCTGTTAAAGCTTTTTATTCTTGCTTTTCCCGATCGGGCTTTTCCGGGAATTTTTTCACAAATACCAAATAGTTGGTGGTTCTTTATGTTACACAAACCGTGTCCCGTTGAGCAATTTGCGCCAGAGATCACCTCCTTTTCGTTTATTATCTCATGCGATGCGAATCATCCTTTCAAGAGCTCAATATCTTAGCGGATGATTCTCAACATTGCAAGTTAAAATTAACATAAAGCAACAAATAGAGACAAAAAGTAACAAATAATCAGTGTTGTCGGATATCGATCTTTGATGTTTTCAGCTCAGCTTTGGGTTTGATGATACAAAAACAATGTTGCAATTTCGTGACAGCAAGATTAATCTTTGACGAAATGAGATCGACATGTTGATTAAGACGGAACATGGTCATGAATAGTTAAACATAATGAATACAGTCATACGCGAGTGAATATTTAAGTGAAAGAATCGATAATCATAGCAAACGGGAAGGACGAGTTTTTCACCGAAGAGGGCTGCTTCATCTTAGAGATGTGGAATACGCCGGAAGATGGAGAGGTATCCATTGCCCGGGCCCGGGTCGGTCCTGGTGTCACGACGGCCCTCCACCGGTTGAAGGACACAGTTGAACGCTATGTCATCTTGGAAGGAACCGGCCTTGTCGAGGTTGGAGATCTTCCCCCGACGGAGGTTGGAGCGGGAGACGTCGTCATCATCCCCCGGAGTACCCCCCAGCGTATCACCAACGCCGGTGATGGCGATTTGATCTTCCTTTGCATATGCACTCCCAGGTTTGTCCCTGAAGAGTATGAAACGATGGCCAATCTTCCACAATAGGAGCTTTTTATCCTGATGTGGAGCCTTACGGAGTAATTTCCACCGACACTCCTTCTCCTCGTAAATTCATACCTTGTCATCAGCGATTATTTTTGTTACCGTCCCCTGTGAATTTCACGGCTCAAATTTGACGAGGTCATTATATGAAAAAGGTGAAGTGTGGTTTTGTCATCGCCCTGATCAGCGGCGTATCCCTGCCTCAGAATGCGGCGGCCATGCATATTGCCGAAGGGCTCCTGCCCTTCAATTGGGCGGCCTTCTGGTTTGCCGTGGCCCTGCCTTTTTTTGCCTGGGGACTCTACCGCCTCAACAAGCGCAGTCGCGAAGATCTTTCCTTTAAACCGCTGGTCGGTCTCATGGCTGCCGTGGTCTTTATCATTTCCTGCCTGCCCATCCCTGTGCCCTTCGCCGGAACCTGTTCCCATCCCTGCGGCACCGGCATTTCCGGAATCCTCATCGGTCCGGCCATCAGCGTGGTCATCACTGCCGCGGCCCTCCTGATTCAGGCCCTTTTTATGGCCCACGGGGGACTGAGCACCCTGGGGGCCGATATTGTTTCCATGGGCGTCATGGGTTCCTTTACGGGATTCCTGACCTTTCGCGCCCTCCGGTCCGTCAAAGTGAACATGGCGGTAGCAGCCTTCGTGTCCGGACTTTTTGCGGACTGGGCTACGTATTTCATGACCTCTGTGGAATTAGCCGCCGGAATCCGCGGGGAAGCGGCTTTTTTACCGCTTTTCTGGAAGGTCCTGATCGCCTTTATTCCCACCCAGCTTCCCATAGGCATCCTCGAAGGGGCCATGACCGCCGGGATGGTGGTGCTGCTTTATAAAAAGCGGCCGGATTTACTCATTAAAATGCGGGTCATCAAGGCCAGGGAAGTCGCGGTGATCGGGGCAGTTTTAATTGCTCTCACCATTTTCTTCTCCGGAGTTGCCCCTGCCGAAGCATCTAAATGGACGGGTGTCGATGAAGCGGTAATCGAGAAGATCGCCAAGGAGCAGGGACGAGAACCCAAGGAACCCCTGATCAATATAGAACAGGGCGATCTGCCGCTCTTTATTTTTCTCATCGCCGGGGTTGTAGGGGGCTTTGCCGCTGGATATTACTGGCGAGTGCTGATTGCGGGAAAAGGGCTGCCCATATGCCGTGGACAAGATGAACCGGGACCGGAGACCTCCGGCAAGATAAGGGGAAGTTGATGCTCCTGTTGGAATACTATGCCTCGGATCACTGGCTGGCCCGGATCGACGCCCGGATCAAGCTCCTCGTGACCCTGATTGTCCTGGTCATGGTCCTGAGTTATCGGGGCGTCGGCTTCCAGCTCCTCGTGGCAGCTCTCTCCCTGACCCTGATCATCAGCATGAAAATACCATGGCGGCTTTTTCTGCTCCGCTTCTCGGAACCCTTCCTGATCGTCCTGGTCGTTTTCTTGCTGAAAGTGTTCTTTTCCGGGCAGGAGCCCCTTTTTTCCTTTGGCGTTCTGGGATTCCAACTTACGGGGTATCGCGAAGGTCTGGCGGAAGGCATTGCTATTGGCAGCCGGATAATGGCCGCTATCTCCCTCATGGCCGTCCTGGTTTATGCAACCCCTTTTCCTGAACTCATGGCTGCCCTGTCCTGGTTGAAAGTTCCCCGGGGATTCATCGAAATCCTCTTGTACGCATATCGCTATATTTTTGTCCTCTTCGAGGAGGCCATGGTGATTTATCAGGCACAGAAAAACCGCCTTGGCTACGCAAACTTTCGGAATCGCCTGAGTTCCTTCGGGATCCTGACGGGTTCCCTGATTCTCAAGGCCTTCGAGCAAAGTCAGACTCTGTCCACGGCCATGGTGCAGCGGGGATATGACGGTAACATGCCCCTCTTTCAGAGCCGTCCGTTCAGGTCTTCCGAGATATTCCTTTCCTGCCTGGTGGTAACGGTTATGGGTATATTGTGGAGGATATGAACCGCTTAGCCCTCAAGAATGTCCGTTATCGTTACGCTGACGGCACGGAAGCCGTGACCGGGGTGACGATTGCCGTCCGGCGCGGCGAGTTTGCCGGGGTCCTCGGCTATAACGGGTCGGGAAAGACGACGCTCCTCAAGATCATGGACGGGATGATCAAAGATTTCCAGGGAAGTGTCCTTCTCGACGGGACGGACATCCGCCGTCTGTCGTCACGGGAGATTTATGGAAAGATGGGCATCGTCTTCCAGAATCCCAATGACCAGCTTTTTGCCCCGACGGTATTTGAAGACGTCGCCTTCGGTCCTATGAACATGGGATTTGGGGAGGAAGAGGTCGTCAAAAGGGTGAACAGGGCACTGGAAGCTGTCGAGATGGCCGTATATGCAAAAAAATCCATTCATCACCTGAGTTTTGGCCAGAAAAAACGGGTCTGCATCGCCGGACTCCTCTCCATGGGCCATGAGATCCTCCTCCTCGATGAACCTACCGCCGGTCTGGACCCCCTGGGGGAGTATCAGATGATGGATCTCCTCATGAAACTCAATCAGGAAAAGAAGGTGACTATTTTTATGGCGACCCACAGCGTCGATCTGATCCCCGTTTTTCTGGATCGCCTCTATGTCTTGAGCGAAGGCAAGATCGTCAGGAGCGGAACCCCCGAGGCCGTCTTTACCGCCCCCGAAGAGATGAGCCAGGTACGCCTGCGGCTCCCTCAGATCGCGGAGCTGATCTACCGGTTGAAGCACGAGGACAACCTCGCCTTCGAGCGGATTCCCCTGACCATCGGGGAGGCGCGGCGAGAAATCCTGTCTTTGGTTGGGGGACAAAATGAGCTCCGGGATAAGCCGGTATAGCGCAACTCGCGATTTGAAAAAGTGTGTCCAAAATAATCGGTATTATGTCCCCCGAGCGAGAAATATGCAATGTGTAAATGTATTTGACAAAATACATAAAGCCTGGTAAGCTAATGTTATGA
>JAPLJZ010000157.1 GCA_026388335.1 Deltaproteobacteria bacterium
GATTGTCATTTAGAGGATAGGGGAATTGAAAAGAACACCTGTTCTTAAGACGGCCGAGCTGATTCTGAACCAGTTGAAACTGGCTCAGGGGAAGTGGATTTCCGGCGAAGCGCTGAGCACTCAGCTCCAGGTGAGCCGCACCGCCGTCTGGAAGCATATCTGCGCCATGAAAACGGAGGGATACCTCATCGATTCCGCGACGCGGAAGGGGTATCTTCTGCGCGAGATCCCCGACCTGCTCCGGCCCCAAGAACTCCGGGAAGGATTGAAAACCGTCTGCATCGGCCAGGGGGAAATCCGGTATTTCGAACGAACGGACTCCACTAACCTGCGGGCCAAGGCTATGGCGGCCGACGGCGCTCCCGAGGGAACCCTGGTCATTGCCGAGGAGCAGACCCAGGGCCGGGGTCGACGGGGTCGTAACTGGTTTTCACCGCCCGGAGCCGGCATCTATCTGTCCCTGATTATCCGGCCCGACATCCTGCCCCAGGAAGCGCCCCGATTTGCCCTGCTGACCGCTACGGCTGTCGCCGAGGCCGTCAGGGAAATTACCATGCTGGAGACAAGGATCAAGTGGCCGAATGATATTCTGGTCGGCGGCAGGAAGCTGGGTGGGATACTGACCGAGATCAGCATGGAAATGGATAAGGTGGAGTATATGATCGTCGGTCTGGGACTCAATGTCAACCTTGCCCGGGAGGCGTTTCCTCCTGACCTTCAGGAACTCGGAACGAGCATCCAGGTGGAGATGGGCCGGTCCTTGCCCAGACTTCCCCTGGCGAGGCGTATACTCGAGAGGTTTGAAGAAACATACCAGGAGTATCAACAGCACGGGTTTGCCTCGATTCGCAGTCGCTGGCAGGCCTTTACGGATATGATCGGACGGACGGTGGCGGTGGATACCATGGGACGCCGGTTTACCGGGGAAGTGATGGATTTTGACGAAGACGGATACCTGGTGGTCCGGGAGCATAACGGAGACCCGGTGCGCCTTTTTTCCGGGGATGTCAGTTTTATTTAACAGGCGAAGGACGAAGAAGGATGGAGATTTTGAGGAAAGATAAGGAAACTTCGCTGCGCGGGATGGCCTATGCCTCCATGTTCGGGGCCTTGACGGCGGTGGGGGCCTATATAATGATTCCTCTGCCCCCCGTACCCATTACCATGCAGACCTTCTTTGTGTCCCTGGCCGGCGCCCTGCTGGGGGGATACCTGGGAGCGATGAGCCAAGTGGTCTATATCCTCCTCGGGGTAATCGGCCTGCCCGTTTTTGCCGGCGGCAAAGCCGGGGCGGGGGTCTTGTTGGGGCCGACGGGGGGATACCTCATCGGATTCGTCGTCGGGGCTTATGCCATCGGCAGGATGGTTTCCCTCAAAAAGCGCCCCGGTTTTCTATGGCTGCTCCTAGCCATGCTGGTTGGTCATATTTTTATTTACGTCCTCGGTATTGCCCAGTTGATGGTCGTGGCGAAACTGAGTCTTGCCAAAGGAATCGCCGTAGGACTGACGCCGACCGTTCCCGGAGGCATCCTGAAAATTATCGTAGCGGCGCTGATCTGCCTCAAGGTCCGGGATCATATGAGACTGTGATATTCAAGAAGGTTATTTTCTATGATCACATTTAAAGACGTCTCCTATCAATATGACGAAAAGACACCTCCCGTTCTGGAAAGCATGGACCTCCGGATTCCGGAGGGTCAGTATGTGGCCCTGATCGGCCCCAACGGCTGCGGCAAGACCACCCTGATCAAACATCTCAATGCCCTCCTGATTCCTTCCCGGGGAGAGGTCCTGATCAACGGCATGAATACGCGAGAGACCTCCTGTCATCGGGATATCCGCTGTCAGGTCGGGATGGTCTTTCAGAATCCCGACCACCAGATCGTGGGGATGTCGGTGGAGGAGGATGTCGCTTTTGGTCTGGAAAACCTTGCCGTGCCGTCGCGGGAGATTTACCCCCTTGTCCGGGAGGCCCTGTCCCGGGTCGGGATGGAGGGCTTTGAAAAACGCGCCCCCTTTACCCTCTCCGGCGGGGAAAAAAGACTCGCCTCTATTGCGGGCGTCCTGATCATGAATCCCCGGTATCTGGTTTTAGACGAACCCACGGCCTATCTCGACCCGACGGGAAGGCGGCGGATTCTCCGGATGATCAGGCAGCTTCACCAGGAGGGGATGGGCATTATCCATGTTACCCACGACATCGGCGAGGTTGCCGACGCCGACCGGATAATCGTTATGGAACGGGGAGCAATCATTATGGATGGCACTCCCCCTGAGGTTTGCGCTTTCCTCATGTCCCGGGATAATCCGGGTCTGGAGGCGCCGATCATGGCCGCTTTGATGGCAAAGCTCAAAGAGTCGGGATGGGACTTGCCGACGAATATCATTTCCGTGGAGGATGCCCACAAGGAAATCCATTCCTGTCTGACCCAACTGACAAGAGACAATGGCTTTTTGCGAATCCATCACAAATAACCGAGGAAAAATGCAAAATCTCTATTTTGCTCAGTTTACCGCCGATTCTTCCCCCCTTCGGCATGTCGATCCCCGGGTGAAGATCCTTACGGTGGTTGTCCTCAGCATCCTGATCTTTCAGGCAACCCTCGGCATGATCGTTATGATCAGCCTGTTTATGGGGCTGGTAATCTTGATTTCCAGGGTGAGTCTGCAGGAGCTCGGCAGGGCTCTGAAGCCGATTGCCGTTTTTGCCGTGCTGCTGTTTCTGCTGCATCTCTTCTTTACCGAAGGTCGGGATATTGTTTCCATACCCATGCTGCCGGTGCGAATCACCTACGAAGGCCTTGAAAATGGTTTTCTCGTCGTCTGGCAGTTTGCGGCCCTGGTCACCGCCGGGGCCCTGCTGACCATGACCACCCCGCCCTCGACGCTGGTGGCGGCTTTGGAAAAGCTCCTAAAACCACTGAAAATATTGCGTGTTCCCACCCAGGACCTGGCCATTATGGTTTCCATGGCCCTGCGTTTTGTCCCGACTTTCTCGGAAGAATACAACCGGATGAAAACGGCGCGCATTGCCCGGGGGGGCGATCTGAAGGGAAAAGGTTTATCCCGCAAGCTGAAGACGGCCATTTCCATCGTTGTTCCCCTTATCCTCAGCGCTTTCCGCAGGGCGGATGATCTGGCCGCGGCCATGGAGGCCAGAGGTTACGCCCGGGGACCGAGAACCACCCTCAGAGAACTTCGCATGACCGGAATCGATTTCACCGCCCTGGCGGTGATAGTCTCATTCGCAGGCTTAACCATAGTGATAAGATTCATTGATTTCTGATGCTAACGAGGAAACTTCATAGATCTGCCCGCCTTTGATGACCATTTGCGGATCTTGACAGGTCTCGATCCTGACGAAGGGATTTTCTGTTAAGACGACCATATCGGCAAGCTTGCCTTTGTCGATCGTCCCGATTTTATCCTCCCTCCGGAGAATCTTTGCATTATTGATTGTCGCGCACCGGAGCACCTCCTGATTAGAAAAGCCTATCCTTCCGAGCATTTCCATCTCTCGCCACAGCGTTCCATGATAAACATAGGGGATGCCGGCATCGGTTCCACAGCCGATCACAATCCCGGCTGCTTTCATCCTCAGTAAATTCTTCGGACCATGCAGCAGGATATCGAAATAAATATCCGGCTTGGCCATGAATTTGCCGTTTTTATACAAATTGCCGCATCCATATTCTCGGTAATATTGAAGGGCTTCGACATTCTTTTTATGTATCGCCGGTTCAATATAACGGTTCGGCGACGAGGCGAGGAACTGCCGCCGGATGGATAATTCGTTATCAATGAAGTCATTCCGGTATTCTTTCGGGACCTTGTCAAAGGCCTCTGCCGCAGCAAGCATCTGGGCAATAATCATGGTGGGGACGATGGCAATTTTCTTCCCGGCCATCTCCGTAATTTCCCGATCCGTCAACGTCGCATCGGAAAGGGAATGCTCCATGGAATTGATCCCGTATTTAAGGGCCCGGTCAAACCCGAATTTTGTATGGATGTGACCGGCAACGGGGAGGTTGTTCCGGCGGGCAAATTCAAAAATAACCTGCAATTCCCCTTCACTGTAAACGGGTATCTCGCCTTTTCCGCACAGCAGGGATTTGTTGTCCATGGTAAGTTTGAGAAAAGAAGCGCCGTTTTCGATGCTCCGCTGCATCTTTTCCTTCAGCTCCGGGATGTCTTTAAACCAGGAACTGGGATTCCCCGTAAAAGCCATGGCAATTTCGGAAAAGAAACTGACGTCGGCAGGATCGAGATCCGGATGCCCGCCATAGACATTCGTGAAGGCATTACAATAGACGACTCTCGGTCCCGTCAATTTCCCTTTTTCAATCATTTCAATATTTTTATGCAACAATTTCGGCAGTGCGCCCATGTCCCGGATGGTCGTCACACCCTGAGTGAGTTGCTGGACATAATTTCTTTTGATCTGGCGGAGCATCGTGGGAACGCCAAAGGGATTGAATTCCGCCTCGCTGGACAGCGTTGAATGGCAATGGGCATCAATCAGACCCGGAATCAGGTATTGATTTTTCATATCCACGACGAGGGATTCTCCCCGGGGCGAAGGTATTCGGTCCGATATGGATTCAATCATCCCGTTGCGGATCGCGATGGTCCGGTCGTGATGAACTACCCCCTGAACTACATCGACGACGTTACAGTGGATCAGTTCCAGGGATTCACCCGCGCCGGCGCCGATCGGCTTGTATTTGGGAACCGCCGTGCAGCCGGTCATGGCAGGCAGGGAAAGATAAAGGGCGGATGCCGCCGTCAATTGCAGCAGTCTTCTTCTGGTCATCGTCCGGGATTCATGCTGGTCCATGGTCATGCACCTCTTTCCACGATTCGCCTTTTATTTACCATGCTTCGCCGTCGTTGTATAGGGCGTTTGCAACGGATGCATAATGAGGATGTCTCCATTGACACGCCCGATTATTTCCACTATATTTGCGATCCTATGAAGAAACGGCGTGACATGGCAAAGGGGGAAGGCATAGCAAAACAATCATGGAAGCCTGGGAATGTGCTTTCGCCTGTACCGGTGGTTCTGGTGAGTTGCGGCGGGACAAAGGGATGGAAGCCGAACCTGATCACCATTGCCTGGGCGGGAAGTGTGTGCAGCGAGCCGCCCATGCTGTCGATTTCCGTCCGTCCGGAGCGATTTTCCCATGAAATCATTCATGATACCGGTGAATTTGTGGTGAATGTCCCTTCCCTGGCGCAGGCGAAGGCGACGGACTGGTGTGGAATGGTTTCCGGGCGCACGGTGGACAAATTTGCCGGAACAGGGTTGACGCCGGCTGCGGCCTTGAAAGTGGGTTGTCCGATCATCCTGGAATGCGCCCTCAATATCGAATGCCGGGTGCAGCAGTCATTAAATCTGGGTTCCCACACAATGTTTGTGGCCGAGGTGATTGCCGTGCAGGTTTCTTCAACGCTGCTGGACGCGAAGGGACGTCTCCGCCTGGAGAAAGGCGGCTTACTGGCGTTTGCTCACGGGCAGTATTTCGCCCTTGGCCGCTGTCTGGGCCGCTTCGGCTATTCCGTGCAGAAACGTCCCCGCCAGGTCCGCCGCGCATCACCCCGTAAAAAGGCCTGATCGAGGTTTAACCCATCCCCACCCTAACCCTCCCCTTGAAGGGGAGGGAGAAAATTAGTTTTTGCGAAGGCATCAAGCTTGACATTACGGGAAAAGAAATTCACGGGAAATCCTATGAATCATTTCAGGTCAACGCTCACGAACGATGAAAATGACGCATCCACCCCGGCCAAAATCCTTTCCCAGCAAGGAGAAGGGACTCAGGATGGGGCTCATTTCCTTGCCAAGCGGGTTTTGATCCTGTTCGCCCATCCCCGTTTTGAAAAGTCCCGGGTTAACCGGGCGCTCCTCAGTACCCTACCTGTTTCTGACGCCTTAACGCTTCACGATCTGTACGAGCTGTATCCCGATTACAATATCGATGTCGAAGCAGAAAAGCAATTGCTCCTCACCCATGATATCCTGATCTGGCATCACCCTTTCTATATGTACAGCGCCCCGGCCATCCTGAAGCAATGGCTGGATCTGGTGCTGGAATACGGCTGGGCCCATGGGACCGGAGGGGATTTTCTGAAAGACAAAACGGCCTTCAACGTCATCACGACCGGCGGGACAAGGGAGACGTATCGTAGCGATGGATTCAATCGCTTTACGATCCGGGAATTCCTCTGCCCTTTTGAACAAACGGCGCGCTTGTGCAAAATGACCTATCTCCCCCCTTTCGCTGTCCAGGGAACCTACCGTTTAACCGATGGGGAACTCTCCCGCCATGCCGCGGACTATGGCTTCCTCTTGCAGCATTTGTCGGCGGGCGCCTACAGTCGCGAAGAAATGGGGCAGTTTGCCTTCCTGAATGACTGGCTTGCGGCCAGGCAAAGGACGCAGACGCCATGACCGAAGGATTTTTATTCCAGGCCCTCATCTATTTGACCGCGGCCATTGTCTGCGTACCCATCGCCAAGCGCCTGGGTATGGGGTCGGTCCTGGGTTACCTGTTGGCGGGAATAGTCATTGGACCTTACGCCCTCGGCTTTATCGGCAGGGAAGGTCAGGATATCATGCACTTCGCCGAGTTCGGCGTCGTCATGATGCTCTTTTTAATCGGCCTCGAACTGGAGCCTTCTCATTTCTGGGGAATGCGTCATCGTATCCTCGGCATGGGGTCTGCGCAGATCATCGTCACGTCACTGGTCCTGTGTGCCGGGATGATGCTGCTGAACTTTAACTGGAAAACGGCCCTGGCCTCCAGCCTGGCCCTGGCCATGTCTTCGACGGCAATTGTACTGCAATCCATGAAAGAGAAGGGCCTCGGGGATACGGAGGCGGGAAAGAGTTCTTTTGCCGTCCTCCTTTTTCAGGATATCGCCGTAATCCCCATCCTCGCGTTGCTGCCCCTGCTGGCCGTATCCACAGGTCATGGCACGGGGGCTCAAAGCAAGGCGATCCTGGAAGGATTGCCGGGATGGTTGCAGACGGCGGCGGTTCTTGGCGCCGGGGGGTCGGTCGTTCTGGCCGGGCGTTTTGTTATCGTTCCTTTTCTACGCATAGTGGCCAGGACCCATTTGAGAGAACTCCTTACCGCGGCCGCCCTGCTGATCGTGATTGCGACGGCCTTCCTGATGCAACTGGTCGGACTGAGTCCGGCCCTGGGGGCCTTTCTGGCCGGGGTTGTCCTTGCCAACAGCGAATTCCGTCATGAACTGGAAAGCGATATCGAACCCTTCAAAGGCCTGCTTCTCGGTCTGTTCTTCATCGCCGTCGGGGCCTCCATAAACTTCAAACTACTTGTTGACTCGCCCCTGCAGATCATTTCCCTGGTCTTCGCCGTTATCGCCGTTAAAACCATTGTCCTCATCGGAACGGGAAAGCTCTTCAAAATAACCTTCGATCAGAACCTCATCTTTGCCCTTGGCTTATCCCAGGTCGGGGAATTCGCTTTTGTGCTTTTTGGTTTCATGCATCAGTTACATATCCTGCCGGACCACCTTACAGATATAATGATGGCCGTCACAGCCTTCAGCATGACCATTACACCGCCGCTGCTGTTCATCAATGAGCGGTTTATCCTCCCCCGTTTCGGAACCCTGGAGGCGGAGTTAAAAGAAGCGGACGTCATCGATGTCCAGCACC
Source organism: Deltaproteobacteria bacterium (assembly GCA_026388335.1). GTDB lineage: Bacteria > Desulfobacterota > Syntrophia > Syntrophales > UBA8958 > UBA8958. The sequence goes on from JAPLJZ010000157.1 coordinate 7,685, forward strand.
CGGTCATTATCGCCGGGTTCGGCGATTTCGGGAGCACGATCGGACGTTTCCTGCGAGCCAACGGGATTGCGGCGACCATCCTCGATAACGATTCCGATCGCGTCGATCTGCTGAGAAAGATGGGGTTCAAGGTGTTCTACGGGGACGCCGCCCGGCCTGATATCCTCAAATCGGCAGGGGCGGACACGGCCCGTGTCCTGATTACCGCCGTCGCTGATCCGTCCACCAATTGTGATCTGGTCGAGAAAATACAAAAACACTATCCCCATCTAACCATCATGGTCAGAACAAAAGACCGGCAGGACGCCTACGAAATGCTCGATATGGGTGTAAAAGACGTATACCGGGAATCCCTGGACACCTCAATCCGCCTGGGGGTCGATGTCCTGGTTAAATTGGGATACCGGCGGTACTCTGCGACCCGGGCCGGTCAAAACTTCCTGAAATATGATGAGGCGGCGCTGCTCAAACTTGCCCCGCACCGGCATGATGAAAAGTCATATATCTATAATGCCAGAGAACAAATCACCTTGCAGGAACAGCTCCTCGCCAATGACCGGGCAGTGAACCCGACGATCAATGACCATGCCTGGGAAAGTGATCTGCGGAAGGACCAACAGGGTGAAGGGTAAAGAGTGGAGAGTAAAAAAGAGGAATTGGGAGCGGTGCGGATAAATCTGATGACCACACGCCAGGATCAGCTAAAAACAGGAGTAACCCGATGAAAGATCCATCCGGAACGAACCAGGAATTGATGCAGGAATTGTCTCTGCTGAGGCAGAAGCTTGCCCAAGTGGAGCAGTCGGAATCAAGGCGTAAGCAGACCGAAGAGGCGCTGCAGGATAGCGAAGCGCGCTACCGGCACTTGTTTGAATTTATCAACGATGCGGTATTGGTCCATTTTGTAGAAGAAGATGGTCAGCCCAGCCGTTTTGTAGAAGTCAATGATATCGCCTGCCAAAGACTGGGCTATACGCGGAAGGAGTTATTACAATTAACACCGATTGATATTGCCGCACCCGATAAAAACTCGGAACGTGCCGAAATTAGGAAAAAACTCCAGAGCCACGGGCACATCCTTCTGGAAACCGTGCATCTGACGAAGGATGGACGTCGCGTGCCGGTGGAAAGCAACATCCGTCTCTTCAACTATAACGGCCAGCTCGCCGCAATGTCCATTTCCCGGGACATCACCATACGTAAACAGCTGGAGGAAGATCTGCAGCGGGCCCACAAGCTGGAGTCCCTGGGTGTTTTGGCCGGAGGGATTGCCCATGACTTCAACAATCTCATGATGGCGGTCCAGGGATACATGGATCTTGCCCTCCTCGGTCTGGCGCCAAATAACACGGCCCTTAAGTATCTCGGCTCTGCCCAGCAGTGCATGGCCCAGGCCAAGGAGCTGACCAGCAGGCTGATAACTTTTTCCATGGGCGGCTTTCCCTTCCGGAAGAGTTGCGATGTCGCCGAGCTTGTCCGGGACGCCGTTCACAGGATGGTAATGGGAGTGGACATCAAGGCGACTTTCGCATTCACGGACGACCTCTGGCCCACCGAGATCGACGAGCAGCAGATGAAGCAGGTCTTTTACAATCTGACGACAAACGCCGTGGAAGCCATGCCTCAGGGAGGGGGTCTGACGGTGCAGGCGGGGAACACAGAGATCCAGGGAGGAGACGCCCTTCCCCTCAAGGAGGGACCATATCTGCGGATCATCTTTACTGATGAAGGGATCGGCATCCCGGAGGAGCATCTGGCGAAGGTCTTTGATCCCTATTTTACCACCAAGGGGATGGGGGCGCAGAAGGGAATGGGGCTGGGCCTTTCGGTCTGTTATTCCGTACTGAAGAAGCACCAGGGACATATTACCGTGGATTCAAGACCGGGCAAAGGGACCACGGTTACCCTTTATCTGCCGGCGCAGACGGACCAGGCAACAGCAAAAGATCCCAAGAAAGCATTATCGACCGGTGCGGTCCGGGTGCTGATCATGGACGATGAGCTCCATATCCGTGAGATCGAGCGGGCCTATTTGGAGATGCTGAGTTACGAGGTGACGGATGTGAAGGATGGACAGGAGGCGATTGATGTCTACAAAAAGGCGCTTCATTCCGGGATATCCTTCGATCTGGTAATACTGGATCTGACGGTGCGCCATGGCCTGGGAGGCCAGTTGGCCATGGAGAGGCTGTTGAAGATCGATCCGGAGATCAGCGCCATTATTGCTTCCGGCTATGTGGATGACCCCGTCATTGAGCACTACGGCGATTACGGCTTCCGGGGGGCGCTGAAGAAGCCTTTCAACGGGGAGGAAATGAAAAATATGGTGGAAAATATCCTTCATGTTAATATGATCCTGAATTAGTGGCATGAAAGCCACTTTAGTTAATGTAATTAGTTGACATTAAAGGATATTTACGATATTCACAGTCCCAGAAAGTAACACCTGGGAGGTGAATATGCGACCTGTAGAATTTATCATCAAAGAGGGCGAC
>JAPLJZ010000184.1 GCA_026388335.1 Deltaproteobacteria bacterium
AGCCATCAAGGAGACGAAAGCTAACATTGTAGCAACCGGATGCCCTGGATGTCGCCTGCAAATCAACGGTAATCTTGGAAATGAAAAGATACAGGTTGTGCATCCGATAGAGCTTATTGCAAAATCCATGGGTGAGTTTTGATTTTTATCAGAAGTTGCTGCTGAAAGGGTAATTTTAAATCCAATTCCTGTAGAGGGTTAACGCCGGTTGGAAGTTCCCACATTATTTGAGGCAATTCGCGATCAAAATATCCATGTCCCGCCAAAATGAGAATGTCCTAAAGTACCAAAGTAGAAATGTCCTATTGTAAGGCTGTAATTTTCCCTAATGGAGGGGGGTAATTATGGCCGGGAAGGACATTGTCGTAATGAGTTATGGGGAAGTAAAGCGACTCAAAGCGGTGCAGTCAGTCATTGACAGGCACATCACGCAGCATACGGCGGCCACAATGCTTGGGCTCAGTGAGCGTCAAGTGCGAAGACTGGTAAAGGTTGTTCGAGAGCAAGGGGACAGCGGGATTATTCATGCATCTCGAGGGCGGCCTTCGAACCGGAGAATCCCTGAAGAGGTCCGAGGGAGGGTGTTATCCCTTTACCAGGGGCGATACCCCGATTTTGGGCCTACCCTTGCCACGGAGAAGCTTTTTGAATGTGAGGGTATTAAGATCAGCGATGAGACGTTGAGAAGGTGGTTGGTCGAGGCTGGATTTTGGAAGAAGAGGCGGAAACGGTCAGGTTTTCGGCAGTGGCGACCCAGGAAAGAGTGTTTTGGTCAGATGGTCCAGATGGATGGATCTCATCATGATTGGCTTGAAGGGCGAGGTCCGAAGCTTGTGTTGATGGGTTATGTCGATGATGCCACGAGCAGGGTCTATGGGCGATTTTACGATTATGAAGGGACCCTGCCGGCGATGGACAGTTTCAAGCGGTATGTGGAGAAGCACGGGCTTCCCATGAGCGTTTACCTGGACAGACACACGACCTATAAGTCTCCCCGGAAGCTTACGGAGTGGGATGAAGCAGAGGGGATAGAGTTTTTGAGCCAGTTTGAAAGGGCGCTCAAAGAGCTTGGGGTGGAGGTGATTCATGCACTGTCCCCGCAGGCCAAGGGAAGAATCGAGAGGCTCTTTGGCGTGCTTCAGGATAGGCTGGTCAAGGAGATGCGCCTCCGAGGCATCAAGACCAAAGAAGAAGCCAATGCGTTTCTTGAGGAGTATCTGCCCCGCTACGACAAGAAGTTCGGGGTGTGTCCGGTCAATGAAACCGATGCCCATGTAAAGCTTCCCAGGCATGTCGATCTGGACCGGTATCTATGCATCAAGACGGAAAGGACCCTCCGGAAGGACAACACGATCGCCCTTGACGGCAGGCTCTACCAGATCGAGCAACGGGGCGGCAAGAAGGTGGTTGTGAAAGAGAGACTCGACGGCTCTATGCTCATGTTCAGCAACGGCAACTCTCTTACGTACAAAGAGATCACCGAGAGACCCCAAAAGGAGGTGATTCCCAAAACCGACGCAAGAAAGTTCAACCGGTCACAAAAGCCATCGAAAGATCATCCCTGGAAAAAGAGCTGGAAATACTGGATGCCGGCTCGCCAACAGAGGGTATCTGCCTATTGACCAAACAGGACATTTCTACTTTGGTAGGAATAGGACATTTCTATTGTGGCTTGACACGGCGAAAAAATCTCCTTGACAAACAAGGCCCGCCTTCGTACCCTTTTTCCCCCCAAGAAAAGAAAATCGGTGATCCATGAAGGAGGGCTGTCATGTAATTCGGATTCATCGGCGTAGGCCAGATGGGTGGCGGGCTTGTCCGCAATCTGATTCGCACCAAGAAGAGCGTGTTGGTGTTCGACCTCAATTCCGAGGCCGTAAAGACCACTCGGCGCCGCCGGTGTGGGCGTCGGTAATCCGGTCCGATCCACAGAATCAATGATGGAGGTATGGGGAAATGCCTTTCGGATACAATGGAAAAATACTTCATGTCGATCTGACGAAGCAGGAATGGCGGGTCGAGGAGCCCGGCGAAAAATGGTATCGCACCTATATGGGCGGCTCGGCTTTTGCCTCATATTACCTCCTCAAATTGCTC
>JAPLJZ010000045.1 GCA_026388335.1 Deltaproteobacteria bacterium
AGCACAGCCCCCGGGCAGAGAAACATGGGCTTCTCCCAATCTGGCAACCAATGGTCCCAACACGAGGACTGAGGCCCGCATCGTGCGGACCAGGTCATAGGCGGCCGTACATGATTGAATATCCTCGGCATTGATCCGGAGCGAACCTTTCTCGTCTGCAAAAACAACCCCGAAACTTCCCAGCAGCTTTTTGATGGTTTTGATGTCCACAAGATCGGGAATATTATGAAATGTATTCCAACCCTTCGTCAGCAGGGAGGCCGCAATGATTGGTAGCGCGGCATTCTTGGCGCCGCTGTTCTCAATTTCCCCTTCCAGTCGCTGCCCGCCCGTGATCAGTATCTTGTCCACGTTTATATTCTCCTTGCCAGGATCACCCGGTCGTAGCCGGCATAATCCTGCCGGCATGATATGTTTGCATATGAACCTGTTTTTAGCAACAGATCCTCAAGCCGCCGCCGCTGCGTAGCCCCTATTTCCATGATGAGATAACCGCCGGCTTCGAGATACTGCGAACCGCCGTCGATGATCTCCCGATGCAGGGAAATCCCTTCCGATCCCCCCAGCAGCGCCTCGGAGGGCTCAAATTTCCTGACATCATCGGGTAGGCTGAGGAATTCTTCATCGGAGATATAAGGAGGATTGGAGACGACCACATCAAAGACCCCAGGAAGGTCAGCGTAAAGGGATCCAACGAGAAACTGGATTCTCTCGGCAACGCCCGCGTTAGTGGCGTTCAGCCGGGCCACCGCGATCGCTTCCGATGATATGTCCGTCGCCACCATCTGCATGTTCTCCTGCGACGCCGCCAAGGCAACACTTATGGCGCCGCTGCCAACGCCGATTTCAAGAATCCTGGCCGGATGGTGATCAATCACGGGCAGAATCCTCAGGACCTCCTCCACCAGTATTTCCGTCTCCGGACGGGGGATGAGGACATGGCGATTCACATAAAAAACAAGGGACCAGAATTCCTTCTCCCCGACGATGTAAGCTACGGGCTCATTGAGCTCCCGACGCGCCACCCACTGACGGAAGGATCGCAACTCCTGATCCGTCAGCAGGGAATGCCCCCTCATCAGGAGTTGCGTCCGGTCCACATGCAATACATGACACAGCAGAACCTCGGCGTCAAGTCTGGGGGTGACTATTCCGGCCTTTCGGAGAACTTTTACCGCCTCCTTGAGGCACCCCTGTATTGTCATCAAGGGTGCGTCATCTTTCATTGCCTGCGTCGGACTGACTAAGGGCCGCTGACTGGAAATTCGCGCTCAGGGCGTCAAGAAACATATTGATCTCGCCGTCAAGAAAATTCTCCAGATTATAGATGGTAAGTCCGATGCGATGATCCGTTACCCGGCCCTGGGGATAATTATATGTCCTGATCCGTTCGCTGCGGTCCCCGCTTCCCACCTGATTCTTTCTTGTCTGCGAAATATCGGCATTCTGTCTCTGGATCATACCATCCAGAAGCCTCGCCCTCAGAACCTTCATGGCCTTATGCTTGTTTTTCAACTGGGACTTTTCATCCTGGCAGGAAACGACCATTCCCGTAGGCAAATGAGTAATACGAACAGCGGAATCGGTCGTATTGACTGACTGGCCGCCGTGACCGCTGGAGTGAAAAACATCGATCCTCAGCTCATTGGGATCGATGGTAATATCAACTTCTTCCGCCTCGGGCAGGATTGCAACCGTAACCGCCGAGGTGTGAATGCGCCCTTGGGCCTCCGTGACGGGAACCCGTTGCACCCGGTGGACGCCGCTTTCATATTTCAATCTGCTATAGGCCCCTTTCCCTTCGATCAGGGCGATAATCTCTTTAAATCCCCCCATGCCTCCCGCCGGTGAATGGCTGATCACCTCAACTTTCCACTCGCATCTTTCTGCATACCGGCCGTACATGCGAAAAAGATCGCCCACGAACAGCGCGGCTTCATCCCCCCCTGTTCCCGCCCGTATCTCTAACAGGACATTCTTCTCGTCATTCGGGTCCCGGGGAAGCAGCAGCATCTTCAAGCGGTTGCCAAGTTCTTCGAGCTGCTGTTTCAGCAGCGGCATTTCTTCCTTGACGATCTCCTTGAGTTCCTCATCATTTTCTTTCAGGATTTTCTGATCTTCTTCAATCCTCAATCTGATATCTTCATGGACGCGGTATGTCTCGACCAGATCTTGGATATCGGAATGTTCTTTGGCGTATTTCTGATAGAGAGCGGGCTTGGCAACGACTTCACCATCGCTTAAATACACCTGCAAATCCTCGAATCTGTTCTCAATTTCCTTCAGTTTTTTATACATCGTTACCTTACCGGGATCAAAGGGGAAATCCACCCGACATCCTTCAGGAAATTTCCTTCCTGATGAATACGGCGGCTATTTGTTGATACGGTTAAAACACCGAAAATAAGGGGGGATAGAGCCAACAGAACCGCAGACGCGGACAGCCCGGCCTGCACGACCAGATACACAGACCCACAATGGGATCGCGGCGGGAACTTCCTTACCGGAGCTGAACATGATCATGAGCGAACGGTTGATCCTTCGTTCATGGCTTTCAGGAATACAATCAACTATCTTTTTTGTTCCCTAGGCCTGCATATTTTTTGTTGAAGCGTTCAACTCTCCCCGCTGTGTCCATGAGCTTCTGTTTTCCCGTTATGAAAGGATGACACTGGGAACAGATTTCCACTTTGATGTCCTTTTTCGTCGCCCGCGTATGGATGACGCTCCCGCACACACAGGTAATGGTGGTTTCGTAGTAATTTGGATGGATACCTTCTTTCATGCTTTCAACCTTCCTCCCTTAGAAAATGGGATCGTATTATAATCTTAGAATTGATAAATTCAAGAAATATTTTTAATCTTTGTTGTTATGAATTCATGGAATCAAGAAACGCCTGGTTGTTCTCCGTCTTGCGAATCTTGTCGATGATGAAATCCATGGCATCGACAGGATTCATTTCCTGGAGAAGGCGCCTTAATATCCATATCCGGTTGAGATTGATTTTCGGGATCAGGAGTTCCTCTTTTCTCGTACCGGACCGGACAAGATCAAAGGCCGGGAATATCCTTCGGTCGGCAATGCGGCGGTCGAGATGCAGTTCCATGTTTCCCGTGCCCTTAAATTCTTCAAAGATGACTTCATCCATGCGACTGCCCGTATCGATCAGGGCCGTAGAAATGATCGTCAGGCTACCGCCGTTTTCAATATTCCGGGCGGCCCCGAAAAAGCGCTTGGGTTTATGCAGGGCATTGGAATCGACGCCTCCGGAGAGAACCTTGCCACTCGGTGGGACGACGGTATTATAGGCCCGGGCCAGCCGGGTGATACTGTCGAGCAGAATGACAACATCTTTCTTGTGTTCCACCAGCCTTTTCGCCTTTTCGATCACCATCTCCGCCACCTGGACGTGCCGGGTGGCCGGTTCATCGAAGGTAGACGAAACTACCTCTCCCTGGACGCTGCGCTGCATATCCGTGACTTCCTCAGGCCGTTCATCGATGAGAAGGACCATAAGAATCACTTCGGGATGATTGGCGGCAATACTGCGGGCAATATCCTGAAGGAGCATCGTCTTGCCAGCTCGGGGCGGCGAGACGATGAG
>JAPLJZ010000108.1 GCA_026388335.1 Deltaproteobacteria bacterium
ACTGAAATCCATGGATCCAACCCGTCTCTTCACGGACGCCCAATCGACCCAGGAGTGGCGTCAGAAAGAATTTTTCAGTGTTACCGACAGCAAAGCGTCAGGTGGGTTTAACGACTCCATCATGATCGAGCTACTTTCCCACAAGATGAAAAACCCGAAAAGCGTCGGGGAGTACCGGCCTGAAGCCGACGATCTGACCTGTGCCGGAAGCAGGGAAGAGCTCGGAGGGTACCTGGAAAAACACCCGAACCGCGGCATGCCCTTCGGGTTTCCTCCGCTCAAGCAGGAAGAATTCGATACCGTTGCGGGCTGGCTGGTTCAGGGCGCGAAGGGGCCTGATGCCACAGAGCAGGAGATGCTGACCACACCGAAAGCAAGTGATGCACTGGCAATAAAACAATGGGAAATATTTTTTAATCAAGACGACGCCAAGCACGCCATGACCGCACGCTATATCTATGAGCATCTGTTCCTAGCCCATCTGAAATTCGGCACGCCGACCCATGAATACTATGAACTGGTCCGCTCGAAGACCGCGCCCGGAGAGCCCATTAATCTGATTGCCACCGTGCGTCCCTATGATGACCCCGGTGTTAAGCGGGTCTACTATCGTTTCAGAAAGATCCACTCCACGATCGTCCATAAGACCCATATGGTATTTGACCTTGATGCCGCCCAACTGCATCGCTTCAAGGAGCTTTTTATCCAGCCGGAATGGTTGCAGCCCCCATATACGGTAGGGTATGATACGAAACTTAGCGCCAATAATCCTTTTGTCGCATTTGAACAGATCCCCCCGCGTTCGCGCTACCAGTTCCTATTGGACAATGTGCATTATATCATCATGACCTTCATCCACGGTCCGGTCTGTAAAGGTCAAGTTGCCCTCAATGTGATCGATGATCATTTCTGGGTCATGTTCCTGGATCCCGATCACGATCTGAGCGTGACGTACCCGGCCTTTCTTAAGCTGCACAGCGACAAACTGCGCATGCCGATCGAAATCGGCAGTGACATGCGTGTCTTTAAAGCGCTGACCGACGAATATAAAAAGGCCGCCGTTGAGTTTTATAAAGCCCGGCAAGACTATTACACGTCACATAACTACGCCGGTCTCGACTATGAATCCGTCTGGAAGGGAAACAGGGCCGCCGATACGCCGTTGCTGACGGTCTATCGCCATTTTGACAACGCATCCGTGCATAAGGGGGTCCTGGGAAATCTGCCGAAAACGATGTGGGTTCTGGACTATCCCCTGCTTGAACGTATCTATTATGCGCTTGTCGCCGGATTTGACGTGTACGGCACGGCCGGCCACCAGTTGGCGCTACGGCTCTACGCGGATGCGCTCCGCGTAGAAGGCGAAAGCTACTTTCTGGATTTTCTGCCCGCGTCAAAGCGACAGGAGGTCATGCAGTCGTGGTATAAGGGAGTTGATCTCAAAAAGATTCATTACTATTCTTCCACCCTGCCGACGAAAATTTCTTTTGTGACGGACGAGCCGAAGCGTGAGTTCATAGAACATATTGTGAACAAACACATTTTGCCTGCAACAAATATCGCTTTTGATGCCGTGAACTATGAGCGGGCAGGAGTTGCCTATCAAAGATGGCCGGAAAAATACGAAACAAAGGATGACTACCTCAAGGCTTTTCGCGCCGTTTCCAAACCCGGCACGCCATTTTTCTCAGTGTTCAATGATTACAATGCAAATGTCGCCTACATGAGGATCCGCCTGAAAAATGGAAAAGATCTTGCGATCTCCATCGTGATCAATCGTTGGCATAACAATGTTACCTATTTGTTCGGGGAAAGGGGCGAGCTCGATGCATCAAAGGACAGTGCCGATTTTATTCACGGCCTCATCGGATCATATCCAAACTACTTTGTTGATGTCCGTGAAGAGGATCTGCCCGACTTTTTTGATCTCCTTGCCCATTTTAAGAAAAGTCCGAGAGATTATGAGCGACTGGCCAAGTACGGCGTCAACAGAGCGGAGGACCGGCTCTGGGATATATATGACTGGTTTCAACAGCGATTCTATGAGGATGAACCCGTACACGCGGGACTTTTCGATTTGAACCGGTACTACCACTATGCTCAGTAATGTACGGTTCAATCACCTCGTCACAGTAGAATCAGCTTAAGGATTAGTAGGCGAAACGCCATACATGAGAGCAATACATATGGAATTCCCGAATACTCATTTCAATTCACTGCTCATAGCGATGATTCTTCTCATAACGTTGGCAGCACCCGGGGTACATGCATCGGATGATCCTGGGAAGAAACTCGACATAGGAAAATTTGATTTAAATATCCGATCCTATTACATTAAAAGGTCATACGGCACCGCCTCTCCCCAGGAATCCCTGGCCGTAGGTGGCTGGCTAGGTTACCAGACTCCCTGGTGGCATAACCTAATGGTCGGCGTGACGGTGTTTACATCCCAGGGGTTGATATTCACTGATCAGGATAAAGGCGGCGCCGGCATACTTGGCCCGCAACAAAATGGTTATACGGCGCTGGGTGATGCATACCTGAAAGGAAAGGTCTCTAAAACGGAACTGACCGTTTTTCGCCAGGAATTGGACACCCCTTTTATCAACGCCCACGATGTCAGAATGACCCCCAATACGTTTGAAGCCTACACCATCACGAGCAAGGACCTCCCGCTATTCACCCTGCTTGCATCCCATATTACCAAAATTAAACCGTGGACGGACACATCCTTTGAGAGTATGTCCGCAGCAGCAGGCTGTGCAGGTACTAATGAACCGGTAACCATGGCGGGCGTGGTATTTGAACCGGCAAAGAATTACAAGCTGCAACTATGGGAATATTACGGCTATAATCTTATGAATATTATTTACGCCCGGGGAGACGGTGAGTGGAAATACAACAACGACCTCGCTTTCGTGACCTCTGTACAAATCTTTAATCAGCAGGACGTAGGGAACGCCTTGGCAGGTTCGTTCAATACCAGCATGGTCGGGGTGCAGGAAATCATCAAATGGAAGGGATTGGGTTTGACCTTTGCCTATACCGCTACCTCCAACGATCATGACATAATCAACCCTTGGGCAGGATATCCCGGATTCACCTCGGTTATCGTGAAGGACAACAACCGGGCGGGGGAGAACACCTGGCTTGCCGGTCTCTCCTACGATTTTTCTTCCCTCGGAATAAACGGCTTGAGTGCCTTTAGCAACTTTACGGATTCTTCCACCCCGAAGACAGGCCTCCGCGCTTCACCGAGTCAGAACGAGCTTGATTTTACCGTGGATTACCGTTTCCAAAAACTTCTGGACGGATTGTGGATTCGCCTGAGAACGGCTTTCATAACCCAGGACAAATCCATGGGTGGTCAGGATATGCAGGATTACCGGGTAATCGTCAACTACAGAATTCCATTTTAATAACCAAGGAGGAGCAAGATGATCTATGTGATTGCCACATTAGAGCTGGCTGAGGGCCGGCGTGATGATTATCTGAATGAATTCAAGAAACTTATTCCCAAGGTGCGCGCCGAAGCGGGATGCCTTGAATACGGTCCGGCCCTCGATGTGCTTACGGACATCCCCGTCCAGGAGCCGGTCAGTAAAAATGCCGTGACCATCATTGAACGCTGGTCGGATCTTCCGGCCTTGAAGGAACACCTGGTTGCTCCACATATGAAAATTTATCGGGAAGCGGTCAAGACCTTCGTTGTGGGGATGAAAATCCGGATCCTCCAGCCCCTCGACGTGTGATGCCTTCCTGGTGTCCCCTAATAGTGAACGGCGAAGGCGATATACTGGCCGTCGTGACTCAGGCTGATGTCGATATCTGTCCGGCTTCCTTCGATAAAGACGCGGGGCGCTCCGTAACCATGAGTTGTTTTATCGCGGCGGATGTATATAATAAGGGGAGGCTTTTAGAACGGACGCAAGATGATGGATCGCCGCCCGGCGCACGGTTGCGGACGGATCAAAGGGGCCATCCCTTCTTTCCTCCAGAACATGGACCGGGGTAGCCGCCGGGGCTCCGCAATGACCGTTTCTCACGGCGGCGACACAGTGAACGCGGTGAGATGACAGCGTAAAGAAAGCATCCACAGGACCAGCCGGCGTCATGACTACGCCGCGCTCCTGAATTGACATCGCATCGCCGTTTGTTTGCTTCAGAAGGATGTGCGCCGCCTCTCGGGGCTCATCCCGATGCGCAGATTCACGGCGGGAACCGGAACAAAAGCTGTTTTCTTCGGTAAGAAGACGGGGGCAATTTACGGAAGGTCGGCTTGCGGCTACCTTTTGGAAATCTTCGTTCAGGGGCGACATGACGGCATACGCCCGGTATATAAAGCTCAGTCCCGGCTTCAATTTGCTTACCGCCTTGAAAGCCGCTTCCTTCGCCGCCCAGAACATCCAGAGGGTGGTATCGGGAGACTCGGACCGATCAATCCGTTCCTGTTCTTCCGGAGTGAAGACGCGGGCAATGAAGCGCCGGTCCCGGCTTTTCCCGATGCTGTCCGGACTGGTCAAATCTACAATATCGTTGCCGATGCTGGTCAAAGTATTCCTCCTCCATATGAGCCAGGCGGCTAACAATCTGACCCGCCAGGTCCCGTTGCGCCCTTAATCCCTGCCCGGAGGGCATGCAGGGCAGAAAGGCGTCCATGGTTATCGTGAATGTATCGCCGTGTTTGGGTAAGTCTCCGTAGGTTGCCTGGGCGTCCCCCCGGAGATAAACGCAAAGGACACGGCAATCCGGATGATCCTGGAGAAAACGTCCCACACCGTAAGAGAAATTCTCCGTATCGACGCGCCCCGATCGGGAACGTCTTCCTTCGGGAAAAACCATGAGGATTTGTTGCCCCTCCAGGAGATAGTTGCATTTGGCAAGGGTTGCCTGCATCTCTTCCCGGTCGCCTCCCCGGCTGACGGGAATGCATTTCGCCAGATAACACATGACCGCCAAGAAGACATTCCGCTGGAAATTGGCCCGTTCCGGAAGATTCCAGGGGAGCCGGCTGTACTCCGTGACGTGCCTTCTCAGAGACATGAGGGCATAGATCAGGATCAGGGAATCAATCAGGGTAAGATGATTGCCGCAGATCAGCCACGGTCCCTTGTGACCCTCCATCAGCCCGGCCCACTGACGGCGGATCTTATCCAGATCCCTGATCCGGTAGCCCCGCCATCTTCTCAAAAATAGAAAATACAGGGGCGCCAGCAGCCAGGAGGTCAGGGAACCCAGGGCAGTCTGAAGGCGAAGATGAAAAGCCGTCGTAAGGGTCATAGTTTCTTCTTGATCAGTTCCACGGCGTCGCCGATCGTGCGGATCTTGTCGGCCTCATCGTCCTCAATCGTAATCCCGAAGACATCCTCGCACTTGATGATGACATCCACGAGGCGGGCCGAATTCACCTTGAGGTCATCGAGGATGTGGGTCGCCATCGTCGCCTGGTCCAGGTGGGTTTTATCCTTCGCATACAACCGCAGGATCTCGATCATTTCCTTAAAAATCTTATTCTCTTCCATTTATGCATCTCCCTTTTTTATTAATTACAATTATCTTCCATAAATATCTATTTTTCTTCCCATTTTCTGAAGATCAAACAACTATTCACATCACCGAAACCGAAGCCGGCCTTGGCAATAACGCGCAGGTCGGGCATGTCTACCGCCTGCTGGGGAATCTTCTCTGCAAAGGCCGCAATATCCGGGTGGACATCTTCACTGTTCACCGAGGGATGAAGAAATCCCCTGTGAAGCTGAAGAACGACGGCAACCGATTCTATAGCCCCGGCAGCCCCCAGGCAGTGGCCGATCATAGATTTCGTCGAGTTGATGAAGGGGAAATCGGCGGGTGGCCTCCCCAAGGTCTCGGACCAGTTTTTTACCTCCATGGGATCGGCATAGGTGGCCGTTAGATGGCCGTTGATAGCCTGGATGTCATGGGTTGATATTCCGGCGTCGGCGATGGCTTCCTGGATGCAGCGTCGCACCCCCGTTGGATTGGGGGCGGTCATGGATCCTCCCATCCGCTGGCCGCCGCAATTCACAGCCCCCCCGGCAACCTCGGCATAGATCCTGGCCCCCCGCTGCCTTGCCGTCTCCAAATCCTCAAGGACCAGGACAGCGCCCCCGGCCCCGGGGACGAAGCCGCCGGCAGTGGCGCTCATAGGGCGGGAGGCCCGCTCCGGCTGGTCATTGAATTTCCGGCAGATCACCCGCATGGCGTCAAATCCGGACCAGGTATAGGGGGAAGCTCCCTCGGAACCACCGGCCAACATCCGTTTCGCCAACCCCATGCGGATTCTCCACATGGCATCGATGATTGCCTCATTGCCCGTTGAGCAGGCCGAAGAGTTGGACGTTACCTGATTCCCTAAAGCCAGCAAGCCGGCAATGCGGGCGCTCGTGCCGCTGTTCATAACCTGCTCCACAATCCGGCTCCCCATACGGCGAACTTTGCCCGCGTTCACCATAGGGACGACGCTCCGGGCGATGGTGTCCATTCCCCCGATTCCCGATCCCAGAATGACGCCTGTATCCCAGTGCACCCGGTCGTCATCACCCTCGGGGACCTCGAATCCTGCATCCCGCCAGGCGTCGATGGCCGATACGGAGGCGTAACCGATGTTATCATTGATGGACATGAGCTTTTCGTGGTCGAAATAGCTTTTGCGCACGGCCTCGAAATTTTCCGGAATTCCCCCGACCTGACAGCCAAAGTTCATCTCCTCCAACTCCGGGATGTGGCGGATACCGGATCGGCCTTCTCTTAAGGCTTCAGTAAAAGCCTCCAGTCCGTGGGCGTTCGGAGCGGCGACACCCATGCCCGTAATGACAATTCTTTTGTCCATCTTAAAATTTACCTCTAAATGTTTTATTTCCTTAGTCTCCCCCCCCCGAATCCCCCTTTGTGAAAGGGTGACTTGATTGTGATCATCCCTTTGGGTGGGGATGGGGTGACAAAGTTATCCGTCAGCGTCTTATATCCTCGTAAGCACCCCTTTGCCGGCAAGGGTCCCCCGGCAGACGATTTCTCCGTCTTCCCGTTCCGCGGTGACGGCAGCTTTCAGACTTCCCTGGCGGAAATATATTTTCTTCCCCCGGAAAATAATCCGCTCCCCGGGGGCGACGATCCCCAAAAATTCCACCTCTTCGACATAGGTAAAAAGGGTTGTTATCTTCTTCACTTCATCTATGGACGCCCCCAGCTTTGCCATGGACAGGTACAGGCCGTGGGCAACCACCCCCGTTTGGGCCATAGCCGCGATGAGGATCACGCCGGGGGTAACGGGCCGATCCGGAAAGTGACCGCGATAAAAATATTCATTCCGGCGGAAGCGATAGGCGCCGGCGATGCGCTCCCCGTCCATTTCCATAATTTCCTCGATAAAGCGAAACGGGGGCTGCTGGGGAACGGCGTTCAATATCAAGGCCCGCAGGGCATCATCAGCCGCCATAGAGACCTCCGTTGACATGAA
>JAPLJZ010000140.1 GCA_026388335.1 Deltaproteobacteria bacterium
CCAAAAAGATTTATGGCCCCTTTGCGCATGATTTCCTGAAGCTGTAGCCGCTGGCTTTCGAATAGTTCGTTATCGGTGGTTGCTGGAAACTTGATCATTTCATCAAAAAGGAGGGTGACTTTGGAGAATGGTTTGGGAAGCATAAAGTGGTCCCAACTGTTGAAATACCATGCTTTGTCGGCCTGGATGTAAAAAGGGACAATAACGGCGTCGGCGGCATGGGAGATCCGGATAACGCCGGCTTTAATCTCACCAGCCGGCCCGCGGGGTCCGTCAACGATGTGGGCGGCAAGCCTGTATTTTTTCAATTTGTCAATCATTTTTAACATGGCCTCCAGGCCGCCTCGGGAAGAGGAGCCTCGTATCGGATCCCATCCGGATCTTCTGGCAACCTCGGCGATGATATGGCCATCCTTGCTCTTAGAGATCATAAGCCCCGGTTTGTAGGTGCGATAAGACTGAAAATGACGGATGGCCCCGAAGAAATGCTGATGCCAGGTGCACAAGAGGACTGTTCCGCCCTTTTTATGATATTCTTTCCATGCTGTTTCATTTTCAATCTGGAGCCGGAACGTCCAAGAGTAGACACGGATAAACAGATAAAGGAAAGCCAGAAATGGCGCCGATGTAATGAAAGTATTTATTATATTAGACATATTCGGAAATTTACAACTCTCTTCTAATTATTTTACTGGCGTACGTATAGTCCAAATCAGAAATGGAGTCGATTATTTTTTGTCGGTTATTTTTTATTGACAATCAGCATGGATGTGCATACTTTCCCAACTAGCCGTAATGAAGAAATGAAAGGAGAGGCAACGATGATCGGGAAAAAATTATTGGAAGCAATGAACGAACAGATCAAGCATGAGTTGGAATCGTATTACATCTATCTATCCATGGTGGCCTATTTTCACGCTCAAAACCTGGATGGCATGGCCCACTGGATGCGTTGTCAGGCCCATGAGGAGATGATTCATGCCATGAAGTTCTTCGACCATATCATCGATCGTGGTCATGAAGTAAAGCTCCTGGATCTGAAACAACTTAAAACATCCTGGAACAGCCCTCTGGAGGCATGGAAAGAAGCCTACGCTCAGGAACAGATCATTACCTCAAAGATCCATAATCTGGTTAAGATTGCCCGGAAAGAAAATGATTTTGCCTCGGATACTATGCTGAACTGGTTTACCAAGGAGCAGATCGAAGAGGAAGCGAACGCCGATAAGAATGTCCGACAGATGGAGCGCGTGGAAAACAGTAGGGAGGGAGTCTTCATGCTGGATCGGGAATTGGGTGCCCGGGTATTCCCGGCCGGATCGCCGTTAGACCCCGCCGCTTACAACCTTGCTACATAGGAGTAAAGTGTTTGATATTTAAATCGTTTTCTACGCCAAAGAAAAGCGAACCTGCCTGGAAATGCCGGGTAGTCAGTCCTGATGCCATTCTGGAGAAAATCGAGCCGGGAATGAGTATCTTCTTGGGAACAGGCATGGCCGAGCCCCGGACCCTTGTAAAATATCTCATGGCATCGGCGCAGCCAAACCTTCAGGACCTGGAGGTGATCCAGTTGGTGAGTCTTGGGGACGCTGTCGCCATCGATGAGCGTTATTCTAAGAAATACCGCCTGAAAACCTTCTTCTCCGGATGGGTAGCCGGGGAGGCCATACAGGAAGGGCGGGTTGACCTAATTCCCAGCCGCTTTTCCCGGATACCCTGGCTTTTCCGGACCGGCGCCATTAATATCGACGTGGCCTTCATCCAGATCACCCCTCCCGATGAAACGGGGTATTGCAGTCTCGGTCTGGGCATGGCCGTGGAACGTCAGGCAATGGAAAGTGCAAAGGTTGTTGTTGGAGAAATCAACGATGCGGTGCCGCGCACCTTGGGTGATACCCTGGTGCATATAGGTGATTTTGATCACCTGATCGAAGCGACAGAACCGATTTGCTATGTTCCCCGATGGCCTTTGGATGAAGTTTTCCTGAAAATTGCCGGGCATGTCGCATCGATTGTGGAGGATGGGAGCTGCATATCCTTTGCCATCGGTCCCCTTTATGAGGCGCTGGGGCAGCAGTTGGTGAACAAGAAGCATCTGGGCATCCAATCCCCTTTTTTTACAGATGCCTTGATGGACCTTGTGAAAAGCGGCGCCGTGACCAACCGCAGGAAAGGGGTATTCCGTGGTAAATCGGCGGCTTCCTATATTTTGGGAACAAGAGAACTGGTGAACTGGCTCGATAGAAACCCCCTGATAGAATTTCAGCCTATCGATGTGGTCATGAATCCCAAAGTTATCGGACGAAATGACCGGGTCATGGCTATCCTGCCGGCACGGAAAGTCGACCTGACGGGAAACGTAGCCCTCCATATGGGCAAAGGAAATTTTACCGCTGGTCCCGGGGCCGTCCAGGAACTTTTCATGGGCGCCGCCCTGTCCAGGAATGGCCGGACGGTATTTGCCCTCCCCAGTCGTAATCGACAAGGGGAAGCAAACATCATCATATCAGTGGAAAGTATGCCCTATCAGTTTTCCAATCGGGAGTCCCTCGATATTGTGGTAACCGAATATGGCGTGGCCTATCTTATGGGCAGAACCCTGCGGCAGCGCGCCCAGGCCCTGATCGATATCGCCCACCCCGACGATCGGGCGGAACTGGTTCAGCAGGCCAAGGATGCCAAGATGATCTACGCCGACCAGATTTATTTTGCCGACTCGGGCCATCTCTATCCGGAAAAGGTGTCCTGTACCCATACCTTCAAGGAGGGTTTGTCGGTGCGCTTCCGGGCGATCAAACCCTCCGATGAAGACGAGATGCGGCGTCTCTTTTACCGGTTCTCCGATCAGGCTGTTTATTACCGCTATTTCAGTCCGATCAAGGCTATGCCCCATAAAAAGATGCAGGAATACGTCACTGTGGACTACCGGCGGATCATGTCTGTCGTCGGCGTTATCGAGGAGACCGGTACGGAGAGAATCATTGCCGAAGCCCGCTATGTTCGCTCCCATGATCGTCCTTATGCGGACACGGCCTTTATTGTGGATGAAGCTTATCAGGGGAAGGGCATGGCATCCTTTCTCTTTGAAATGTTAGTTAAAATTGCCAGGGAGGAAGGTGTCGAGGGATTTACAGCCGATGTCCTGGCGGTAAACAAGGCCATGTTGCGAGTGTATGAGAAGTCGGAATTCCCGATTAAGGCGGTCCTTTCTGCCGGGGTCTATGAGTTAACCATACCTTTACAGAATAAGGATCAAGAGTTGGAGAAGGAAGAGGCAGACTGAAAAAGCTTGCAAAAGGATTAGGTTTGCGATAAAGCCTCGCATCTTTTTGGATATTGTTGACAATCTTTTTGTCTGCGCATATATGAAAAGATATTTCCCGGCGAGAGTGGCGGAACTGGAAGACGCACTGGACTTAGGATCCAGCCCGCGCAAGCGGATAGGGGTTCAAGTCCCCTCTCTCGCACCAAATGACCTTTCCGCGTCCAATATTAATAGGTGAAGGAGAACAGAACCGGTGAACGAGACAAGCCAGACAGTAAGGATTGAGGAAATAAACCCTGTCAAGAAGAAGCTATCTTTTGAAATTCCTTGGGAAGACACAAAGAAAGTCCTGGACGATGTTTATCGAAAGATCAGCAAGACAGCCAAGGTGAGAGGTTTTCGCCCGGGGAAAATTCCCCGTCCCGTCCTGGAGAAATTCTATAAGGACCATGCCGAAGAAGAAGCAATAACCCAACTGTTCAATCAACATTTCTGGGATGCCTTGAAGGAACATGCCATTGATCCTGTTTCCAGGCCGGAAATAGATCAGCATGGCATCGAGCCGGAAAAGGCCTTTGCCTTTAGCGCCACTGTGGAAATTGAACCGGTTTTCGATCCGGAAGGGTATGTCGGTCTGGAAATTGACCGGGAAGAAGTCGAAGTGACAGACGCCGATATGGAGGCTAAGCTAAAGGAACTACAGGAGATGTACAGCACCATGGAGGAGATCTCCGATGATTCCGAGGTTGATTCGGGAAAGTACGTCGTCATCGATTTTCAGGGCGCCGTTGAGAGTCAGTCGCTGAAAGAACTCAAGGCCGATGATTATCTTCTGGAGATTGGATCACAGACTTTTATCACTGGATTCGAGGACCAACTTCTGGGCATGAAAAAGGGAGAAACCAGGGAGGTCGCCGTTAAATTCCCCGATGATTATCACCATAAGGACGTCGCCGGCAAGGACGCGATCTTTACCGTGACCCTCAAGAATATCAAAGAGAAACAAATACCTGAGATCAACGAGGAATTTGTTAAAAATTTTGAACAGTACGACACCCTGGAGGAATTGCGGGAAGATCTCCGCAAGGACATTGGAGCACAGAAGCAGGAACAGGCCGATGGAAACAAGAGTATGGCGCTGATGGAGAAGCTTATCGAGAAGAACCCCATCATGGCCCCGGAAGCCCTCGTTGAGAGGCAGATTCTCTCGATGATGGCAGATACCAAGTGGCGGATGTCCATGCAGGGAATTGATGCGGACAAAGCGGCAAAAATTCTTCCCCAGTATCACGATCTGTACAAGAGTGATGCAACCCGGATTGTCCAGACGTTGTTGCTGATGAAAAGAATTGGCGAAAAAGAGAATATCTCCGTGAGCGATGAAGAACTGAATGAACATATCAGAGAGCTTGCCGAGAAGCGAAACCAGAGTTATGAGTCCTTCCTTGCATCACTCGCCAAGGACGACATGATGGAAAATATCAGGGCTGAACTGGCCAACAAGAAGGTTATGAATTTTATCGAGGAGAAGGCCACGATAAGTATGGTTAAGAAAGAATCCCCAGCGACGCAGGAGGTAAATTAAATGCCCCTGATTCCAATGGTAGTTGAGCAGGATGGACGGGGCGAGCGGGCCTTTGACATTTACTCGCGGCTTCTGAAAGATCGCATCATATTCCTGGGAACGGCTATTGATGATAATGTTGCCAATCTGATCATCGCCCAGATGCTCTATCTGGAGTCGGAAGACCCGGATAAGGAGATCTTTCTCTATCTCAATAGCCCCGGTGGTCATGTCAGTTCCGGATTGGCCATTTATGATACCATGCGGTACATAAGACCGGCGGTCAGTACCTTCTGTATGGGACAGGCTGCCAGCATGGGGGCCCTGTTACTGGCAGCGGGGGCCAAAGGAAAGCGCTTTGCCTTACCCCATGCGCGGATACTGATCCATCAGCCACTTGGAGGGTTTCAGGGACAGGCCACGGATATTGCTATCCAGGCCCGGGAGATCCTGAGATTGAAGGACGAACTGAACCAGATATTGGCAGCAATGACAAATCAACCGCTGGACAAAATTCAGGCGGATACGGAGCGGGACTATTTCATGGATGGTCAGCAGGCCAAAGATTATGGGATTATCGATGTTATTATCGATAAACGGCAATGATACGGAGATCAAGAGGTTATAAATAAATGGTCAGAAAAGGAAGAGAAGCGCAGGGAGGGGGACAGGGAATTCTGTATTGTTCCTTCTGCGGCAAGAACCAGAACGAAGTACGAAAACTTGTTGCCGGTCCCACGGCCTATATCTGTGACGAATGTATTGAACTCTGCCGATCCATTGTCCATGAGGACAATGATACGACGGCGGCGGTGGAAAAAACCAAGGGAACTCCTAAACCTAAGGAGATCAAGAAATTCCTGGACTCCTACGTGATTGGTCAGGAGAAGACCAAGAAAGTCCTGTCCGTAGCGGTTTACAATCATTACAAACGCCTGTTCCGTCCGACAGATATGGATGGAGTGGAGATTCAGAAGAGTAATGTTCTCCTCATCGGTCCCACCGGTTCGGGGAAGACGCTGTTAGCGAAAACATTGGCGAAAATGCTCAATGTCCCCTTCACCATTGCCGATGCAACGACCCTTACGGAGGCAGGTTATGTGGGAGAAGATGTAGAAAACATCATCCTGGCGCTTCTCCAGAACGCCGATTATGATGTGGAACGAGCCTCGAAGGGAATTGTTTATATCGATGAGATTGATAAAATCGCCAAAAAGTCAGGAAATCCATCGATTACCCGGGATGTATCCGGCGAGGGGGTGCAACAGGCCCTCCTGAAAATCATCGAGGGTACCCTGGCAAATATTCCGCCCAAGGGGGGCAGAAAGCACCCCCAGCAGGAATTTATCCAAGTGGATACAACTAATATCCTCTTTATCTGCGGTGGGGCCTTCAATGTCCTCGAGGATATTATCGCCAAAAGAGTTGGTTTCAGTAATATGGGCTTCGGGGCGGAAATACGAAGCAAACAGGAAAAGAAGGTCGGAGAATTACTGACGGAAGTGCAACCGGAAGATTTGTTGAAATTTGGCCTGATACCCGAATTTATCGGTCGACTTCCCGTAATCGCCACTCTTAATGAACTCGATGAAAACGATATGGTGCGCATCCTCAGTGAGCCACGGGATTCAATCATCAAGCAGTACAAAAAACTTTTCGATCTTGAGAATGTCAAGCTTAAATTTACAGATGGCGCCCTGAGGGCGGTTGCGAAACTTGCTACGGAAAGAAAAACAGGAGCGAGGGGTCTGCGCTCGATCCTGGAAAATACCATGCTGGAAATCATGTATGAACTCCCCTCTCGCCGTGACATGCGCGAGTGTGTCATCAGTGAGGACGTTGTTATGAATAAGGGAAATCCCATTTTGATATTTGAATCGGCCTCGGAAACTGCTTAATATCTATATTAGTTCAAGGAAAAGATAAATATATATGTTTGATTTTACTAAAGATAATAAGAAAGATGAAATCACGGACATGCCCTTACTGCCCTTGCGGGATGTGGTTGTGTTCCCCCACATGATCGTTCCCCTGTTTGTGGGAAGGGACAAATCGATTGCCGCCCTTGAGTCGGCCATGAAATATGAAAAGAGTATCTTCATGGTGGCCCAGAAAAGCGCCCAGAAGGATGAACCGTCCGAAAACGATATATATCGAATTGGAACCATCGGCATTATCATTCAGCTTCTCCGGCTTCCCGACGGGACAGTGAAGGTCCTCGTAGAGGGAAAGAAGAGGGGAATTATCAAGGAATATATATCGATGGAAGATTTTTTCACCGTTAAGGTCGAGGAGATCGAAGAGGAGGAGGAAGGGGATCGAGTTAAGGCCGAGGCGCTGATCAGAAGTCTCAATGAGACCTTTGAATCCTACGTCAAGCTGAGCAAGAAGGTTCATGTGGAAATGGTCAATACGATTTCCTCTATCGAAAGCCCGTCCAAGCTGGCAGATGTCATCGTATCTCATGTGAACGTTAAACTCGAAGAAAAGCAGCGGATCCTTGAGATAATCAGTGTTCCTGAGCGACTGGAAGCCGTCTATGAAATGCTCCTGGGAGAGATTGAAATCCTCCAAGTAGAAGAGAAAATCAAGCGCCGTGTCAAGAAACAGATGGAAAAGACGCAGAAGGATTACTATCTTAACGAACAGATGCGGGCGATCCAGAAGGAGATGGGAGAAAAAGACGATTTAAAAAGTGAAATCGCCGATCTGGAAAAGAGATTAAAACAGAAGAAGCTCTCCGAAGAGGCCCATAAAAAGGTTAAGGCGGAGATCAAGAAGATGCATATGATGGCTCCCATGTCGGCGGAGGCCACGGTAGTTAGAAACTATATTGACTGGCTACTCGATTTACCCTGGTACGAAAAGACGGAGAACAAGCATACCCTCAAGGAGTCCGAGGCGATACTCGAAGAGGATCATTTTGGTCTGAAACAGGTCAAGGAAAGAATCATTGAATATCTGGCTGTTCAAAGTCTGGTCAAGAAAAATAAGGGATCGATTCTCTGTCTTGTTGGTCCGCCGGGGGTAGGAAAAACCTCCGTTGCTAAATCTGTTGCCCGGGCCACGAACAGGAAATTTGTTCGTTTCTCTCTGGGCGGCGTTCGGGATGAGGCGGAGATCCGGGGGCACAGAAGAACCTATATCGGCGCTTTGCCCGGTAAGATTGTCCAGTTGATGAAAAAGGCCGGATCGAATAACCCCGTCTTTTGTCTTGATGAGGTGGACAAGCTGAGTTCTGACTTTCGGGGCGATCCTTCATCGGCCCTCCTGGAGGTTCTCGATCCCGAACAGAATAATGCCTTTAATGACAATTATTTAGAAGTTGATTACGATTTGTCGGACGTTATGTTCATTACCACGGCCAATATCCTGCAGACTATTCCGGCGCCCCTGCAGGACCGGATGGAAGTCATCCGTATTGCCGGCTATACGGAACCGGAAAAGCTCAATATCGCCAAGAAGTTCCTCGTTGCGAAGGAGATGGAGGCCAACGGCCTTACGGAAAAGAATGTTGCTTTTTCTGATGGAGCAATCCTCACCATTATCAGGCAGTATACCCGGGAAGCAGGGGTGCGGAATATAGAGCGGGAGATTGCCTCGATCTGTAGGAAAATAGCCCGTAAGATCGTTTCGGAAGGGATTCAGGACCAGATCAAGGTAAGCTCAAAGGCGGTGCCTAAATATTTGGGGGTGCCAAAGTTCCGTCACGGTGAAACAGAGGGCAAAGATCAGATCGGTTTGTCAACGGGGCTGGCGTGGACGGAAGTCGGCGGCGAACTCCTGGTGATTGAAGCGACCATCATGAAGGGGACGGGAAAGATGGTCATGACCGGAAAGCTTGGCGATGTCATGCAGGAATCCGTGCAGGCGGCCTTGACCTATGTTCGTTCCCGGGCGGATGAGTTCGGCCTGCCGGAGAATTATTATAAAGAAACTGATGTTCATGTCCATGTGCCGGAGGGGGCCATACCCAAGGATGGGCCATCGGCAGGGATAGCCATGGTAACTGCCATTGCTTCTGCGTACATGAAGAAGAAGGTGCGGGGTGATTTGGCCATGACCGGAGAAATAACCCTCCGGGGAAGGATATTGCCGATCGGCGGGTTAAAGGAAAAACTGCTCGCCGCTCACCGGGGAAACATCAAAACAGTAATTATTCCCAAGGACAACGAAAAAGATCTTGCCGAGGTCCCGGCAAATGTCATCAAGGCCCTGAAGATTATTCCTGCGGAACACATGGATGAGGTTCTGGCGGTGGCGTTTGTCCAGGAAGACAAGATCGGAAAAGAAATAGCTGCGGAGATACAGAAAGATGAAACTTCATCTCTGCCGCCCATAAGCACTGGCTGGGCGCCCATGAATGCTTAAAATCGAGTTCTTTTTTGCTTGACAAGCCTGCTCATTGCTGATAGCTTGCACACCTTGCTTATGGCGACAGTAAGGGCGGGTAGCTCAGCTGGGAGAGCGCCACGCTTACACCGTGGATGTCACAGGTTCGAGTCCTGTTCCGCCTACCATATAGAAAACGGATGAAACCTTCAGCTGCGGCTGCAAAAAGCCATGCTCGGCAGTGGAGATCGGGTTTCCATTGGTGTGAAGAGTCGCTTTGGGAAGAAAAAAACGGGGTCGTAGTTAAGTTGGTTATAACGCCGGCCTGTCACGCCGGAGGGCGAGGGTTCGAGTCCCTTCGGCCCCGCCAAATATGTCAGGGGTTGGCCGATACGGTTAACCCCTTTTTTATTGCTCTAGGATTATGAAGTACGAAGGAATCATTATCCGGCCACCCAGTGAGGCCTACAGCCTGCTTTTGCAGGTCACCGTCGGATGTTCCCATAATCGGTGTACCTTCTGTCCGACGTATAAAGAAAAAAAATTCCGGATCAAAACCACTGAGGAAATAACCGAAGATATTCTTGAAGCCGGCCGGTATCGCCGGGTGGACAAGGTATTTCTTTGTGACGGCGATGCGTTGATTATACCCCAAAAGCGGCTGGTGGAGATCCTTGGGATCATCGGCAAGCATGTCCGGGGCGTAAAGAGGATCGGACTTTATGGAAATGCCAAGAGTATCCTCAGGAAAACACCTGAAGAACATCGGGAGTTGAGAGATTTAGGGATCGGTATCATCTATATGGGTGTTGAAAGCGGTAATGCCGAAGTACTCAGGGACATCCGGAAAGGGATAACTTATGCGCAGCTGGTTGAGGCGGGGCGCCGGGTCAAGGAAGCAGGTATTAGCTTGTCCGCAACGGTTATCCTGGGTCTGGGAGGCGTCGAGAGGAGTGGCGCCCATGCCGCAGATACGGCCCGGATTCTGACAGACATAGACCCGGATTATGCGGGGGCCCTCACATTGATGCTTGTCCCCGGGACAACCCTTTATGAAGATCATGCCGCGGGTCGTCTTATCCTTCCCGACACATTCGGTTTTCTTAACGAATTGGTGATTATGATCGCCCAGTCCCGATTTACAAATTGTTACTTCACTTCCAATCACGCCTCGAACTACCTGCCCATCCGCGCCAGATTACCGGAAGAGAAGGAAAAGACAGTAGCCTTGATTCAAAAGGTGATTGCGACAGGCAATCAGGAAATATTAAGACCCGAGTATGCGCGGGGATTATAGTCAGTGCCTAAGGAGCCGGGGGAAGTGGGAAAAAGTCTGTTATCCCTGCTGAAAAAATTGTTTAAAGAACGCGATGTCTCACGTCTGGAGGACGAAATTCAGGCCATCATTGACGCCGGCGAAGAGGAAGGCCTGATCGATCCCCAGTCAGGGGAGATGATTCAGAGCATCCTTGAATTCCGGGATACCATCGCCCGTGAGGTTATGATCCCCAGAACGGAAATCGTTGCGATCAGCGCCGGGGCAAAGATCGAGGAAATTATGGAGCTCATTTGCCGGCACGGCCATACCCGCATGCCTGTTTATC
>JAPLJZ010000261.1 GCA_026388335.1 Deltaproteobacteria bacterium
GGTTGATGTTCCGTGGGGTCGGCGCGAGGGAACCACTGCCGAATCCGAGGGTTGATCGCCAGTATCCCCATGTCGGGACCGATCATCGCCACCCCGACTGACAGGTTGTCGTTCAGGATGGTCAGCAACGTTTCGCCACTGGCCCGCACGATCCCGGCGTATTTGCGCTGTTCATCGGTCAGTTCGGTATCCAGCAGCAGACCGGTCATGCCGATCACCCCGTTCATGGGGGTGCGGATCTCGTGGCTCATGTTGGCCAGAAACTCGCTCTTGGCGATACTGGCCATCTCAGCCTGTACGGCCATTTCGTTGGCCCGGACGGTGGCCTCCTCGAGCCGACGGTTGGTCTCCAGGATTTCCTCCTCCGAGCGCTTACGTTCGGTGATGTCATCTATCATTTCGATAACGGCCCTCACATTTCCGTCCCGATCAGTGATAGCCGTGGAAGTCATCCGAATAACGCGTATCCCGTCCCGGGTTGATACTTCCCTTTCGAAGACATGGAGCTGTCCGTCCCGGAGCGTCTTGACGACGGGACAGTCCGTGATGCAGGGTTCGCTGCGAGGGGGGAGATTGAACGCGTCATAACAGGGTTGATGTTCCGTGGGGTCGGCGCGAGGGAACCACTGCCGAATCCGAGGGTTGATCGCCAGTATCCCCATGTCGGGACCGATCATCGCCACCCCGACTGACAGGTTGTCGTTCAGGATTCTGAACCGTTCCTCGCTCTCGCGCAGCGCCTCCACCGCCCGCTTGCGCTCGGTGATGTCTCGAAGGATGCCCACGGCATGCCAGCCGCCATTCATATGAATCGCTGAAAGTGAAAGCTGCACCGAGATTTCCTTTCCATCTTTTCGGCGGGCATCCAGATCAAGGGTCCGGCCCACGGCGGCTCCTTGTCCCGTCTGCTGGAACACCAGGAAGGCGGCGCGGTGCGCTTCGTCATAACGCGGGGGCATAATGAACGCATGCAGGTTCTGCCCGATGACCTCGGCACCCTTGTAGCCGAGCATGCACTCAGCCGCCGGATTCCAATAGGACACGTTACCTTCGGGGTCCATCATCAGGATGGCATCCTGGGCCGAGTCGGTTATCGCGTGCATGCGGGCTTCGCTCTCCCTGAGGTTCCGGCTGGTTTTATCAACCTCCTCCTTGAGGGTGGAAACAATTAAAAATACCAGCAGAAACATCGTAATGCGGAGGAGATCAGGACCGATTTCAAGCCGTAGACTCAGAATGAAATCCGTGATGATCAGGAAGAGGGCCAGGAAAACCGGCACAACGACGCCTCGCCGTTTCCACCATATTGCGGCCAGGATGATAGGGACATAGAAGAAATGGGTGTAGATGACCCCGGTCTTCAGTACGACCTGACCAAAGAGCTTCAGGCCGCAAGCGAAGATGATAAGTCCTGCCATCAGGACGATCTTTCTTCGTTTTCCCGGACCTTCGGCAGCGGCGCCAAGCAGGCTTAAAGATATACGCGACAACATTCTTTTTCCCTTCGACCCCATTATTTGCAGTTTCTCAGTACCGCCCCGGCGATTTCTTCGAGGGGAAGGACCTTTTGTATTCCTCCCCTTTTGATCGCTTCCTGGGGCATGCCAAAGACGACACAGGTGGCTTCGTCCTGGGCGATAGTATAGGCCCCCGCTTCCTTAAGTTCGCAGATCCCGCTGGCCCCGTCGTCTCCCATCCCCGTCATGATAACACCCAGGGCATTCCGCCTCGTTATCCATAATTTTATCATCATTTGAAAACTGCGTTTCCTGATAGAAACGACCGTTGCGTCGTTTGTTAGCTTTATGAATGTTTCATCTTAATTACGGGCCGCTATGGATGGGGCATCCAGGGCCCTCCGGACAAGCAGCGCCAGATCACTTCGGGACAGCGGTTTCATGGCCACTTCACCGAGCCCCAGGCGTTTGACTTCGTCCTCACTTACCCATTCACTACAACCGGTGCATAGGGCAATCGGTAGGTTGGGACGAATGGCCCTGATTTCCGCAGCCAGCGCGAGCCCGGTCATGCCGGGCATGGTCATATCCGTCATCAACAGATCGTAGCGCAACGGATACTTCCGGAACAGATCCAGAGCCTCGTCGGCATTAGACCCCCTGGAAACAGTATACCCCAGAGATTTGAGCATTTTTTCCCCGATGTCGAGCAGCTCTTTTTCATCGTCCACCAGGAGGACATGTTCCCTTCCCCTGGGAAGCGGCCCCGGTTCGTTCTCTTCATTCTGGACCATGCTCGTCGTTGCCGGAAGGTAAACTTGAAAGACAGTACCTTTCCCAATCTCGCTTTCCACGGTGACGCCGCCGCCATATGTCTTGACAATCCCATAAACCACGGACAGGCCCAGGCCTGTTCCTTCCCCGACTTTCTTGGTGGTAAAAAATGGGTCGAAGATCCGATTGATGACGGCCTCTTCGATTCCCGGGCCCGTATCTCTCACCGATAAGCGCACGTATGATCCCGGTGCAAGGTCCAATACACACCCCTGATTGACATAAACATTCTCCAGATCGACGGAAAGAACGCCCCCCATGCCCCGCATGGCCTGCGCCGCGTTTGTGCAAAGATTCATGACAAGCTGGTGGATATGGGAAACATTCGCCAGAACTGCCGTCGGCTCACGGGTCACATTGACCTGAATGTCGATAGAGGATGGAATGGAGGCCCTCAGCATCTGCATCGTTTCCTTCACCAGCGGCGCCACTGCAAGGGGTTTCATGTCCTTCTCCCCATGGCGGCTGAAGGCCAGGATCTGCTGGACAAGATTTTTCGCCCGATCAGCCGCCGTTATGACATGATCGAGATACGCCTTCCGCGTCGTATCCAAAAGTTCATTATACGCCAACTCCGCATAGCCGAGGATGACTCCGAGGATATTGTTGAAATCGTGGGCAATGCCTCCCGCCAAGGTGCCGACGGCTTCCATCTTCTGTGCCTGAAGAAGTTGTTCCTCCAATCCCGCTTTTTCTTCCTCCATCCTTTTCCTGGCGGTGATGTCCTCATAGGTGACCACGACCCGCCCATCGGCCAACGTCTCTCCGATCACGGCGGCAGTGAAACGACAGGTTATTTCATGCCCCTCCCGATGACGGCAGACAACCTCCAGTTCACAGGTCCGCTGCTGAGCCAGCAGTTCATAGAGCCGCCTTCCCATATCCCGATAGTCTTCGTCACATTTATAAAGAACCCGTGTCTCTCGTCCGATGATCTCCTCGGGCCGCCATCCGAAGACCTTTTCCACAGCGTTGTTGGCAAAGACCACCCGCCGGTTCTTCAGGCCCAATACGGCGTGGGGGATCGCTTCGAGGATAGAGGATTCGAGTTTTCTCATTTCCTCCAATTTCTCCCGGACTTCCCGCATCTCCGTCACATCCATGGAGTTGCCGATCACCGCCGGCCGGCCCTCATAGACGGCAGGGGACACCGTTTCCATAATCCAGCGGACACGGCCATCCTGCGTCGCTACCCGGTACTCATAGGGCGTCGTCCGTTCACCCCTGAGCATCTCGACGGCATGGCGTTGCGCTGCCTCCCGATCCTCGGAGATGATGAGGTTTTCCCCTCTGCTGCCGATAAGTTCGGCGGCGTGATAACCGGCATAGGAAGCGGCATGAGGGTTTATGTATCTAAAGATGCCGTCCTGAACCACATAAACGCCGGCAAAGGATTTTTCGGCCAGAATCCTATAGTTCTCGCTTTCCCTGAGGTTCCGGCTGGTTTTATCAACCTCCTCCTTGAGGGTGGAAACGATTAAAAATACCAGCAGAAACATCGTAATGCGGAGGAGATCAGGACCGATTTCAAGCCATAGACTCAGCATGAAATCCGTGATGATCAGGAAGAGGGCCAGGAATACCGGCACAACGACGCCTCGCCGTTTCCCCCAGATTGCGGCCAGGATGATAGGGACATAGAAGAAATGGGTGTAGATGACCCCGGTCTTCAGTACGACCTGACCGAAGAGCTTCAGGCCGCAGGCAAAGATGAGAAGTCCTGCCATCAGGACGATCTTTCTTCGTTTTCCCGGACCTTCGGCAGCGGCGCCGAACAGGCTTAAAGATATACGCGACAGCATTCTTTTCCCCTTCGACCTATCTTTCTGATGAACTCACAAAAAGCACTTTTCTCCCTCCCCTTCAAAAGGAGGGCCAGGGTGGGAATGGGTTAAAATACCCTACCCTCACCCTAACCCTCTCCCCGGGGGAAAGGGGATCTTCGGGGTTAGTAAGTCTGACCCCATTATTTGCAGTTCCTCAGTACCGCCCCGGCGATTTCTTCGAGGGGAAGGACCTTTTGTATTCCTCCCCTTTTGATCGCTTCCTGGGGCATACCAAAGACGACACAGGTGGCTTCGTCCTGGGCGATGGTAAAGGCCCCTGCTTCCTTCAATTCACAGATCCCGCTGGCCCCGTCGTCTCCCATCCCCGTCATGATGACGCCCAGGGCGTTCCTCCCGGCGTAACGGGCCGCCGACCGAAATAACACATCGACCGACGGGCGATGGCGGCTTACGAGCGGACCGTCCTGGACCTGAACATAGTAGCGGGCGCCGCTTCGTTTCAATAGGGTGTGTAGATTACCGGGAGCGATCAGGACCCGTCCCCGGAATACCGTATCGTTGTCTTCCGCTTCCTTGACGGAAACCCGGCAGTCTTGGTCGAGACGTTGGGCAAAGGAGGCGGTAAAATGCTCCGGCATGTGCTGTACGATGACCATACCCGGGGCATCCATCGGCAGCGCTTCCAGAAAGACGCGGAGGGCCTCTGTCCCTCCCGTGGAAGCCCCGACGACAATGACCTTATCCGTCGTTTCGAGAACCCTTAGAATAGAACCCTTGGAAATCACAACATCAGCGCTGAGTTTCGGCTCCACCTTCCGTCTCAGCGTCGTGCGGTGGAGTCGGGCAATGGCGGCCGCCTTGACGGCGTCACAAACGCGGATCTTTGCCTCTTCAAGAAAACGCTTCGTTCCCAGTTTGGGTTTGGTAATGATATCCACCGCGCCGTATTCCAAAGCCTTCAGGGCCGTCTCTGATCCCGCTTCGGCAAGACTCGAACAGATCACTACCGGGATCGGACGTTGATTCATGATCTTCTGCAGAAAGGTAAGTCCGTCCATCTTGGGCATTTCGATATCAAGGGTCATGACATCGGGGATATTCTGTCGGATTATCTCGGCGGCCGCATAAGGATCGGCGGCGGCCCCCATCACCTCGATGTCCGGGTCCGAGGACAGAATCTCGACAAGGGTCTGACGGACAAGAGAAGAGTCATCAACCACCAGGACCCGGATGCGTCTGTCCGTTTTCATATTAACCATCTTTTTAATCATCCTTCCTGTATATAGTTGGCGCCATATAGATAAAAGGCGTTTTAAGATTGCTCAGGGATTCTGCATGTCCGATGAAAAGATAGCCGCCGGAGGAAAGATGCTGGTAAAATTTTCGGACCAGCTTTTCCTGGGTGACCCGGTCAAAATAAATCATTACATTGCGGCAAAAAATCACATCCATCTCTCCCGAAATATCAAAGGCATCGGCAATCAGGTTCAGTCTGCGCAACTGGACCTTTGCCCTGAGTTCCGGAACGATGCGCACATTAGAGTTGCGGGGGTCCCGACTCTTGAGAAGATACTTCTTCCGGAGGGGAAATGGTATGGCCCCTACTGTCTCGTCTTGATAAACGGCCTGCCCGGCTTTCTCCAAAACAGTCCGGGAAATATCCGTGGCTAAAATTGTATAGTCCCAACCGGATGTCCCATCGACAAACTCTTGAAGGATCATGGCGAGGGTATAAGGCTCTTCCCCGGTGGAACAGGCGGCGCTCCAGATACGGAAGGTGTTGCGGCTGCCGCTTCCCTCTCTACCGGCAAGCCTGGGAAGCACCGTCCGGTTCAGATATTCGAAGTGGGCAGGCTCGCGAAAGAAATCCGTCTTATTGGTCGTGACTGCGTCGATCAGGAAAGGCGCCTCCTCGCCCTTGCCCTGTTTAGAAAAAACAAATTCACAGTATTTCCGGAAGGAGGGAATTTTTAGATGACGCATGCGCTTTTTCACCCTTCCTTCCATGAGCGTCTTTTTCTCCGGTCCCATGCAGACCCCGATATTGGCATAGATCCAGTCACTCAAGCGCCGGAAGTCCTGATCGGACAAGTGAGCGTCGCCATGTTCTGCATCTTCGTAAACCGTGTAAGCCATGATTTACTTTCTACCCTTCTTTCACCGGGAACAGCTTGCGGGTTGACATCTGATAATCTTCCTCGAAACGGATTGCCGTCCCGGATGTTTCTGAACGAATTACTTTCCCCGTGACAGTCATAGCGACCATGTCATGGATACCATCGGTTGCATCTTGATCTTCGAAAACCAGATAGAGATCTATTTTAACCATATCTCCAAGGTGCATCTCCGCTAATTCAGGGAAGAATGCCCCGGTAGCGGAGAGATCCGACGTTTGAGTGAAGATGGACCGGGCCTTCCCTCTTGCTCGCAGCAGTTCGACCCGCGCCGGCACTTCGATGGAAAATCTTTCGAACCTTCTCTCATCCCTCAGAAATTCATCTGCATGATAGGTTAAATCTTTTTTCATGACGTCAGGTATAATCCTTCTTTCCTTCCCCAATAAGGAAAGGAAAGAAGGGGTTAGGGGGACAGATTTAAAATCTGTCCCCCATAACATGCGCGGCCCCTTGGGACCTTATACTTGCGCTCCATCGCCTGCTTCCTGAATAATCCCCAGTTCAGTACTGGAAAAAACCCTGTCGATGTCCAGGATGATGATCAGCTCTTCGTTGCGCTTCCCGATTCCCTTGATGAACTCCGTCCGCCACCTTGTACCGATACGTGGGGGCTGCTCGATCTGGTTCGCCTCCAGTTCGAAAACTTCCTGAACGGAATCCACAAGAGCGCCGAGAATCGTCTTATCGTCTTCTACAGCTATTTCCATGACGACGATACAGGTATCCACCGTCTTCTCTGTTATCGACAGACCGAACTTCAACCGCATGTCCACTACGGGAACTACATTCCCCCGGACATTGATGACGCCCCGCATGAAATCGGGAGTCCCGGGCACCTTGGTGGCCAAGGTGAAATCAAGAATTTCACGCACCTTGGCAACATCCACGGCAAAGACTTCTTCTTCCAGCTTGAACGTCAGGTACTGAGTCGTTTCAGTAATGCCTGTTGTACTCATAGTCATATCTCCTCTTGATATCCCTTAGTATCGTTCAAACTCGGAATCCTGGACATCCCGTTTACCACGACCGTCTGCCATATCCAGGGCATAACCGCCTGCCTTTTCCACCCTGGCCGGCTGTGCAGATTTCCTTTCAGCAGCTTTCGGGTTTTGAGCCAGTTTCTTAATACCTACCCCAGGCGAAGAAAGCTGACGTCCGTGTTTTTTACCCGTCCGGCCGCCTGTATCCTCCGTCTTGAAAAAAGCCACCGCAGTCTGCAACTGCTCCGCCTGGCCGTTCAAATTTCCGGCCGTTGACGACATCTCTTCCGCAGCAGCGGCATTCTGTTGAATGACCTGGTCCAACTGTTGGATTGCCTTGTTGATCTGGTCTGCGCCGTTCTTCTGTTCACTACTGGCAGCATTGATCTCCTGAACCAGATCGGCAGTCTTCTGAATCGCCGGAACGATTGCATTGAGCATTTCACCGGCCTTTTCGGCAACCTGTACACTTGAAGCCGACAGGTGATTGATCTCCCCTGCGGCATTCTGGCTTCTCTCGGCCAGGCGTCTCACTTCTGCGGCCACCACGGCAAATCCCTTGCCGTGCTCGCCTGCCCGCGCCGCCTCGATGGCCGCATTAAGGGCCAGCATGTTGGTCTGACGGGCGATTTCCTCAATGATCGAAATCTTGCCGGCAATCTCCTTCATGGCCGCTACCGTCTCTTCCACTGCCTTGCCGCCTTCACGGGCGTCTTCAGCGGATTTGACAGCAATCTTCTCGGTCTGTTGTGCGTTATCGGCGTTTTGCATAATGGTTGCGGTCATCTCTTCCATGGAAGAAGATACCTCTTCCGCAGAGGCTGCCTGTTCCGTGGCCCCTTGGGAAATCTGCTCGGTTTTCGAGCTCATCTCCAGACTTCCCTGGCCTACCTGCTCCGTCGCATTCTGAACGTTGGTGGCGACCTCGGTCAATCTCTCGATCATCAAACTCAAGGCCTGCATCAATGCATCCTGTTCGGAACGTTCTCTGACCACGACCATCAAGTCGCCCTCGGCAATCTGTTCGGCAACGCCCGTCACCTCGTTCATTGCTTCAATAAGGACATTAAGGTTGTTTTTGATCGCATTGAAATCGCCGTTATAGGCATCCGTGATCTTCGGGGGCAGGTCGCCCTTCGAAATCCGGTCTACGTACTCCGCCGCTACATTCAGAGGCCCGATCACCGCATCCAGCGTCTGGTTGACTCCCTTGACAATCTTCTGGAAATCACCCTGATGCTTCGTTGCATCGGCACGGGTGGCCAGTTTACCTTCCACCGCTGCCGTTACCAGCAGACCAGCGTCGCCCACCAGGGCGTTAATGTTGTCGATACAA
>JAPLJZ010000182.1 GCA_026388335.1 Deltaproteobacteria bacterium
CCCCCCGACACATCCTGTCAGGGCAGCCGGCCTTCCTGCCTGAGTTTCGATAATACCTGCTGGATGGCGGGCATAGCAGTAAGGGCCGCCTTCTCCCCTTCCATGATGGCCTCATGCCGCCTGGACAAATCCGCCCCGCTGATAAACCCTACATTGGGGCGAATCACTATATCAGCCTTGCTTAAATGACTTGCCGCAATACGATTATGCATTATGTCAATAGCTTTGAGGATCGTATCGATGGTGCCCTGCGGCGCCGTCGGGCTCATGCCGCCGGAGATATCCACGGCGATGACCACATCCGCCCCAAGTCTCTTAGCCGCTTCCACGGCTACGGGAGCCACGACGCCGCCGTCAACATAGACAGCGTTTCCGAACCTGGGCGGTTGAAATACCCCCGGGACGGAACAGCTTGCCCGCACGGCCATCCCGGCGTTACCCTGACCGAAGACCGTCTCCTCGCCCGTCTGGATATTCGTCGCCACAGCATGGAAGGGAATCCGGAACTTTTCGATGGGGGCGCCTCGGACCGCTTTGTTGACGTATTGTTGGAGCTTCTCCCCCTTCAGAAATCCATTATCGGGCAGTGTAAAGTCGGCAACATCATCCTTGGCGAGGGACATGGCGATACCCTGGAGCTGATAGGCAGTGTATCCGTAAGCATAGAGACTGCCGACAAAGCTCCCGGCGCTGGTGCCGACGACCATGTGGATGGGAACCTTCTGGGCTTCAAGCACTTTAAGGACGCCGATGTGGGCAAAGCCCTTGGCAGCCCCAGCGCCCAGAACAATGGCGATTTTCGCCGGTTGCGCCGGAGGTGGAATGGCCTTCGGCAGGCAACCGGCGACCAGAATGGACAGACATAAAATGGATAACCATTGCGCGATATTTCTTCGCATGGACGGTTTTGTTATGGTTAATCTATGGTAATGCATATTTCACTTTCTCCTCGTCAGCCGCGTATTCAAATTGTCTATATAGACATAAAATACCGGCGTAATGTACATGGTCAAAAATTGGGAAAAGAAAAGCCCCCCGACTACGGCCACGCCCAGCGGTTGCCGCGACTCGCCGCCGGCGCCGATGCCGAGGGCGATGGGTAGGGTCCCGAAAAGGGCTGCCATCGTTGTCATCATAATGGGGCGGAAACGGACGAGACAGGCATCGAGAATGGCTTCTTCCGCAGATTTATTTTCATTGCGCTCCGCGTCCAGGGCGAAATCGATCATCATGATGCCGTTCTTCTTGACGAGACCGACCAGGAGGATGATCCCGACAAAGGCATACAGGTCCAGTTCCATCCTGAAGATCCTCAGCGCCACGAGGGCGCCGAAACCAGCCAGAGGCAAGGCGGACAGGATCGTGATCGGATGGAGATAGCTCTCGTAAAGAATGCCCAGGACAATATAGATCACGATGATAGTGACAAAGAGGAGGAACCCCAATTTTGCAAAAGACGTTTCAAAGGCCCGCGCCGCCCCTTCAAAACTACCGGAGATGGTGGTCGGGAGAACCTTATCCGCCAATTTTCTGATCTGTTCCGTGGCCGGGCCGATGGAATAACCGGGGAGCAGATTGAAGGAAATGGTCGCAGCGGGACGCTGACCCTGGTGGTTTACCGACAGCGGCCCCAAGGTCTTCTTTATCGTGGCCACGGTGTTCAGGGGCACAAGTTTCCCCCGGTCGGATTTGATAAAGAGCAGCTCCAGGATATCGGGATAGGCGCTGAAAGATTCATCCAGCTCCAGATCAACGTCGTACTGGGTCGTCGCCGCGTAGATCGTGCTCACCTTGCCGCCGCTGAAGGCGTAAGTAAGGGCATTTTCTATCTGCTGGGCCGTCAGTCCCAACGCGGAGGCCTTGTCCCGGTCAATGTTGATCTCCATCTTTAGGCTCCGGAAGCTCAGATCGCTGCTCACATCGGTTAGCCCCGGAATGGCCCTTACCCGCTGCTCAAAATCCTTGCCATAAACGTAAAGGTTGTTCAGATCCTCACTCTTCAGGGTATAGCTATACAGGGCGTTCGATTCCTTCCCGCCGATCTCGATGGGTGGGGGATTCATGGGAAAGACCATCAGTCCGGGGATGACGTTCACCTTGGGACGTAGTTCGTTGATGATCTGATCGATGGACCGCTTGCGTTTTTTGCTGTCCACAGCGCGGGCGAAGATAAAACCCTTGTTGTTGTTGGGAACCGCCGCCACGGAAATGATGGCGTCCACATCGGGATCATCGATGACGATTTTGTTGAGGACATCCTGATGGGCCGCCATGTCGGCATAGGAGATGGTATCGGAGGCCATGACGAAACAGATGAAGAAGTTCCGGTCTTCGCTGGGGATGAACCCTCCGGGGGATATTTTATAGACCCATACCGTTCCCGCCATGATGACGATGGTAAAGATCAGGGCGATCAAACGGTATTGCAACACCTTGCGGAGGCTCCTTTCATAGAAGGCCAGCATGGCGTTGAAAACCCGTTCGGACAGTTCATACAATCTGCCATGTTTGCCGGCGGCGTGATTCTTCAGAAAACGACTGGCCATCATCGGCGTCAGGGTCAGGGAGACAAACCCGGAAATAAGGATGGCCGCGGCAATGCTTACGGAAAACTCCCGCAGAATCCGGCCTACAATGCCGCCCATGAAGAGCACGGGGATAAAGACGACAACGAGGGAAATCGTCATGGACAGGATAGTAAAACCGATCTCCTGCGAGCCGCGGATGGAGGCCGTCATGGCATCCTCGCCCATCTCCATGCGGCGGATGATGTTTTCCAGCATGACAATGGCGTCGTCCACAACAAAACCGACGGACAGCACGAGGGCCATCAGGGAAAGGTTGTTGAGGCTGTAGCCGCAGAGATACATAACGGCGAAGGTGGCGACCAAGGACAGGGGGACGGCGATACTGGTGATGATCGTCGGCCTGAATGAGCGCAAAAAGAGGAAGATGACAATCACGACGAGGCCGACGGTCAATAGCAGGGTAAACTGGACGTCCTTGATCGAGCTTCTGATAAAATCCGTTTGATCAAAAAGGAGACGAACCTCAATGCCTTGGGGAATCTCCCCCTGCAGTTTAGGCATTATTTTCTTGACCTGCCGGGCCACGTCCACAGCATTGGACCCCGGTTGCTTCCTGATGGCAAAGACAACTGTCTTCTGAGACATCTCGTCGTTTACATACCAGACCGTCGCCCGCTTACTGTCCACACTATCAATACTTTTCCCCACATCCTGAACGCGGACCGGATAGCCTTTCTGATAGGCGATAATCAA
Organism: Deltaproteobacteria bacterium; assembly: GCA_026388335.1. Lineage (GTDB taxonomy): Bacteria > Desulfobacterota > Syntrophia > Syntrophales > UBA8958 > UBA8958. The sequence continues at coordinate 3,282 of JAPLJZ010000182.1, forward strand.
CGGATTATAGTCTTCGGCCTTTTTCAGTTGTCCCTGGGGATCAAGGGTGTAGGACTGATAAGGACCGTCCAGACTGCCGCCTGGGATGTTGACGTTGGCCGCAGACAGGGCGGAGGCAACTTCATTGATTCCGATACCCTTGGTCGAAAGGCTGTGGGGATTGACCTGGATCCGGACGGCGTATTTCTTTCCGTATTTGATGACCTCGGAGACTCCATTGATTGTGGAGAGGTTCGGGGCAATGACGGAATCGACGTAGTTATAAGTCGTCGTATCCTTGACCGTCTCCCCGATCATGGCGTAGTACATGATCGGCCATTCCGCCGGGTTTACCTTCTGGTAGGTGGGGGGCGCCGGCATGGTCGGCAGGACCCCCATCGACGCCGAGATCATGGAATTCACATCCTGGGCCGCAGCATCAATATTGCGGTCCAGAGAAAATTGCATGGTAATGGATGTGGAACCCTGGGTGTTCGTGGAGGTCATGGATTCGAGACCCTGGATCGTGGAAAATTTCTTCTCCAGGGGCGTGGCAACGGTAGCGGCCATGACCTCCGGACTGGCCCCGGGCAGGTTAGCGGAAACCTGGATCGTCGGATAGTCCATTTGAGGCAGATCGTTGACGGGAAGATTGCGATAGCCGATGATCCCGAAAAACAGGATGCTGATCATGACCAGGCTGGTCATGATGGGCCGGCGGATCCAGAGGGCGGAAATGTTCACTTGCCGCTTCCCCCTGGCGCAGGTTTAGCGTTGTTGTTTCCCGGGGTGGCCCCGAGGTTCTCCTTGATCTCCACCTTTCCACCCGGCCGCACCTTGAGGTGGCCGTCGGTAATCACAGTTTCCCCGGCAGACAAGCCCTTGGCAATCACGGCCTCCTCGCCCATGGTGCGATCAACGACAACGGGTCTGATGTCCGCGGTCATATCCGGCTTGACGACAAAAACGAACTGCCCCTTGTCGCCCTGCTGCACGGCGCGAAGGGGCGCTACAACAGCGCCCGGCTGCATCGCCAGATGCAGGGAAACATTGACGAACTGTCCTGGCCAGAGGGATTTGTCGGCATTGGCAAACTCGGCCTTCAACGTGATCATGCCAGTATTGGTATCGATGGCATTGTCAATAAAGACCAACTTACCGGCAGGAACTTCGCCGGTTAAGTTTTTCGTGGGGCTTACCTTTACCGTAACCGATCCGCTCTTGAGATACTTGTGAATGTCCGCCAAATACCTTTCGGCCACGGAAAACCGCACATAGACGGGAGTGATCTGATTGAGGGTGGTCAGCGAGGTGTCATTGGCCCGGACAATGGTTCCGAGATTGACGCCATAGGCGCTGGTACGGCCATCGAAAGGGGCGGTGATGGAACAATACGCCAGACTTAACCGGGCGTCTTCCACTTCTGCCCGATCTGATTTGACGTTGGCGCTGTATAAGGCGGCTTCAGTGAGGTATTTATCCGCTTCCGATTTCGACACCGCCCCTTTTCCGAATAGAAAGGCATAACGTTTCGCCTCCTCATCGTTGAACTTCAATTGAGCGCTATCTTTTGCCAATTTTGCCTCCGCCTGATGGAGCTTCTCCCGGTAGGCAGCGGAATCGATCGTAAAGAGGGGCTGACCCCGGCGGACATCCTGACCTTCCCGAAAATGGGTCTGGAGGAGCTGCCCGTTGACACGGGAATATATATTGATGGACTTGTGAGCCTCCACAGTACCGATGGCCGGAATTGCCAGGGGCATCTCTTTCTGCACCGTCTTGGCGGCAAGGACGGTCGCGGGTGGGAATCCCGGCGGCGGCGCCTCTTTGCTGCATCCGGCAAGCCCGATTATCAAAAACGCCAACATAAGGAGGGACAAAGGATGACGAACCCACAAAAAGCCCGCCGATTTTCCACTCCTTGCCTGGGCAGGATTGGCTATTAGGTGAATAATCAAATAAGTCAAAATCTTATCTCCAGTTCGTCTGTTTTCCTTATTATCTAATAAAACCCATCCTCACCCTTTCCCTCCCCTTGAAGGGGGGAAATATTTTACCTGCCCCCCATCGCTTTTTCGAGGTTGGCTTTTGCGGTAACATAATCATACAAAGAAGTAATGTGCGTCTGTTTGGCCTGGCTGTAATTAACGGTGGCAATCGTTACCTCCAGGGTTGTGCCCAAACCCATCTGATAACGGAGGTCAGCCAATTCCATATTCTCCGTGGCCTGCCTGACTTGCACTTTGGCGTTGGCAATCGATTCTTCTGCCTTCTTAAGATTAAGTAGGGCCGTCTTGACTTCCTGGAGGATCTGGAGTTTGAGGTTGGCAATTTTGGCTTCCGTAACCCTCATATTTGCCAGGGCTTTCTGCACCGCCTGCTGGGTTGAAAACCCCTGGAAGAGATTCCATGACAGGCTCACCCCTGCCGTCCATCCCTGGGCCACGGGCGTTTGACTGCCCGCAAATTCATAGCCGGCGTTGGCATCAAAGGAAGGGAAATAGTCCTTTTTTGCCAGGGACACCGATTTTTCCGCCGAGGCCTTCTGGACAAGGAGGGATTGCAGATCCTGACGGTTTTTATTTGCCCGTTCTACGGCGTCCTGCTCCGTAATTTTGTAACTTTCAAGGGCCTTAATCTCTTTGACGGTATAAGACGCGGGACCGTCATAACCCATCGCGGTGTTCAGGGAAACCCAGGCCTTGCTCAATTCGTTTTCAGCCTCGATGAGTTTGAGATCGGCATTGCTGAGATAGACCTCGACGTTGGTCACATCGTATTTCGGCTTCTTCCCGGCTTCAAAGAACAGTTTAGCCTGCTCCAACTGCTTGCGGTACTGATCCCGGACGTCAATATAGACGTCCCGGGAATATTTTGACTTGAGGATGAGATAGTAGGCGTTCTTGACATTATTGACCACCGTGGTGATCTGATTTTCCACATCCTTCCGTGATGAATCGAGGTTGAGACGGGCCACATCGACGCCGTCTTCCCGTTTCCCGAAATCGTAGATCTTCTGGGTAAGGTTAAGGGTATTATCGCCGTACTTGTAGCCATAAGCTGTATTGATGGGAGGATAGGGGTCGCCCGTCTGCTTGACGGCGTTGTAGCTGGTAAAAGATGAAAACGCATCCAATTTGGGGTAATATCCTGATTTTGCCTGCCCCAGTTGGGCCTCATTGGCCTGGGTGGTATAGAGGTACTGCATTATTACCGGCTGATTCTTGACGGCGATTTCCAGACATCGCTCCAGCGTAAGTTCCTCCCCTTCCCGGATCAGGGGTTCCACCGCCGGCGCCTCGCCGAAGGAGATGATCAAGGCGGCGCAGAGAATCAATATTATCAAGCATCTTTTCATTACAGAGCCCTCAAAAAAAAGAGGCTGTAACTATCACATCGGGCATCCCTTTGTCAAAACAAGTATCCTTCATAGGGCGCGTCAAAAGCCCATATCCTCTTCTTGTTTTTCACTGCCGCCAAGACCGACACAGGGTATTGCTCCGGCTTTGAGGTTCCGGTCCTGCTGATCGGCAGAAATAAAAATCCTGTCGTTCAACTCCGGTGCGACGGCCCTGAAACCAAGGTTGTGGTCAATCATCCGCGCCATATTTATCGTATTTTCCTTGTCTCCATGAATAACAAAAACATGTTTTGTCTTCCCGAAACCGGCCAGCCAGTTCAATACTTGGCAGGCGTCGGCATGGTTGGAGAAGAGATCAAACTGCATTATCCTCATTTTTACATCCTTTTCGACGCTGCCGGCGCTTACACCGCCTTCCCCTTCCCTCCGGACGGGAATCCTCACCCGCTGCTCCCCGACGAGGAGCCGTGAACCAAGAGAACCTGGGGCCTGCCAGCCGACAATAGCCAGGAGATTTCGGGGGTCCTCGATCATCTTTTCAAGATGCTGCGGGGCGTTGCCATGATCCAGCATTCCGCTTGAAGTTACATAAATCGCCGGCTTTCCCAGGTCGTGCGCCCGGAGTGCCTCCGCCCCGGAAACGTCATGGAGACCTGGAAAAAGGAAAAGATCCTGACCACCATCCGTAAGCTTGCGTGCTTCCGGATGGAAATGCCCGCCGTATCGCCCATAAATACGTGTTATTCTCCTTGCCATGCCGCTGTCGGCGTAAACGGGCGTCTGATCAGGAATGATTCCTTCCCGTTTCAATCTGCCCAATGTGAACAGTACCTTCTGGGTACGATCAAGGGTAAAGGCCGGGATCAAAACACTTCCCCCGGCCTGTAAGGTCTTGCCTATATCCGTTCCGAACTGTGTCGTCTTGTTCTTGGTTCGCTGTGTTGTTCCGTAAGTCGCCTCAACAATGACAAAATCTCCTTCCCGGATGTCAAAGGGCGCCTTAAGCAAGGGTATGGATGTATTACCCATATCGCCGGAAAAAACAATTTTTATGACTCTTTCGCCGTCCTTGCACCAGATCTCGATCATGGCCGAACCGAGGATATGGCCGGCATTCCGAAAACGGACGGCGATGTCCGGAGATAGCTCAATCTTGCGATCGTAGGAAAGGGACATGAAATTCTTCATCATCGCCGCAATATCCTGAGAACCGAACAGGGCGACCGTTTCCCGGTCCGTATAATCAAGACTGGCGCCCAGAAGCAAGCGGGTGAGGGTTTTTGTGGCCCCAATACCGACTACCTTGCCTCGAAAACCATTTTTATACAACAGGGGAATTCTGCCCCCATGATCGCTATGGGCATGGGTCAGCAGCACATAATCTATGGTTGACGGATCGAAGGGTAAAAGATCGTTGCGAAAACGATCCTCAGGGCTCATAAATGAACCGAAATCAATGAGGATTCTTGATTTTCCCGTCTCCAGGAGACAGGCGCTGCCGCCGACCGTCCGGGCGGCGCCGAGGAATTGGAGGGAAGTCGTCGCCTGCGCCCAGGAAGGCAAGGCCAAAAACAAAAAGATAAGGGTTGCCGATAACACCCGCCGCCATTGATTATCCACAGGTTCTTCCGTCTGGAACCGCTCATGCATTTTATGTCGAGGCACGGAATTATTAAATCACAGCCCGGAAAACAATGCAAAAGAATAATGGGGGCAGGCAATTGCATCATTTCCTTGACACATCAGGCCCCTGCCCTTATAGATCTCTGTCATGGACATCTCATCGAAAAATATGAAAAAGAACGACAAGCTGCAACAAAGAAAACAATCCCCTGGCGAAACGGCAGATCTCTTTCAGACGCTGACGGAAAAATCCGTGGCCGGCATATACGTGGTTCAGGACGGCAAGTTCGTTTTTGTCAACGCGAACGCCGCCTACTACGCCGGCTATACGAGGGACGAACTCATCGGGAAAAAATCGGATTTTCTCGTCCGTCCCGAGGATCGGGAAACGGTCAAAAAAAACGCCCGCATGATGCTCCAAGGCGAACGGATCTCCCCCCATGAATTTCAGATCATCGCCAAAGATGGTCAGAGGCGCTGGATCATGGAGACGGTCGCATCAATCTCATATGAGGGCAAGCCCGCAATTCTAGGCAATTCCATGGATATCTCCGACCGCAAGCAGGCGGAAGAAAGGATCCAGGAATCGGAAAACTGGTACCGGACAGTCTTCGAAACTACGGGGGCGGCAACGATGGTCCTTGAGAACGACACCACCATCTCCCTTGTAAACGATGAATTTGTCAAACAATTCGGCTATGCCAAGGAAGAAATCGAAAACCTGAAGAGCTGGACGGAATTCACCTATCCCGATGATGTGGAGGCCATGAAAACCTATCACTACCTTAGGCGCATCGACCCCCAGATTCCCCCAAAGAATTACGAATTTCGCTGGTACAATAAGAAAGGCGATCTGCGTAATATTTATCTGTCCGTGGATCTGATTCCGGGTACCACCAAGAGCATTGCCTCGTTTCTCGACATCACCGACTACAAGGAAGCAGAGGCGGCCCTTAAAAAACGGGGTGAAGAACTGGAAGCAAAAACCCACGAGTTGGAGGAATTGAATGCCGCCCTGAGGGTCTTACTGAAAAAGCGGGAAGAGGATAAGAAAGAATTAGCGGCAGATGTTCTGTCCAATGTAAAGAAACTCGTCATCCCTTACGTGGATAAGCTAAAAAAACAGATTACAGATCCTCATTTGCGGGCGGACTTAAAGGTTCTCGAATCGAACCTGAGAGACATTGTGTCGCCCTTCTCCCATACCCTTTCTTCCCAGCACATGAATCTGACGGCCCGGGAAATCCAGGTGGCCAATCTCATCAAGGAAGGAAAATCAAGCAAGGAGATCGCCGACTTTTTCAGTATCTCCTCAAGCGCTGTCAATATCTGCCGCTATCGCATCCGTCATAAACTTGGCCTCAATAAGCAGAAAACAAACCTCCAGTCCTATCTCTCGTCATTTTCTTAAATTACATTTATTGTAATATTCTTGTTAATATCTTTTGATATTGATTATTTTGCCTTTCCGAAATAAATACCCATCCTCGTTACAACTTCTTGTCTTTGATCTCTATGCTCGGAGATTGTTTTGTTCAAAAGAATTGTCACATTCTTTCGCTGTACCTACCAAAGGGGCCGGGGAACGCCAACCCGGTCCCGCCTTCTCCCCAAAGGGAGCTGTGCAGTCAGCAAATAACCATTAACAGAAAAGAGGCGAATAGTGGCATAATCGATCAATAATTGGCAAGTGAACCGTAACAAAGCACATGGGCTTTGTTGCAGAGTCACCGATGAAATTGTACTTAAAATTTAACAGGGAGGGAATTTCATGAGTTTTAAAGCAGAGTACACACAGAAACTGGTTACCGCTGAGAAGGCTGTCGGTGTTGTTAAATCAGGCGACTGGGTCGATTACGGTAACTTTACCATGGCGCCGACATATCTCGATCCGTTCCTGGCCAAGCGCGCCGATGAATTGACCGACGTCAAGGTGCGCGCCGTTACGTATCCCGGGTTGGCCGCCGTGGCCCAGGCAGATCCCACGCGCGAGAAGTTCTGCTTTAACAATTGGCACTTCAGCGGCGGCGACCGGGTCCTCCACGACAAAGGCCTCTGTAATTATATCCCCCTCCTCTATCATGAGGGACCGGGATTCTATAGCAATAATCTTAACGACTCCGATGTGTTCATCGTGAAGGTGGCGCCCATGAACCGGAGCGGGTACTTCAATTTCGGGCCGTCGTGTTCCATCTCCAAGGCCGTCGCCAATCGCGCTAAAAAAGTCGTCGTCGAGGTCAATACCAGTACGCCTTACTGCTACGGCGGGTTCAATGAATCCATTCACATCTCGGAGGTGGATTATATCGTTGAGTCGGACAACAAGCCCCTCTTCAGCCTGCCGGCGGCGCCGATCAGTGAAGAAGACACCCAGATCGCCAAGCTGATTATGAACGAAATCCATGACGGGTCGGTCATTCAGCTCGGCATCGGCGGTCAGCCGAACGCCGTCGGGATGATGATCGCCCAGTCCGACCTGAAAGACCTGGGCGTCCACACGGAGATGCTCGTTGATTCCTTCGTGGACATGTATCTGTCCGGACGGGTCACCAACAAGAAGAAGCAACTCAATCCCGGCAAGATGGTTTACACCTTCGCCCTGGGAACCCAGAAGCTCTATGATTTTCTCGATCACAACCCCTGCTGCGCCACTTACTCTGTGGACTATACGAACAGCCCCGCCCGCATCGCCCAGAACGATAACATGGTGGCCATCAACAACTCCGTAGAGATCGATCTATATGGTCAGGTCAACTCCGAGTCATCGGGGATGCGGCAGATCTCCGGTACGGGCGGCCAGTTCGACTACACCTTCGGCGCCTATCATTCCAAGGGTGGCAAGGCCTTTATTTGCATGACGGCATCACAGAAGAACAAGAAAACCGGCGAAATCAAATCGCGGATCGTGCCGACTCTGGAGCCTGGTGGCATCGTGACGATTCCCCGGACGGTAGTGAGTTATGTCGTAACGGAATACGGCATGGTCAATCTGAAGGGAAAAACAACCTGGGAACGGGCGGAAATGCTCATTAGCATCGCCCATCCCGATACCCGGGAAGGACTCATTAAGGCAGCCGAGGCACAGAATATCTGGAGAAGAAGCAACAAACGCGGATAAAAGTCAACATTGTCCGGTTAGACGGGAGATGGAAGGGGCAGACAGCTCAATCCTACAATCGGTAACCGCTTGTAATGATGAGTCCTTTCGGTAAGAAACACTTAAAGGGGTTGCGATTTTACCTTCGCAACCCCTTTCTTTTTTTACAGCGGCCTAATGCCTGGTGATCAGGCCTTGAAGAGTATCTCGATCCAAATGTTTTTTCCATTACCCAGTTTCTGCAAATTTCTTTCAAAATCTTCCCGGGATACGTCCATTTTCATTTTCCAGGAACCGAGGCGGATATTTTCGGCTCCATTATCCCTCCCCCTGATGATTTCCGCATAAGCCCCCACCCGATTGCAGTCACAGTAGCAGGTCAGGTA
>JAPLJZ010000161.1 GCA_026388335.1 Deltaproteobacteria bacterium
AAATGGATATTTTCAAGCGCCTCTTGGGCCTGGCAAAGCCCCATGCGGGACGATTTATGATGGCACTCGGCTGCATGCTCGTCGTGGGGGCATCCACCTCGGGCCTCGCCTTTCTCGTACAACCCGCTCTGGATGATATCTTTCTCAGGAAAGACATCCAGACCCTCATCTGGGTTCCCATTGCGGTCGTGTTTATTTACGCGGCCAAGGGCCTATGCAGTTACGGACAGACCGTCCTGATGAACCAGATCGGTCTGCGGGTGGTAGCCGATCTGCGCAACAAGCTTTACCAGCAGATTCAGAAGCAATCCCTTTCCTTTTTTACAAAACATCCTACCGGAGTGTTGATGTCCCGGATCACAAACGATGTCGGCGCCCTCCAGGGTGCGGTTTCCGATGCCGTCACTAGTATGTTCAAGGATACGTTTTCATTGGTTGGCCTTGTTTTTGTCATTTTTTACCGGGATTGGAAACTGGCCGCCATCGCCATGTTTATTTTCCCCCTCATCATCTATCCCATCGCCAAGTTCGGCAAAAAGATGCGCAGTATAGCCACCCGCTCCCAGATTACCATGGGCACCCTGACCACTCTCCTCCATGAAACGATCTCCGGCACGCGGATCGTCAAGGCCTTCGGAATGGAAGACTATGAAAACAGGCGCTTTTCCGAAGAAAACGAACGTTTTTTCAGATTGAATATCAAGGCTGTATCCATCAATGCGGCCTCAAGTCCCTTCATGGAGTTCTTGGGTGGAATCGGCATCGCGGTGATTGTTTTTTATGGCGGCCTCCAGGTTATCAAGGGCGGCGCCACCCCCGGCACCTTCTTTTCCTTTTTAGCGGCGTTGATCCTGCTTTATGAGCCCGTCAAACGCCTGACGAACGTGAACAATACGATTCAACAGGGCATTGCCGGGGCCGAGCGGGTATTCAGCATCATTGATGTGGAACCGGAAATCAGAAACAGCGAGCAGGCGGTCCCACTTCCCAGAATCTCCCAGAGCATAGATATCGAAAACGTCACCTTCCGCTACGAGGAAACACCCGTTCTGAAAAACATCAACCTTTCCATCAAGTCCGGCGAGGTTGTGGCCTTTGTCGGCATGAGCGGCGGCGGAAAAACCACCCTGGTAAACCTCATCCCCCGTTTCTATGATGTCTCGGCAGGACGGTTACTGATCGACGGGTACGATGTCCGGGACGTTACCATCGAATCCCTCCGCGAACAGATTGCGATGGTAACGCAACAGACCATCCTCTTTAATGACACGGTGAAAAATAACATTGCCTACGGGGATATTCAAAGAAGCGAGGAAGAAATTATCCAGGCGGCCCAAGCCGCATACGCCCACGACTTCATCATGCAGCTTCCCCTGGGATATGATACCATTATCGGGGAACAGGGAACGAAACTTTCCGGCGGCGAGAGGCAGCGGGTTTCCATCGCCCGAGCCATCCTCAAGGACGCCCCGATTCTCATCCTGGATGAGGCCACCTCCTCCCTCGACACCGAGGCGGAAATTGAAGTACAAAAGGCCCTGGATAACCTTATGGCCGGCCGGACCACCCTGATGATCGCCCATCGCCTCTCGACGATCAGAAACGCCGACCGGATCATTGTCCTTGTTAACGGCAAGATCGTCGAGGAGGGAACCCACGAATACCTTCTTGACAGAAAGGGCGAATATTTCAAGCTCTACCAGATGCAATTCAGCGAGGATGAAGATTCCTCATCTAATCCTCGCTGACCTGAGACCTTTGAAAAATGGCTTCGCTACGGTTCAAAAATCTTTTTCGCTTCTGGTAAGTTTATGTGTAATTATGATTAATAACATGATGTTAAGCTCAATCTCGAAACGGCGAAAAACATTTGATTCGCCGCTTGCGAACCATCTTTCTGCTGTTGTGCAAAGCACTCGACCCTTACCTGATGAGCAATGAATCGTCTGTATACTAAAATCGGGCAATACTGGTATCCGGAAGGACCACTGGCGCGGACCCATCCTTTCCTGATCTCTATGCTGCCTTTATCCCTTCTTTACGGGATGATTGTAGCGTTCAGCAACCACCTCTATGATCGGGGCATTCTCAAACAGGTTAAACTCTCCTGTCCGGTGATTAGTATCGGGAATATTACCGCCGGAGGCACAGGAAAGACACCCATGACGATCCTCACCGCCAACGGACTGAAAGCGCGCGGATTCCACCCCGCCGTCCTGAGCAGGGGCTATGGAGGCCGCCTGACAACCAGCGGCAATGTCGTCTCTGATGGAGTAAGCATCCTCCTGAGTCCCGAGGAGGCAGGCGATGAACCTGTTTTGATCGCCACGGCTGCCCCTGGCATTCCCGTGCTTACCGGTCCTGATCGCTGCGTTTCGGGCCAATTAGCCATCGAAAAATTCGGCGCCGATATCCTTGTTCTTGATGACGCCTTCCAGCACCGGCAGCTCTTTCGGGACGTCAATATTGTGCTGCTGGACGAGGATAGACCTTTCGGCAACGGGCGACTGTTGCCCGCGGGACCCCTCCGTGAATTGCCGGCCGCCCTCAACCGTGCTGACGTTATCGTGGAAACGGGAATTTCGAGGGGAGAGAAAGTAAGAAAGAAACCAGCTGTGCCTGATAGCATACCTGTTTTTCGAGCACGATATCAACCACTGGATATCATTCGAGGAAAGGACAACCAGATTCTTCCTCACGGCGCGCTTCAGGGCAAGAAGGTCTACGCCTTTACCGGTATCGCCGCGCCCGACAAATTCCGCACCACCCTGGAGGAACTGGGGGCAAAGATCATAAAATTCCTTGCCTTTCCCGATCATTATTTCTACAAGCAAGACGACGTGCAGGCGATCGCCGGGGAAGCAAAAGCCCTGAATGCGGAAATACTTATAACAACAGAAAAAGACGGGGTGAAACTTTTAAAATTTCAGGATTTTTATCAGAAAATCGTCATCCTGAGAGTTGGACTCCGGATGGATCCTGATGAAAAAACTTTTCTTGATACCCTGATAAATCTATTGAAAAGATGAAAAAAGAGAAATCCACAAGCATCATTATATATTTGTTCAAATGCGTCCCTTTATCCTGGCGAAGGCTTTTCTTCCGTGGCCTGTTGCGGCTTTTTTATCATCTCTCGGCAAAGCAGCGCCTGATTACCCTCCATAACCTCCACCGGGCCTATCCGGAAAAAGACATGGCGGAGCTCGTCCGCATCGCCAAAGGGGTTTATCGCCATTTGGGCCTTGTGGCGGCAGATTTCTTCGAGATCCCATATATTACCAGGGATAATGTTCATGAATGGGTGGAATTCGAGGGTATGGAGCACATTGACGAGACCTTTGCAAAGGGAAAGGGATTACTCTCGATCGTCGCCCATTTCGGCAACTGGGAGATGATGACGGTGGCCTTCCCTATGGTTAGGAAACCGATGAATATCGTTTACCGTCCCCTGGATAGCCCCGTACTCGAAAACCTCACCGCCTGGGTACGGACGCTTAACGGCAATACGGTCATTCCCAAGGGCGGTTCCGGCAAGACAATAACCCGTCTCTTGGGAGAAAACAATGCCCTCGGTATTCTAAGTGATCAAAATGTTTCGGCGCGGGAAGGTGTTTTTGTGGACTTTTTCGGGAGACCGGCCTGCACCGCCGTGGGGCTGGCCGTCCTGGCCATGCGTACCGGGGCGCCGGTGATCCCGGCCTTCATGCCCCGGATGCCCGACGGGAGATACCGCTTCATTATCCAGGAGGCAGTCCCGATCGATGACACGGGCGATTATGAAAAAGACCTCTTTACCAATACCCAACGCTTCACGAAAGTCGTTGAAGCCATGGTGAGGCGCTATCCAGATCAATGGTTCTGGCTCCACCAGCGCTGGAAGACAAAAACATGCCAGAAAGAGTAAAATCATAAATATATCCTGTAGATCCATCCCCTTCAAGGGTCAGGGTGGGTAAATATTGGAACAGCACCCCCTATTTATTTGGCTACCACATCATCACCTATCCCTTTGAAGGAAATTGATATTCTGCAACTGCACCGATGCCCTTGAAGAGGATGAGGAATTGTACTCAATTATTTCATTAACATGCCCGTGTAGGCGTATAATTATGGATTTAACTTCCTTCTGAAAGCAGTAAATAATCGCCAACCGCGACTAAGATACGGGACTTCGAAAGCAATCACTGCTGTTCTTTCCCTCCCTAATTATGATATGGGTAACGGAAATATTGGCGGCTGAATTTAAAGGACCGGGGCCGACGGATACATAGTTGAAGCAGCGTGGCGCTATCGGGAAACCATGCGGTTAAGGGGAAAACAAACGTCAACCTGTGAGATCGGGAAAGACCAGACTACTATATTCAAAAACAAGCTTCCTATGCGGCCTGACAAGATAGGTATAAGGGGGTACAAAATGAAAAGGCTGATCACAGTCGTAACTTTGTTGATGTTGCTGATCCTGTCGGTTCTGTTCATGCTTCCAGCCGGGGCGGGAGAGAAAATTGGTTACTACAATATTGAAAGTGTCCTTATGAATTCAATTGTAGGAAAAGATACTGGTGAGAAGTTAAAAAGCATATATCAAGATCGAAAAAACCAAATAGCGGATATGGAAAAAGATCTTCAAAGGAGAAAAGACGAATTAGAAAAACAAAGACCTGTACTAACTGAAAAGGCACTGGGTAAAAAAGAATTAGATTACAAAGATAGATTTATAAAATATCAAGAATTGGTGAAGCAAGCAAATGAAGAAATACAAAAACCACGACAATCATTCCTGGATGATAATGTACCCAAAGTACTGGCTATAGTCGAAGATATAAAACGCAAAGAAGCATATAGTAATATAATCGAAATTTCTAAAGAAGGCAAAAAACCAAGCAATTATAAACATGAGCAAGATATAACTGTCAGGGTTACTCAACGTTTTAATTCAGAAATAGCTTCAAATAAAAGCTCGCCGCAAACAACGGTAAAGAAAAATGTTCCTATCTCTCCGCCAAATTTATCGGCGACACTTGCTTTCTCCGAACCCTCGGGGAACAACATTCTCGATGCCGGGGAGATGGGAAAGCTGATAATTACCGTGAAAAACAGCGGTAAGGGCGACGCTTTCGACGTGACGGGGGAGATTCAGGCAGGCAGTTCCAGATCGGCACTCGCCTTTGACCGGACGATATCCTTTGGGACAATTGCTGCAGGCGCCGAGGTCAAAAGAGAAATCTCCATCCAAGCCAAGGAGGAAACGCCCACGGCAGATGCAGCCCTGACCGTGGAGCTGAAGGAGGCCAACGGTTTTGACGCCCAGCCACTACGGGTGGCCTTCAAGGTCAAGGCCTTTGTGCCGCCCCAGTTGGTGGTTGCCGACATGGGAATCAACGACCAGAGTGGAAATTCCCGGATAGAGCCGATGGAAATGGTGGAGGTAACCGCCCGGATTCAGAATATTGGCCACGGGGACGCCAGGAATGTAACCGTGGATGTGGAAACCGGGGCCAATGTCTTTTTGGCGGGGGACAGCGACAGCCGCAGCCATTTCGAGATCGGGGGCCTACCGGCGGGAAAATTCCAGGATGTAAAATTCACCTTTTACACAAATACCCGGATCAAAAACGGCGAACAGATTCCCCTGACCCTGCGCCTGCGGGAAGCAAGGCCGCAGTTCAACGCTTCCCATCCCCTGCAATTGGCCATGAACGCCCCGGCCAAGGGGACACAGGATTTTGTAGTTACAGCAAAAGATGCCAAACAGGAAGACATCCATTTGGCCACGGGATTGAGCGTGGATGTGGACAGCCGAATTCCGGAAGGGAAAAAGGCCATGGAAAATGACGTCGCTGTGATCATCGGCAACCGGCATTACACCGCCCGAGGGGTGCCGGAGGTGGCCTACGCCGATCGGGACGCAAAAATCATGCGGGAATACATGATTCAAACCTTTGGTTTCAAGACAGATAACGTGATTTACGAGGAGAACGCGACCCTCTCGAAATTCAACGAACTCTTCGGAACGGTGGACAAACCCAAAGGCAAGGTCTTCAACTGGATGAAGAAAGGGGCCAATCTCTTCATCTATTACGTCGGCCACGGGGCACCGGACCTGGAAACCCAGGATGCCTACTTCGTCCCCGTGGACGCCAATCCCCAGTATATTGCGACCAACGGCTACCGCCTCCAGACCTTCTACGCCAACCTGGGAAAAATTCAGGCGAAAAAGATCACCGTCGTCATTGACGCCTGTTTTTCAGGCAATTCCGACCGGGGCTTCCTCTTCAAGGAGATCAGCCCTGCCCTTGTGAAGGTGAAGACGGGCTACCGAGGGCCGCAGAACGCCTTGGTCATGACGAGCGCCGCCGAGGACCAAGTTTCGAGCTGGTACAAGGACAAACGCCATTCCCTGTTCACCTATTACTTTTTAAAAGGCATTCAGGGGGAGGCGGACGTGAACAGCGACGGCCGGATCACTGTCGGGGAGATGAAGGCCTATCTCACCGAAAACGTGCCGCACATGGCCCGACGCCTCAACAACGTCGAACAACACCCCGTCATCGTGGGGAATGACCAGGAAATTTTAGTGTCGCTGAAAAAGTAAGTGTAATATCAAGAGATTTTTGGAGTAGTTATGGAAATGAAATTTGTATTGTGCATAGACGACGGCGGTTATCCTGAGGCCTTGAAAGTCAGGAAATTATATGAAGTCAGAGAGGATACGGAAGCCGAGAGAAAAGGTATGATCAGGGTCATTGATGAAAGCGGCGAAGACTACTTGTATGCCCGAGATTTTTCCTCTTTGCGGAGCTTTCCCCAGCAATCAGGGATCCCTTGGCGGCAAAAGCGTTGTGACGATTCAATAATGATCACCGGTTTATCACCTTGCCGATAAATAGCTTGACGTTCAGGGGGAAGCAGCGATGAAGATTTTGAGAAAACAATTATTGGTGCCGCTTGTTTTAATAGTCTTGGCGATGTTCCCGGCAGCGGTAGTTTTCTCCCAGGCCAACGGGCCTCACCAGGGAGAAACTATCAAGGGCGTCACGGCGGAGGCCGCCTGTGCCATTGTCGGAATGAGCGCCGAACAATCCCAGACGCTGGCTCTCCAGCGGGCCCGGACAGGGGCCATAGAGCAGGCTGCCGGGGTGTCGGTGTCTTCGGCGACTTTGGTCACCAATGCCGCCGTCGCTGTCGATCTGATCAAGACCTACGCCCGGGGCTTCATCATCCGGGAGGAGGTCCTGTGGCTACCCCTGGGTCAGTATCAAAAGGATGCTTCCCAGCCCCCCATTCCGGAGTATCGCCTGAAGCTTACCGCCGATGTCTTTGTCCCCCGGAAGCGCATTCCGTCCCTGCATCTCCAGGCAAAATTGAATAAATCCGTTTTTCAGGCCGGCGAAAAGGCCCGGATTACAATAAGCGCCGAACGCCCCACCCGGATTGCTCTCTTCAATCTCATGGCCGACGACCGGGTGGCCATGAACTTTCCCAATGATCATGAACGCCGGAACGTCATAGAGGCCGGGCAGACGATTTCCCTCCCCGCCGCCGACAGTCCTATCGAACTGGAAATGCAGACCCTTCCCGGCCATGAGCGGGACGCCGAGGCCTTTCTCGTCGTTGCCGTTGATCAAGGTGCACAACCAGTCGATTTTCTGAAGCTCTTTC
This sequence comes from Deltaproteobacteria bacterium, assembly GCA_026388335.1. Lineage (GTDB taxonomy): Bacteria > Desulfobacterota > Syntrophia > Syntrophales > UBA8958 > UBA8958. Next base: position 7,660 of record JAPLJZ010000161.1, read on the forward strand.
CATCCCACTCTCCCATGTCCATGCCCGCCTTTTTCCAAAACCTTTCCACCATAGCCGACATCTGCGAGGAAGTCATCCTCCCCTATGAAGTGAATAAAGAATAAACAGGGGGGGTTCAGGAATAAATAGAAATATGGGAAATTATGAAAAGTTTTTCAGCTATGCAAAGAGCTCAAATATCGGTACCACTGATCGTCCGGGGCAACAAGCGCCTCCCTCTTGATGGTATCCGGACGATACTGGTAAGAGGGACAAACTGGATCGGCGACGCCGTCATGACCCTACCTGCTCTCGCTGCTATCCGCAGAACCTGGCCACAGGCGCAGATTTCCGTCCTCGCTAAACCCTGGGTAGTGGATATCTATCGGGAGTCAGCGGACGTTAACCGAATAGTAATTTTTGAAGAGCCGGGTCGTCATAGTGGCCCGACAGGGAAGATTCGTCTCGCAGGCGAACTTCGGCAATACCGCTTCGACATGGCAATCCTTCTTCAAAACGCCATTGAGGCCGCCATCATTGCCCGCTTGGCGGGAATCCCTATCCGTGCAGGTTATAACTCCGACGTCCGGGGATGGCTGCTGACCCATTCTGTTCATCGCACACCGGCCATCCGACAGATCCATCAAATCGATTATTACCTGGAGATGGTCAAGGCCCTCGGCTGCGATTCCGCTGGACGGAATCTCCGCTTGGAGCTGCGGTCGGATACCCGTTCTTTGGCAGATGGATGGTTAAAAATACCGGAGAGTCAGCATCAGCTGATCATCGGTATGGCGCCGGGCGCCACCTATGGTCCGGCCAAAAGATGGCCGGTGGATCGCTTCGCCGCCGTTGCGGCAGAAATCATCAGGGAATATGGGGCAACTATCATTCTCTTCGGGAGCAAGCAGGATCAGGATGTCACAGACGCCATCGCAACAACCATTCAGGGCCACTGCCTGAATCTCGCCGGAAAAACATCGGTCCGGGAGGTCATGGCCCTCATCGCCCGCTGTCACGCCTTTATTACCAATGATTCTGGTCTGATGCACGTTGCCGGCGCCATGAATGTGCCAACCGTGGCTATTTTTGGCTCGACGAATCCCGTCACTACTTCTCCGCCTGGGGAGAGGAATATTATCATCCAGAAACCCGTGGATTGCAGTCCCTGCCTAAAGACCGTTTGCCCAACTGATTTCCGGTGCATGAACCTCATCGGCGTCGAAGAGGTCCTCGCCGCCGTTGGGCAAGCAATTAAAATATAAACCAAGAGAGGCAATAATGGGGTAATGACCAAATTCGCAGCGGTTTTTCTTGACAGGGATGGAACGATCAATGAAGAGGTGGGTTATCTGGACAGCCTCGAGAAACTGCATGTGTTTCCCGAGGCCTTTGAGGCCGTGCGACTGATTAATCAAGCCGGGCTGAAAACCGTAGTGATCACCAACCAGTCAGGTATTGGGCGGGGATTTTTTGACGAAGCTTTCGTCGACATAGTTCATGAAGAAATGCGCCGTCTTTTCCTGAAAGAAGGGGCCGTGATTGATGGCGTTTATTACTGCCCCCACCATCCAACAGAGGGTATCGGCCCATACCGTCAAACCTGCTCCTGCCGGAAGCCGGAAACGGGGCTCCTTTTAAAGGCGGCAAAAGATTTGGTTATAGATCTTGGCAAGTCGTACATGATCGGAGATGTGCCCAAGGACGTGGAGGCGGGACAAAGGGCGGGGGCGAAAGGAATCCTCGTCCAGACGGGTTACGGAAAGGTCGTCGATATGGGATCAACCCACCCGGATTATATTGCGCAGGATATCCTTGAGGCGGTCAAGTGGTTACTGAGCAACAGGGAAACATCGTGAATATTCTGATTGCCAAACTCAGCGCCATCGGAGACGTGGTTCATACCCTGCCCTCACTTGCGGCCTTACGGCAGCTTTACCCGCAAGCCCACATCACTTGGGTTGTCGAAGAAGCGGCCGCTGATCTTATCGATGGTCATCCCCATCTGGATCGCGTCCTGATCTCCCGAAGAAAGCACTGGCAGCAGGATTTTAAAAAGGGTAATTTCAGTAAAAACATCCAGGAAATCAGGTTCTTTGTAAATGCCTTGAGAGATCGTCCCTATGACCTGGTCATCGACTTTCACGGACTTTTTAAAAGCGCCGTGCTTGTCTGGCTGAGCGGCGGCACCAGGAAACTGGGTTTCGATAGCATGCAGGAAGGGAGCGGGTTATTCTACACCGAAAAGATCCCGGAAGATATGGGCAAGCATGCCGTGGATCGGTATCTGGATTTTCTGGCCTACCTGGGGGCCAAAAGCGGTAAGGCAGATGGAGTGAACGCTCCGGAGTTTCTCATTCCTTCCGACGATCGCAACATTCAAAAGGTATCCGCACTGCTTAGTAAAAGTCATCTTGACATCGATGAGCCCTTTGTGGCCATAAATCCGGTAGCCTTATGGGATACCAAGCTCTGGCGGGAAGACAGATTTGCCATGCTGGCAGACAGGATCGTCGGAGAACTGAATATTCCTGTTGTCATAACGGGCAGCGCCGATGAAAAACCCTATACCGAATCGATTATCAAGGAAGCTAAAACAGCAAAGGTCGTTGATCTGGCCGGACAGACGACCTTAAAGGATCTGGCATGTCTTTACCGGCAAGCCGCCGTAGTCGTGACCACCGACTCCGGACCGATGCATATCGCCGCCGCAGTCGGCACACCCGTCGTAGCCCTTTTCGGGCCCACGGAACCCAGGAGGACGGGCCCTTACGGCGCTGGTCATACTGTCATCAGCAAGAAGCTGCCGTGCAGCCCCTGCTTCTTGAAGCAGTGCCGTACGAGGGAATGCATGGAGGGAATTACCGTGGAAGAGGTCTTGGAAGGGGTTAAGGAAAAACTGGGGGAAAAGACTGAAACTGTTTAGGCGGGAAAGAAAGAGGAAAAACTATGACTATCAGTAAAGAACTACTTGAAATTCTGGCCTGTCCCAAATGCAAGGGAGAGATTATACTCAACGAAGGTCAGGATGGCCTAATATGCCATCCCTGCAAACTGCTCTATGAAATCAGGGAAGGCATCCCGATCATGCTCATTGACGAGGCGAAACCGCTCGCATAATCGCCTCCTTCACGCTGTCGACGCTCATGTTTTCCAGGCACCGGCTGCGACCTCGTCCATCGCAGCCTTTTTGATGGCAGGGCGAGCAATCCATACCCATAGTTACTACCTGGTGCTGTTCACCCACCGGCGCCCAGTCCCGCCAGTCGGACGGTCCGTAAAGAGTGATGGTGGGTGTTCCCACGGCGGCAGCGATGTGTGGGGCGGCACTGTCCACCCCCACATGCAGACGGCTGAGGCTGAGTAAGGCCGCTAACTCCGTCAGGTTTGTTTCACCGGCCAGATTGTGTATTTTCACCACACCGCTCACGCTTTTCACCAGCGCTTCCGCCCGCGCTCTCTCCATCGCCGACCCGACAATTACAGCGGGAAGGCGATATTCCGTCCATAACCACGCACCGATGGCAACCCAGTTATCCAGCGGCCATTCCTTGTAAGACCAGCGCGAAAAAGGGTTTAAGGTAACAAAGCCGGTCGGGGTGTCGTCTTGCGCCTGGGAATAAACACCATGATCATTTATAAGATTTCTCATCCTTCCTAGGATTTCCGGCTTAATAAATAACTTCGGGACGGTATCTCCCGTGGGAATCCCGAATCCCCTGACAATCCGCAGGGATTGTTCAGCCGCTCCAAGACAGATACGGATATTTTCTACGGCCGGATAAACAAGGTGGGTAAAAAGTCGATTCCTATAAAAAGGTGCGTCCCGGTATACCAGCGAGGCACGGAACGGTGCCCCCGTCAACCTTGCCATAAAAGCACCCCGTTCGTCGGAGCGCAGGTCAAAGACAAGATCGAATCCGGCCTCCCGGACTCTTTTCAGGAAAGCCAGCTGCGCCGGCAGTCTGACCCCAAGGGTTCCCTGATACCGCTTTACTTCGAATACCTCCTTAACGGCAGGGTCGGTATCGAACAGGTTGCCGATCCCTTCCCGGATGAGCAGGGACAGATTCGCATCCGGATAGGCATTCTTGACCGCCCTAAAGGTGGGAATAGACCAGACGACATCGCCGATATCGCCGAGCTGAATAATAAGGATATTTTGGATGTCTTCCGGAAGGGTGTGGTGACGCCGAATGTCCATCGAACACTTTTTGCCTCTTGGGGTTTATGGTAATTAAAAAGTGTGCCACCCTGACCAGATCACTTGATGCAGAGAGCTGTGACTGGCAAAGATGCAGAAAAATCGCGGGATTTCCGACCTTTTCCCGTAGATCACAAAGAACGACCATGCTTGGTTTGTTCATCAGATAACACTGAGACACTGAGTTGACGGCGTACTCGTATTCGCACAGTAGTAGTAAGCACAACAAACGACAACAAGGTGCAAGTGAGATAAATGATGACGGGACAGATACCATATGGTCGGATAACAATCATACCGATGCCAATCAACAACTGGCACAAACCATAGCCGGCAGAGACCTTCCAGTGGGCAATCTCCATTTCGTTTGCAAGAATCTGGTACAGATGTCGCCGGTGAGGCTCAATTAAATTTTCGCGATCCTTCAATCGAACGATCATGGTTGTTAACTCATCAGCATAAAAAGGAAAAAGAAAGGTCGATAAACAAAGAATATCAAAATAGTCTCGGGAAAAAGCAACAACTATAACAGCAAAAGTAAAACCAAGGAGAATGCTCCCCACATCTCCCAAAAATACCTTTGCTTTCGGAATATTAAAAGGGATAAACCCGATGCAGGCAAGGGCAACATATATGGAAAATAAGGAAAGTTGGCTGAATGAAGCGTCTTGCCCTTTGACAAAGCCATACATGCCTAATAGCCCGAAACAAATGGTTCCGCTGATACCCGCAATACCATTGATGCCATCCATGAAATTAAAAAAATTCGCACTGCCGACGATATAGATAGCGGTTACAATGGGAATCAATACAATAAGAAGGAAAAACAAGTTTGGATGGGATTGTAAATAAGAAGACGTGATATTGGGCAAGAGAGAAAATACAACAAAAAAAGCAGCAGATAATTGAACAATTAATCGAAATCGTACAGACAGCTGAAAAAAATCGCCGTAGAAACCAATCATTGATACAACAATAATAGGGAACAAAAAATTGGTCGGTAATTTCAGGGCAAGACCTGCCAGAATGACTGCTAGAAAAATCCCGATGCCACCCCCCCTTGGGGTTGGGACAGAGTGCGAGCTACGATCATTCGGCCAATCCATGAGACTCAATCTCATCGGTGTTCTACTGATAAACCATGCACCGGCACCACCGAGAAAAAGGCAGCTCATGGATAGCAGGAAGTACTTATATTTGAGGATCAGCGCAAGACCAAGACCAGTATAATCAATCATCGCAGGTGTCCTATGTACTTCATCTCATTTATTGTTTCATGCCAACCGGTTTGAAGATCGTATTGAGGTGTGAATCCTAATTCTTTTTGCATCAAATTGCCGTTAACGGCGATATCTTCAGTATACTTATCAACCATCTCTGGCGTAACCGGAGACGTTAAACCGAAGATGCGATATCCCCCTTCTATTGCACCAGCCACAGAACGTATAATTCCACAAGGTAATGACAGCCGGGGCGGTTTGCGACCAAGGGCAGAGCAAATGGATTCAATGATTTCGTTCAGGGTATGAAACGCACCATCAGTTACATTGAAGATCTTACCCGCTGCGGCAGGATGAGAAACGGCCAAAACAGCCGCACGACCGACGTCCTTATCATAAACCAGCGTCCGCCGATTGAGACCATTTCCGACAGGGATAAAACGATTGCGTGCCAAGGCACGTGTCAACCTCTCGTAGTTTCCCTTGATGCGGGAACCATAAATCGCGCCCAGACGCAACACAGTTCCCAAAGGTTGACCATCGCGGCCTTTTGCCTTCAACACAATCTCTTCAGCCGCTAGTTTCGTCTGTGCGTAAATTGTATCAGGACGAGCCAATGACTGCTCATCAAGTACGCAACCGCCTGCCTGTCCATACACCGCAATCGTACTGAAGAATACAATGCGCATGGCGCCTGCGACAATTGCAGCATCGACTATATTCGCTGTGCCGCCGACATTTATAAACTCGTATTTTTCGCGCATATCTGGTAGCGGATTGACAATATGCAAAAGCGCCGCCAGATGAACGACTGCATCCACACCTTGCATTGCAGATTCAACATCCGCCTTCTTCGTAACATCGCCGATAATAACATCCACGTGCGGAGGAAACATTCCTGATGCGGGAGCATCGACAGAGAATGTGCGAATTCGACATCCGGCATGATACAGCGCGTGGACAACACGGGGCCCGATGGCACCGGTAGCGCCGGTAATAATGACGAGTGGTTTGCTGGATGCCGGTTCTAAAGTTTCATTAATCATTGCGGTTTGCCTCAGGCGGCATGGGCTTTTCTCCCGGTTTCATTAAACCCGGTCGTTATGATGCCTGACTGACGGTTTACACGTTTCACGTCGCTTTTTTTCACAGGGTACTCTCACAATTGCCGGACCTGCTGCCACATATACACCTGCCGGTAAAATCAGCAAACTAAAATCGATCTATCGACTTCGTGGCTGTAACAAACGATTATACAGTGAAATAGTCTCATCGATAACTTTCTCCTGGGAAAACTCATTTTCAACAATTTTTCTCCCCGTTTCGCCCATCCGTGAGCGCAATGCATGGTCCATTATGAGATTCTTTAAGGCGTGGGCAAGAGCCTTAATGTCTTTGACAGGCACGAGTAACCCATTTATCTGGTCACGAACGATCTCCCTGCAACCGGGCGTGTCTGTCGTCACGATGGGCAGACCACACGCCGCCGCCTCCAGAAGAACCTTGGGAAGACCTTCCCGATAGGAAGGCAAGCAGGCAATATGCGCACCTTGAAACACCTCAAGCATATTTTTTCGATGACCCCAGTATTCGACAACTTTACCATCTTGCCATTCTTTCAGTTTTGATGCCGGAACGGCGGAAGGATTCTCATGATCGATATCTCCAACCAAAACAAACCGCGCCGCCACACCTTCCTGTTGCAAGATTTTTGCTGCCGCGACGAATTCACCAACACCTTTGTCCCATAGCATCCGCGAAGCCATTAGAACGACAGGCGTTCTTTCTTTGTTTGGAGATGGTTTAAAAACAGTTGTATCAACACCTGACCCCTTAATGATCACCAGTGACCGCTCCTTCACGATATTTTGCAATAAATTGAAATCGTCAGGATTTTGAACAATCGTAAGGGTATTCTCTCCGCCAAGCAAAAAGGAAAATGCCATCTTAATAAACGGTCTTACAAGCTTCGCCTGGAGATGATTGGATGTAAATACGTACCCCATACCAGCCAAGGCGTTCACGATGTAAGGGACTCCCGTGAGGCGGGCGGAGATGGACCCGTACAGGACGGGCTTCATGGCAACATGATGGACGATGTCGGGACGTTCTTTCCTGTAGATTTCGAACAGATCCACAATAGCAAGGAGTTCCTGCAGGGGATTCCTGCTCTTTCGACTGAGCCGGATCGGGATCAGTTTAAAGCCTTCTCTGCGGATCAGCTCCCCATGATCCTGAACGTGCGTCGCAATGACGACATCAAAGCCCTGAACCCGCGCAGCGCGGGCGATGGGCAAACGATGGGACCAGAAATACCAGTCTTCCGTGATTATGAACAGCAGTTTTGGTTTTATTGTGCCTCCAGCCATAACTGAAACATCAGGATCGTCCACAAATCATACTGCCAATTTTTCCGTCCGGAGAGATGTTCCCGCCATTTCTGTCGTATCGGTTCAGGGTGAAAGTATCCCTCACGCTGCAAGCGCTTTTCATCAAGAAGCGCCTCCGCCCAAGGCCGCAGTTCTTCCCTCAGGAAGACACCGATGGGGATCCCGAATCCAGTTTTGGGCCTTTCAATGAGATGCTTGGGAACATAATTATCAAGGACCTTTCGCAGGAGCCATTTCCCCTGACCATTGCGGACCTTCATGGTCTGAGGGAGCCGCCAGGCAAAAGACACGACATGGTGATTGAGATAAGGGGCTCGTGACTCCAAGCTCACCCCCATGCTGGCCCGATCTACTTTAACGAGTATGTCATCGGGCAGATAGGTGACAGCGTCGAGGAACATCATCCGGTCTAAAAAGGAAGGCAATGAGGACCAGCATTCACTGTTTGAGAGGACCGGTTCCTTTTCTTGTCCATTGATAATAACGGATGCAGGGTTCTGCCATGTGGACACCAGACGCCGATAAAGTTCTTCCGGGTTCCTGACGGACAGAATCTCAGCGAGTTTGTACATTTTGTCGCCGGGCATACGCTGTTTGATCCGTTGCGGAACCAAGGGATCCAGTGATTGGAAAAGACGATCCCAAGCATCCGGGGGAGGAATAGTCAGGGTTTTGGCCAATACCTTTCTCATCCCTTCGGGGATCCACCCGATCCGCCGCCAGATGTCGGGACCCCAGAAGTATCTGTTATAACCGCCGAAAATCTCATCCGCGCCGTCGCCGGACAGGCTGACAGTGACGTGCTGGCGTGTCATTTCGGAGACAAGATACGTGGGAATCTGGGAAGAGTCAGAGAATGGTTCGTCATACAGGTAAGGGAGCTTGGGAATAACCGACATGACTGCTTCCGCCTTGACGTAGAGTTCCGTGTGCTCCGTCCCCAGATGCCGGGCAACAGCCTTTGCATAGACGGCTTCATTGTAATCGTCCTCATGGAAACCGATCGTAAACGTTCTGACAGGACGACTGCTCTGTGTCTGCATGAGAGCAACAATGGCCGACGAATCCACGCCACCGGAAAGGAACGCCCCCAGGGGGACATCGGCCTCCATTTGTTCCCCGATGGCCTTTCGCAGCAAGGCGTCAAGCTCATCAATGGCCTCTACATCCGTTCCGGTAAATGGGTGTTTAAGACCCTGCTCAGCTATTTCCAAGGCGTCCCAGTATTTACTAATTTTTGGGGGACTACCTGGCGCATTCATGAGTGAGATGGTGACAAAACACCCCGGGGGAAGCTTCCAGATGCCTTTATAAATGGAATAAGGGGCAGGGATATAATTATATCGAACATAGAGGCAAAGGGCCTCGCGGTCGATCTCCCAGGGCTGCCGGCCCGGTGATGCCACCACGGGATAGGCTTTGAGGGCTTTGAGTTCGGAACCGAAAAGGAAGCTGTTGCCCAGCCAACCATAGTAAAGGGGTTTTTCCCCGAGGCGGTCGCGGGCAAGGGTCAGTTCTTTCTTTTCCCGGTCCCAGAGGGCAAAGGCAAACATGCCCGTGAATTTTTTCAGGGCTGCTTCCACGCCCCAGACCCCGATGGCTTCCAGCATGATTTCCGTATCGGAATGGCCTTGCCAAGAGATGGATATCCCCCGCGACGATTCGAGTTCCTTTCGGATTTCCCGATGATTGTAAATTTCCCCATTGAAGACGATCACGTAATTCCCGTTGTGGGCGGTCATGGGCTGGTGACCCATAGGCGTCAAATCCAGGATGGACAACCTCCTGAACCCCAAAGCCACGGCACCATTCGGATCTGTCCAAGCACCGCCGTCGTCGGGACCCCGGTGATGGAGAGTATCTGCCATGCGCACGACGTTTGCTTTCATCATTTCGCGAGACATGGAGCTTGACTGGTTAATGAAGCCTACAAAGCCACACATATGGTTAGTAATCCGAGAACATCATTTTTAGGGATTCTCCGCCGGAGCATTGACTTTCCATGGCAGGGAGAGGGGATGATGGCGCAGGACATGTGCCGCCAGCATGATCGTCACGATGGCTGAAAGGTCCCATCCGAGAAGATCATAGCGGAATTTTGTTTCAAAAACAAAGAGCATGGGGAGGTGAGCAGCCAGGGCTATCCATGCCAGTATGGCAACACGAGGGATCTTCCTGCCGGGAATAAACAGGGCCACTATCGTTATCAATAATGTCAATAAACGCAAAAACAAAAGCAATCCCAAGCCCGTATGTAAAGGAAATTGAGTTACCGGTGGTGTCCAAAGCCATCCTTTGATTTGTTCAACGGCATGTGTCAGATGTATTCCTTGCCAATTGCCTGTCAATAATTCCCCGGCTGCTTTTAGATAGGTCAATGGAGACAAGGTTACAGAAACAGTAGCACCTGCCTCAGAGATCAGGTAGAATTCCTGGCCATAAAAAATATTGTGAAGGGGCATACAAAGACCGAGGGCAAGTCCGGCAAAAGCCCCAATGGCGATCGGGAATTGACGGTTTGGTTTTTGCAAGCTTATATATATGAAAATCATGCCGAGTATAGCAACGGCAAGGGCATAATTCGGCCTGAGAAAAACAGAGACGGCCAGGCAGGCCCCGCCGATGAAAGTGGCACCCATATGGATTTCGCCACCCCAGCGAGGCTGAGTTTTTAAAAACAGGAACAGTCCGAGCAGAAAGAGGCCGCTAGCAAAAGGTTCTGCATATCCAAGCATTCCGTTAAAGATATATTGAATGAAAGAAAAACTAATCGGTGAAAAAAGATAAACGCCCGTTCCGATGAGAGCCCATCGGAGGCCACAAAGCCGGGAGAGGATCAAATGGATGAACAAAGGCAGACAGGCCAGAAAGGCTGTCAGACCGAGATTGGTGTCACCGAAAAAGACCCTTTCCAAAGCACGGGCGTAACGCATGCCCGGGGTCGCATAATAGACGTCTTCGAATCCACGCAAAGCATCCCTAACATTCCATTGAAAAATCATACGGGCGATATCTCTTCCCCACGACTCATGGGAGTACCCGTCATCTCCCCCTCCGTGGGGGGTGTAGAGGGCGCCGAGGGGTTTACCACCGCTAACGTAGATGCTAATGTAAATTAATACCAGAGCAACGGCTACAATAGCTGAGGCGGTCAAGAATGGACGCCAACGGACCCGAACTGTCAAAAGGAACAGAACCAGGATACCAATAATCGTCAGGGCATTACCAGCATTCCTGCTCGCGGCGAGCTTATGGTTGAGCTCCAGATAAACGGGAAACTCGGGCTTTATCTCCGGCAAAAAAAGGATATAGACTTTCCGCCCGATATCCCCGGGGGAAACCATCCGCCCTTCCGGTTTTTGGTGAACGATCTTTTCAAAGGTACCACCATCCCTTTCCCAGAAAAGGCTGCCCTGCCAGTGTAGAGTGCTGCCGACGGAAGGCTCAGTAAATTCATACATGGCGAAAAAGGGCATCTTCCGCCGATCAGGGGTCCCCCGAAACCACGTGCATCCATATTTATATTCATTGGCAAACCCGCCTCTGAATTCAGCAAGATCTCTGAAGCATATTGTGTCGATTTTACGGGAGTATTTTGCCGGGCGCCAGAGGGCGTCTGAGGACCAAGTGTATACCTTGTCAGGAAGACCACCCCCGGAGGCGTTATAACGCCATGAATATTGTTCGTAAGGCGGGTTTTGAGGAGGGTAGGCTTTGTCGAATTCCTGCCGCCAGTCGTTGAAGATTACCTTTGGGAGGGATCGCTGCAAAGGCTCTCCCTCCTTGAGGTAACGGAAGATATTGTGACCTTCCTCAATACCTGCGACCGGGAGAATCGTTTTAATAATCAGTATGAGAAGAACAATGCTTCCCGCCCATAGGATTCGTTTTTTCTCGGGGCGAATATCGCTGTGGATCAAGGCGATAATGCCTGCCAGAAGGACAAACATCTTCCATGCTTCCACAATGGGAAGGCCGAGCAGGAACAGCAGTATGCCGATGACGATAATCTTCCCGGAAATCTGACAGAACCTTTTTGACAAGGGCATCCCTACTTCTATTCCAGAATATGCGGCTCAGGCAGGGGACAGATGAATTTACCTTTGAAACCTTTTTGTTTTAGCTTGGGCACTAGTTCGTCGGCGATATGCCAGGAAAATAAAAGGGCATATTCTGGTTGATCTTCGAATAGGCGCGATTCCTCAAGGACGGGAATGATGGTTCCGGGCACATACTTGCCGATCTTATGGGAACCTTGTATTTCGAGGACATAATCGATAATCCCATCGTCCAGACCAACATAATTAATAAGCGTGCTTGCACGGGATGGCGCACTGATTCCGTAAATGCGTCCCCCTTTTTCCTTGATTTCCAGAAGCATTTTTTGAAGGCGTAGCTTGGAAATGATAACTCTTTTTTTGAATTCCAAAAGGTTTTTCTTATCCAGGACAACAGGGGCCTCTTCTGCGAGAAGTGCGGCAACCGTCGGATTGATGGGATAGTCTCCTTTTCGTGCGGCATAAACGCGAACTGAACCACCATGTGTTGGGATACGCTTGGCATGAAAGATCTCCAGGCCGTGAATTTCCAATAGATATTGTATGCTGTGGAGGGAATAGTAACGGAGGTGCTCGTGATAAATGGTATCGTACTGGAGCGTTTCTATAAGAGGCAGAAGGTAATGAGATTCGGAAATAAAGACACCGCCAGGCTGCAGGATCTCCATGATCAGATCGACGATATGATTGACTTTTTCTATGTGGGCGAAGACATTCGTTGCTGTGACTATTCGTGCCTTTCCATATTCAGCCAGGACCCGTGAGACGGATTTTTCCGAGAAATAATCGATGATCGTCGGTATTCCGCGTTCTATTGCTATGCGGCCGATCTCCTCAGGTGTGATCCCCAGAACCCGGTGATGATCCCTGAAATTGCTAAGTAGATTCCCATCATTGGATCCGATGTCCACGACAAGATCGTCCTTTTTCAGGCCGATGATCGTCGTACATTCTGAATAGAGCTCTGCAAAGTTTTCCCGCAGAATCTTGGTGGTGCTGCTCGTATAGGGATATTCCGGCGGGAACAGAACCTGGGGATCGACGATCAGGCCGAGCTGAACAAGGTGACATCGGGGACAGTACATGAACTGGGCCGGGTAGCCTGGTTGTTCATGGGGCTTTTCGCCAATCAGGCTCATGCGGTTTACTGGTGGCAGGTAGCCAAGGAAGAGGATTGATTCCAAGTCGGGATAATCGCATATCTGGCAGCGATCGACAACGACGCTCGATCCGGTTCCGGCGGCACATGCGGTGGATTGATTCTCGGTGGTCATAGAGATACTCCTTTCACGAAGGTTTATTTGCCATATACCAGGACACAGTCCTGACCAGTCCGGAAGCGAGGTCAACCTGAGGTGTGAAGCCGAGTCCGGATAGCTTCGAAACATCGGGGCAGCGTCGGGGCGTGCTTCCCAACATCAACTGGCCCGGTATGATCCGAATTTCCCTTTTGAAGCAGCGGGCCGTCATTTCTGCGAGCTCACGGATAGAAATCTCCTGGTTTGTTCCGATATGATAGATATTGAGGTGTTCCCCCTTTTCGATGACGCGAAGCAAGGCTGTAACGAAGTCATCAATGTAGATAAAGGCCCTTGTCTCATCACCATTTCCTTGTATCGGAAAATCGACGGTCCCTTCCGTTTCGAAGAAACACTTTTTCATGCGCAAGGCAAACTGGGGAATTACGTGTTCCCATCCCATATCCGGTCCATAGACGTTGTGAGGTCTGAAGATAATGGCCCGGTCAAAAAACTTTCTCCCGTAATTGACCAGGAGAAGTTCGCTGATGATTTTGCCACCGCCATAAGAATATCGTGGATTCAGGACGTCCGGGACGATCAGGGGAACCGATTCATCCGTCGGGATGAAAGGCGGCAACTGGTAGACTTCGGAGCTGGAGGCCAGGATAATTTTTTTTACACCCTCCGCAAGGCAAGCATCCAGGACGTTCATCATGCCTTTGACTGCAACCTCCAGAATAACATCCGGTTTCTCATAGAAGAACTCTGTCCCATTGATATAGGCCAAGTGACACACACAATCCATTCCAGCGATGGCTTTCCGGACGATAGCGGGGTCGCGAACATCGCCGGTGACAATTTCAATCTGTTCGGCAGCAACACCCAGTTTGCGGCGGGCCCCACGGGAGTCATTGTCCAATGAGCGGACAATCCCCCCGGATTTCAGGAGTCCTGCTATCAAACCGCTACCGATAAAACCGGTACCTCCGGTGACGAGAAAGCGCTTATTCTTAATCTCAAATGTTTCTTTCATCGATAATAATCCGGTATTTTTATTTTAATCGAAGGCTTGCCGCCTCCTGAATTCATCCATGCATGGCGAAGGCCCCAGAGAAACCAGCGCGAATACTCAAGAACCCAGGGACCGAGACGGAAAGAGGATTCACCACCGTAGAGACGATCGATGGAAACAATGGGAACTTCTCCCAGTCGAAACCCCGCGTGCTGTGCCTTGATGGCCATCTCGAAGGCCACCGCCCAACCGATAGGTCGGCATTGGAGATCGAGTCTGGAAAATACATCTCTGCGGAACATCTTGATCCCCGTGGTGGCGTCAGAGAAGGGTGATCGGGAAAGGCGGTGGAAAAGCCTGTTGGCATTTCGAGATAAGACGCCTCCAATCCAAGACCCCCCAAGGCGTCTGCCGCCATGAGCGTAACGCGTGCAACTCACAAAATCGCAATGATCGTTCATGAGGCTGATCATGTCTTCTATGGCCAATACCGGTCCTACTTCATCGGCGGCAAAGATTAGGACATATTCCCCTCTCGCTGCTTCAACACCGCTTTTGATTGCGTTAACGACACCACATCCCAAGGTGTTGTGGACGAGATATAATTCCGGGTAACTTTTCTGGATTTCCTGAACAACGGGGATGCTTTCATCATCGACCGTGTCATGAATAACGATCACCTCATGGGAATACTCCACAACAGCGCGGAGAATCTTCAGCATCAGCTTCAGGTTGATCCCTTCGTTACGGACGGGAAGGAGAATAGATAGGATCGTTCGGTTTATGCAATTCATGCGGGAATCCCTATTTATAGAAGTTCCGAATAAGATCGCATACGTATCTCACGTCATCATCCGTTAGCTGGAATGCCGAGGGAAGCCAGATGGCTTTCGGAATGAAACGGGTGCTATTCGGAAAGCGGTCGTCAGGTTCCTTATACGGTTGCTGGGTGTGGATAGGATACCAGTACCTGCGGCAGCAGGCACCCTGGATGCTCAAATAGGTGTCGAGTTCATCGCGCCTTTCTGCCAGAGCATCTGTCCACTGGGGTACTTCCCCTTCTTGCGTATTGAAGGGGAAAACACTGATACCCCGGGTTTCTTGTAGTTCATCCCGATAGAGCTCGTAGATTCGCTTCTGCCTTTCTATTCTCCTGTCGAGATAAGTGATTTGCCCAAGACCGACGGCGGCCTGCAGGTTGGTTAATTTGAAATTGAAGCCAATGCTTGCGTGGACATCGTCTCCTCCTGTCCCCCGGACCGGTCGCCCTTGATCTTTAAGTTCGCGGAGCCGGTTATGGATGATCCGGTCGTGCGTGACGATAATCCCTCCCTGCCCCGTCGTGATGGTCTTGTTCGGCGAGAAGGAGAAGCATCCTGTGGCCCCGAATGTGCCAAGACACCGTCCATGGAAGCGGGAAAGAAGGGCTTCCGCCGCATCTTCCACAACAGGCAGGTTGTATTTCTGCGCAACCGCCATTACCTCCAAAAGAGAGCCACCCCTGCCGCTGACGTGAACGGGAATGACGGCCCTGGTCTTCTTTGAAATGGCTCTTTCAAAAGCCATGGGGTCCATCGACAGGAATTCGGGGACAACATCTACAAGGACCGCCTTTGCACCGGTCATGGTCACGGCATTGGCGGTGGCGATAAAGGTGACATCGGGAACTATGACCTCATCTCCGGAGCCGATGCCAAGGGCCATCAACGAAAGGTAAAGGGCGGTGGTACCGCTTGTGACGGCAACGGCATACGGAACATCCAGCCTGGCAGCGATTAGCTGTTCAAACCGGGTTGTAACATCGCCATCATTTAGGTAGTTGCTTTCGATGACGTCCTGGACGAGTTGTATCTCATCCAGACCCGTTTCCGGTTGCCACCAATGGATTTCACGCGATTCGCCCATCGCTTTACTCCTTGTGAAAATAATTCCTTAGTTGTTCAACCTGCTTCAGGACTCTATCCCGGTTTCTTATACCGATCAAGCGAATGGGTGTTCCGGCATAGACAGACCAAGGCTTAAAAAGAAAGGCAGGTGGTACAAAACTGAGCGCGCCGATAACAGTCCCTTCAGGGATGCAATTCTGAGGCATGACTACGGAATTGGCGCCGATACCAGTGTAATGGCCGATGGAGACATTTCCTTCGACAGGTTGGACATCTTCCAGACCGAGGCCCGGGGGATTAATGACGACAAGATCGTTGACGAAGTCATTACTCCTGCACCAGATCTTCACCCCTGAGGAAAGACTGGAAAAATCTCCCATCTCGAAAGAAAAATGTTCCCCCCCAGCAATACTGCAGCCGGACGCGATATGGCAAGAGATACCAATACGAATCTTTGTCGAGAAGTAGCAGAAGTCGTCGACGATGGAATAGGTACCCACTTCGAAGTATTCCGGATAGCGGATACGGATATTTGGAGAAATAATAGATCTCAGAGCTATATCCGACATTTATATCTTTTTTGTATTGGGCATATTCCACATATCAATTACTTCAACAGTGTCCGGGAATAGAAAGGTTTTATAGGCATTATGAGGGACGCCGATAATGACGATATCGGACTGCCGGACAAGCTCTTCTTTGGAAATAAAGGTCGTGTCCTTCACGTACTCATCGGAATACAGGATCGTAGCTCCCATGAAGCGCAGGATTTTCCCGAGTTTGTAGGAGAGGGAATCCCGAATGTCATCGCTCTCTGCCTTGAAGGCCATGCCGAGTATCCCGATTCTTTTTTGGCTTAAATCGTACTTCCTTGAAAGCCGTTCGACGATAAAGTTCGGAAGGCCTTCATTAATGGTCATGGCAACTTGCCCAAGGATGAAGTTTTGCTTTTCGAAGGCAAAAAGCTGCATTGTATCTTTCATCAGACAAGGGCCGGCAGCGAAACCCGGACCAGGAATACTTTCCATGCGGGGATAACCTGTCTTCATCTTAAGAAGAAGCTCGTTATAATTAAGTCCCGCCGATTCGACCATCATGTAGAGTTGGTTTGTTGCGGCAAACTGGATATAGCGATATGCATTACAGATCAGTTTGGCAAATTCGGCTTCCTTCGGTGTCGCCTCGACGATTTCCGGAGCGATCCTGCGGAATATATCGCCTGCGATCCGGACGGCGGCGGGTGTCGTGCCGCTGATTATCTGCGGGAGGGCCTGGATCTCTTCGATCGCCTTTCCCTGGACAACTCGTTCCGGACAGAAGGCAATTCTTGTTTTCTTGCCCAAAGATTTGAGATAGCGGTCCAAATACTCCGTAGCGCCGGGAGCGACGGTGGAGCGGAGTATGATCGTCTGTTCATCGGACAGGAAGGGGATCATACTATCTATGCAGCGGGTGAGGAGGCTGAAAACGGGGTTATGAAACTCATCAATCGGCGTACCAATAGTCAATATCAGGACAGGAATGCCGGAAATATCCTTTATGTTCGGAGTAAAGCCCAGGACCTTTCTGTCAATAACTCCCCGGAGCATGGTTTTACCCCCCTCTTCGATAAAGGGCATCTCTCCTTTGGTCAGGATGTCCATCGCTTCCTCGTTGATATCACAGATCAGCGTGCGCATCCCCCTGTCAGCGAGCACAATAGCCAGCGGTGCTCCTACATGCCCCGCTCCGCCAATTACACAAACATCATAATCATATTGTTTCATGTCACAATAATCCTTTTAGTTGATTGGAGTATCCTCTACTATCTGTTCCAAGCCGTCAAGTCAATACCATTAAGGATGGCGGCGGCATATATGCCCAGATGAAGCTGTGTCTTGAACTCTACAGATGTAATCATCAAGACAAGCTCTTCCGGTGTGACGTATCTGACGCTCAAACCCTGTTCAGGATTTGAAAGATCCGGTTTGGATGCTCTCGCGAAAAAAGCATGAGAGTCCACTTGTAGGCGTCCCGTATCAGGATGAAAATTCCCAAGATAGATCAATTCCCGGACGCAGAGACCGGTCTCTTCTTCTACTTCTCTTTTTGCCGCTTCTTCCGGTGTCTCGCCGGTATCTACCGTCCCACCGGGAAACTCCCAAGTATAGGCCTCAACACAGGGTCTGTATTGACGGATAAGAGGGATACTGCCGTCCTCTATCTGTGTCAAAACACCTACATAGGCCGGCTGGGTGATACAATAGAAAAGTTCTGGCTTTTTGTCATGATTAAGGGATACTTTCTTTTCGATAAGCTGTAGCCATGGTGTTGAATGAAGAACTCTACGGGACATAATCTTAGGCATCTGATCCTCAAAAAACTACTTTTATTAGTCCCCTCAAGAGCACTGGACGGGGGACCTTCGTCAAACAGACATCCTGTAATCCTGCCTGTTCCATCATCGTTCATATTTCTTCTCTCTTTAATCGACACTTAAGGCAATTACCGAGACGGTCGAGGCTTTAGTTCTTCTAACGCAGAAGAAGTTCTTTGTACATCTTTAATGTTTCCACCGCCGTATTGGTCCAAGTGAAATCATGAAAACGTTTTTCTGCCCATACAAGTGTCTCATGTCGCAGAGATGGGTTCGTCAGATGCTTGTAAATTATCGCTGCCATTCCATCAGGGTCATGAGGATTGAATTGTGCGTCGGGAAAATCTAACAGTTCCTGAAATACCTCGATGTTGGAAACAACGAAGGGGACACGGTGGAAAGAAACCTCCAAAAGCGGAATTCCAAACCCTTCATAAAGAGAGGGGAAAACGAAGAGATCTGTATGTTTATAATATGCCTGCAACTGATAATCATCAATTGCGCCGGTAAAGATGACTCTTTCCGGCTTCGTACAGAGTGACCTTATGTTGTCAAAGAATTGTGGAGAAGAATAGTTTTTGCCTATAATAACAAGATCATGTTCGAAATCGGGTCGATCGAGGAGCTTGTTGAAGGCGAGAATCAGGTTTTTGTGGTTCTTGTGAGGAACAATATGTCCGACAGTCATTATATATGGCCGTTGATGCGGTCTGGATGGGGTTATGCCATCACAGGACGATTTGTTGCTGAAGCCATGATAAACTCGCGACACTTTTCCATCACAAAAAGGATAGTGATAGACCAGTCTATTTATAGTAAAATCAGAGACAGATATGATGTGGTCCGCACGCCGTAAACTCCGGGACACAATACTCATCCGCAGGCCGTTTTTTAGGGGGTTAAACAATTCAGGAAGGTCATTTTCTTTGAAATCATGAACCGTCAACATAACCTTACCTGTGAATCTTGGGATTGGAAAACTAAAACAATGCAGGACATCGATACGTGGGCGGTGTTTTTCAATGGTGTCATCAAATAAAATGGTTTGCGGATATCGTAGAATACTTGGCGACGAAGGTATCTTTGTCATCACACACCTCTCCCTGCCGAAAAAAGCGAAGGCATCTTCTCCTGCATCCGTGGGAAGGAAAATGATGTAGTTGTTCTTTTTATCTATTTCAACTAAGTGTTGGAAGAGATTGCGAGAGTATTCTCCAACACCAGAGTATTGCTGGTAAGGGATAAGGACAAAGCCTATGTTCATATTCGTTCCCGCTGAGTTAATTGATTGTTCCTGTCATGAATGTCGCAGACTATTTTTTGCACTCCCTGATAGACCCCTTTTTACATTTTGAACCGTCTGTCCAGGTTGCCCCTGTCAGGTTTGCATCGCTCCAGTATGCCCCGCACAGGCTTGCATTGTTCAACTTTGCCCCGGCCAGGTTTACCGCGCTCAGGTTTGCACCGCACAGGTTTGCATTGTTCAGCTTTGCCCCGGCCAGGTTTGCCTCGGCCAGGTTTGCACCGATCAGGTTTGCACCGATCAGGTTTGTCTTGAGCAGCTTCGCCTTGCACAGGTTTGCACTTTTCAGGTTTGCCCCGATCATGTATGCCCCCATCAGGTTTGCCCATGTTAAGTCTGCCCCGTGAAAGTTTGCACCGATCAGATTTGCCTTGATCAGGTTTGCACCGCTCAGGCTTGCATTGCTCAGGTCTGCCCCGATCAGGAGTGCCATGCTCAGGTTTGCCATGCTCAGGTTAGTCTTGAGCAGCTTTGTCCCGCGTAGGTCTGCCCTACTCAGGTTTGCACCACGCAAGTCTGCACCACTCAGGTTTGCCCCGATCAGGAGTATCCTGCCCAGGTTTGCACCTCTCAGGTTTGCACCTCTCAGGTTTGCCCCAATCAGGTTTGTCTTGAGTGGTTTTGCACCCTCCAGGTCACAGTCCTGACACTGATTGGTATCTTTTAATTGTTGTAATTGCACCGGATCAAACGCCGTGGCTCCGCCGGTGATCAAAAGCATCCCCAGAAACGTCATGCAAATCAATACAAAAATTCTTTTCATAAGACCTGCTTCTATTCTTATCTTATTGTTTTACCCTAACGGCCTACGGCATGTATGCAGTATTCTATGGTGTTAGCAAGTCTTATCTTTCCCTCTGAATGCTCATCCCTGCCAATATCATGGGTGAAAAGGAGATGATCACCCCGCATCATCTGGAACGATTAACACTGTTCAGGGGTGGTCAATTTTCAGTTGTCATTTCCAAGTTCAAAATGTAACGGATGGTCAGAAACCATCCAAATGTTGCGGGGCCAAGCAGCAGTGTGTACGCCGCGAGTTGGACCCTGACATCCCATTCCCGCTGAAAAAGACTGACCATCGTAAAGATGGAAAAGGACATAAATGCCAGTCCGATTGTAATTTTTCTTTGATCGTTTTTGAGAAACAGGGCAAATAGAGTGCCCAGTAGCATATATGTAGAAAAAACCCGGTCAATAATAACATATCTCCATGACATCAAACCATCCCGAAAAGTTGAAGGAATCATGACGGCAACATATCTCAGGGCAACAATCCCGGCGACTTTTAGAGGGTCATCCTGAAGCCTGCGGAGACCTATTTGAGACGCCCAGTACCAATGATTTCTCCCTTTAGGATCTTCTTTGGACAGTTTGCCACCGTCCGCAAAAAGAGAAACCAAAACTTTATCGACATCCCGCGGATTGGTCGGCGTTGGAAGAGTGCCGATATACAATCCACATCCCACATGCATATGAGAAAGAATTTTTTCTTTAACATGTTCATGAGATTGTACATACCACCCTGAAACGGCGATGAAAGAAATGGATAGGAACACCATGGCGGCTGCGACAGTAAGGGGCCTCTGACGCCAGTCGGATGCCTTGCGAATAATAAATACGAAGACAGCGGCGATTGTTACCATTACACCCTCCGGTCTAACAAGGGAAAGCGCTGCACCTGCGGCGAGAAGACCTGCGACGGAAAGGGGCGTTGTTTTCTTCCAGGCAAGAATGGAACAATACATGAGGATCGCCAAATGGAAATGAAAGGCTGCATCGGCAAGAGCCCAGTTAAACCAGAATGCAATCTGCGGTTGGACGGCGTAAACAAGCGATGCACATAGAGCGCAGAGTCGGCCGTACACTTTTCCCGCGGAAAGATAGATGAACAGGATGGTCCCGGCTACAAAGGCTTGGTGAAGACAGAAAACATAGACGCTGTCTTGCCAGTTGAACAGGTACATGGGGGCAAGCCAGAGGGAATAAACGGGCTGAAGAAAGCGCCCGTGGGATAAATACTGATCCCAGTTTCCATCGGCAATGGCCTTCGCCATAAAAAGGTAGCCGTCGCCGTGCCGAATGAGGCCGGTCCAGTTGCGATACCAGACGCACGTACGGACGGCAAAGGCGACAAGAAGAATGGCTGCAAGGTGGTAAGGAACGGGAATTCCCATTATCACCCCGGCAACCCTGGTTAACAGACTTCTGACGTAACCACGAAACGTCATGGTTGCCCACTCCTGCTGTGCGAGCAAGTCCCGGTGGTGAACGGAACATTGTCCGGATGAAAGAAACAACTTCTCATTCTTGGCAGATCTCCTATGCGACCATGCTCTGCATATTTTTTCTAAACCACGCCACCGCTTCTCTGAATCCCTGATCGAAGCCGTACCGGGGATGCCAACCGAGTTCCTCCTGAATGGCACGAGTATCGGCCGTCCATATCGATGTGTCCCATATCCGGTCCGTCATGGAACCCCAAACCGGCTCGGTTTTGATATCCATCACTTCACAGGCCGTTTCCACGACTTCGCGAATAGATGTCTGCACACCCGTACCGACATTGTAGACGGCTCCCCGCAGACGGTGGGCCAAATCTGCTGCCAGCAGGTATGCCGTAATTACATCTTCCGTGAAGACGAAATCTCGGGCAATTTCCGGGCTGACAAGGGGCGGCAGCTCTCCCCGGAGCCCCCGTGAGATAAGAGTGGGGATAAGACGCGTCGATTCCTCCCAGGGACCATAAACTGAGTAGAGCCTGAGTGTTAAAAGGGGCAAGTGATGATACATGGCCGCATAGGTACAGAAAAGGGTCGCCGATGCCTTGGTAACGGCGTAGTGACTGTTCGGTTCCAGCCACTCCTTTTCCGACGGTGGGTGATCCTTGAACCCGTATTCAGAAGATGATCCGGTGTGTATGAACGCTTCGCAGCCTGTTTTTATGCACGCCTCAACAAGGTTGACCGTCCCGATGAAATTGGTTTGAATCATCTGTTGAAAATCCTTCTGGTCCGAGTAGGCGCCATATGCAGCCATATGAAAGATGCGGTGGGGCTGAATGTCGCGAACCAGTCCGGCGAGTCTTTCCGAATGGGCAAAATCCGTGATATGAAGATTAATTTTCTTAAGGATGGAATCAATACGCCAGGGTCTGAAATTTTCCCTGACAAGCAGATGGACCTCGTGACCGTCACCGCACAAGCGGTGCGTCAGATTGGCACCCACAAAGCCCGTCGCTCCGGTAATTATAATACGCTTGTTTTTCATGATAAGCGCCTTGCAGCCATAACATAAACGGCACAGGCCAAGGCATTGAGGACAGGAATAGCTTCTATGGCAGGTTCCATTGTTTTCATCAGTCTGGCTAGTCGGTCCGGGCAGAACATCGGAACGAACCCGGCGAACTTCTCATAGTTCACTTCACCCCCCGCCTTCTCAACCCAATACCTAAGGCGGCGGGACGAGTATGATTTTTCCCCGTGTTCTCGATGGTAACGGGATATTTTCTCAATGATTTTCAGCCCCATGTTGTTTCCGTTCGGTTCATGAATGAGAATTAGAGGAGCAACCCGGAAGCCTTTCGCGGATTATCTCCATCGGACTGTCACTGTGGTGGAGAATGCTCTGGATGAGAACCATGTCGAAGGCATCGTCGTGGAAAGGCAGCCACCGCGCATCACTCACGACGAACTGAAGGCGACGCTCCCGCGAGTTCATCCTGGCAACATGAATGGCTTGGGGAGCAGCGTCGACAGCAGTGATGATCCGGGGCATTCCCCTGTCAAAAAACCGGACCGTGTAGAATCCGTCTCCGCACCCAAGATCGAGGATGGAGCAATCCGACATGGTGACCGCCTGGAGAATGATGTCCGTTGTCCGCTGCGTGGCCATCTGCGCACTGAGGGGCGCATCTTTCGTATACAGGTACCCGCCGTGCTGTGCCGCGTCGGTGTCAAATACTGATATTTCATTCACAGGTTTCATGTCACTCCCGCATGGTTCCGTTCAGATTTCCCGGCGATCAGGCAGATATTACCGAGGGGAACGGTGACCCGCATGGATCGGAACGGCCATGTCCGGAGCAATCTCAATAATCCATTTTTTATCGGCCCCGGCATAGGGAGAAGCCGGGCCAGATAAAGGGGAGAATAGGTGTTCCAGGCCGGTTCCGTTTCCAAAACAGTGAAACCTGCCGCTGAAAAAAGGCGAGGCAACGTTTTAGGACTATATAAATAGGTGTGTTCAATATCGACGACAGGACTGCGTTCTCCGAGGATTTTTGCCGACACGGCGTCGATGTTGTGGTTAATGCACAGCACGAGACCGCCGGGCCGCAGAACTCGCATACATTCATCGAGCAGCAACCTGGGATCGGGAATGTGATCCAGCACCTGGAACATGCATATGGTATCAAATCGATTTTCCGGAAATAATCCCGGGCGCATGATATCGCAGACAATCCACGGGCGGATGTTCGCCCCAGCTCTATTGGCCGCATCGACACTGGGTTCTACTCCCGTTATGCTTCCGTATTTCTGACGAAGCGCCTCTTCAAGAAAGAAACCGTTCCCGCAGCCGATTTCAAGCAATGCCCCTTTTCTGAGGCTGTATTTTTCCAGTTTTTTTAAATAACGACCGTAGGAGCGCTTCAGATTATCCGCTTCTTCACCATATTCAAAGGTGCTCTGTGCGTAGAGATGATTCAGGATTTGAGGTGGAGCAATGGGATCGGAGCGGACCAACCCGCAGCGGTTGCATCTGACCATGCGGAAATGAATACGGTCAGGCATCCGTCTTGCCGAAAAGACGGCGGGGCTCAAAGCATCCATGTTGAAGCCTGCGGGATAAAGTTCCGCAGCATTCCCCTCCGTTCCGCATATGGCACAGCGCGTCGGGTACAATTCACATGGCATCATGAATTTTCTTGTTGGTTGATTCAACGGCGGAATCCGGTCTGTTCAGAATACTGTCCACGATGAAGGGAGGGCGCTTTTTGACTTCATCGTAGATATGCGACAGATAGGATCCTATGATGCTTAAACACAGCAACTGGATACCCCCGATGAAAAGGATGAGGACAATGATGGTTGAAAACCCAGGCGGTACGAGTTCCGGCGCTATGACGCGCAGAATGATCTGGGCCGTTGTGGCAAAGAGGGATACAACAACCGTAAAAAAAGCCAGGAATGTAATAAATTCGAGGGGAATGTAAGAAAATGAGAATATCGCCTTACGAGCCCATCCCAGGTTTTTTAAAAGCGAGTTTGTTGTTCTCCCAAACATGCGTTCAGGACGGACATAGGGGATGCCTGTCTGTTTAAAGCCAATCCAGGCCCTTAATCCCCGCATGAAACGATTGTTTTCCGGAAGGCTGTTCAGTGCGTCAACGGCTCGTCGATCAATCAGGGAAAAATCCCCGGCATCCAGAGGCATCGGGACATAGGAGGCGGAACGAAAAACACGGTAAAACAGTTTGTACGCGAATTGAAGAAATACGGTTGCATCACGTTTGACGCGAATTCCATAGACAATGTCGTATCCTTCCTGCCATTTCTGGTAGAATGATTCGATCAGCTCTGGCGGATCCTGGAGATCTCCGTCCAGTAAAACGACGGCATCTCCCGTCGCGATGCGCATGCCGCTCGTAAAAGCGTTTTGCGACCCGAAATTCCGGGTATGGTTGATGACAACCACCTGCTTATCCTGACGGGCAAGTTCTGCGAGAACCTCTGCGGCATTGTCAGGGCTCCTGTCGTTGACAAAAATGATCTCATACTGGACACGAAGCTTGGCGAATACGGCTTTTAAGCGCTCATACATGAAGGGCACCGCCGGTGCATCGAGGTAACAGGCTACGATCGCGCTGATTTTAATATCCGAAGATGGTTTTGTAGTCATAGAACGATCATTCCCCCGGCATTTTTCCCAGTAACTCGAGGCCCTTTTCGGCAATTTGTCGTCCGCTGATTCCATTGAGCGTATGCATACATGACTGGCTACCCGATAAACCATTTGGAAAGGTTCTGACACCGCAACGAAGGACTTTGCACGGCAGTCCGTTTTCCGCGACCACTTCTGAAATCAGGGAACCCAAGCCTCCATTCACAAAATGTCCTTCCACCGTTATTGCAAGACAAAACATTTTTAGAACATCTGCAAGATTATCACGCATGGAGTCATGAATATGCGACACCACCATGAGTGTGCCTTGTACACCCCTGCCTTCAAGGATTTTAAGAGCTTCAGCGGCTTCGTTTGTGACGTTCCCGATTGAGACGATTAAAATATCAGTCCCCTTTCCGATAAGTTGGGGGATAGCGAATTCAAAGCGTCCGTCGAGACCGGCAATGGTGTTGACCTCATCTTTGCCGAGGCGGTAATAGACGGGCATCGGGAGATTCCAGGTTGATTTCAGCGCTTCGCAGGCTTGAAGGTGATCGGCTGGTGCAACAATGTTCATACCGGGCAGAATTCTCAGAATACCGATGTCTTCAAGACCGTAATGGGAGATGCCGTTGGTGCCGTAATCGAATCCACCACCTATACCTATGATTCGAACAGGCAACGCATGATCCATGGGTCCGTTTCTGATAAATTCATAGGGCCGCAACACAGCGAAAGGGACAATCGAATAAACAAAGGGAATAAAACCAGCTTCCGCCAGCCCCGTAGCCACTCCCATCATGTTCTGTTCCGAAACCCCTACATTGAAAAAGCGATCCGGAAAACTTTCCGAAAATGTTTCCAGGGCCATGAATCCCAAGTCCGCCGTTAACAAAACGATACGTTCGTCCTTACGTGCGAGCTCAGTTAATGTTCGAATAAAGGGTCTACGCACGATGATCTATTTCCCTGAGTGCTATTTCGTATTCTTCATCGTTCATGGGCATATAGTGCCACTTGATTTGCCTTTCCATGAAGGATACGCCTTTACCGAATGTTGTATGGGCAATTAGCACATGAGGTATCCCACGTGTTTCTTTCAGGGTTTCAATGGTGTCAGTCATGGCCTGGATATCGTGTCCGTCCACATCACGGGCATCCCAACCGAAAGCACGCCAGCGTTCGCTCATGGAATTCATCGCCAGGACATTCCTTGTGTAGCCCAATGCCTGCTGTCCATTCAAATCGATTATGGCAATCAGGTTATCAAGACCATGATGGGCCGAGAACATGGCGGCCTCCCAGACGGATCCTTCGTTGCATTCTGCATCGCTCAACAGGACAAAAACCCTGCGTTTGGATGTCTGCATACGGGCTGCCAGCGCTGCACCAGCACCCATCGTTAATCCCATCCCCAATGATCCCGTTGAAAAATCAATTCCCTTGAGCTTGTGGTCCGGATGAACGCCAAGGTAACTTTCGTTACAGCAATAGGTGTTCAGCTCTTCCTGATTGAGCCACTTTTTCATATAAAAGGCGGCATACAAAGCAAGGGCGGCATGACCCTTGGAAAGAATGAAGCGGTCACGGTCGGGATCGCCGGGTGATGGAATGCGCAGGACACGCATATACAGGGCGGTAATGATATCCACTACTGACAGTGCAGATCCAATGTGGCCGACATTGGCCCGTTTGGACTGCTCCAGTATAATTCTCCTGCAATCCGCAGACAAGCGATCCATCGTTACATGCTCCCGGGAGTTTTTAACAGGGCTCCTGATACTTTGATCGAATAATGGTTGTCAAGACAAAAGTGACCGCTTTACGATCATGAGCTTTTTAACTACTCGATTTGACAAACGGCATGGACGGCCAGCCCGCCAAGGCGGTTGAATCGGGCCCATCGGTTTTCCATGCTGAAAATGGACAGAAGCAACCTGTTCATAATGGGGTGTGCGGGCCTGAGATCCGAAGCGGCAGGCCGGTCATCCTTTTTTTTCATCAGGCGGATCAGGAAGACCATGGGCAGGATGGACGCACCATAATAATAAATAGTCTTTAATTTCAAGAATGGCACTTTGCAAATGAGTGCCTGCAGGGTTTCCTTGTTATAACGTCTGCGATGGCCAAGAAAAACATCATGAGACGACCAGAGGGACTGAAATGCCGGCACGGAAATGAACAGGAAGCCGCCTTTCCGGCAGCGGATGGAAACAGACTTCAGCGCCGATGCATCGTCCTCAATGTGTTCCAGGACATGCATCATTAAAATGACATCAAATAATCGATCATCGGGAAAAGCAGGATATATAAAGGTGTTTCCGTCGGCAACGGGTGTTTTTACGGAAAAGGCAGAATCAATTCCACGCAGTTGATCCGCCCTGAGAATGCCGGATTTCTCGAGCATCATCAGATAAAGGCCGATTCCGCAGCCAAAATCGGCCACCTGCATTGTCCGGAGCGGAATAGGCAACGATCTGATTACCCCTGCCAGATGCCTGAACTGAGCCCGGTAGTACCAATGCTCCATGGCCTCCGCGCAGGTCAGCTGTCCCTGTTCGACAACATCCATTTTTTTCTTCTTTTTCTGATGTAGAAAAGGCTTTTCACCATTCGTGCCGAATCCTTCAGGAGAGACACCTTGCTGCCGGGGATATCCTGCCAGTCTACGGGAATTTCCTCGAGTTGGTACCCGGCATCGGACAGGGCTGCAATAAGCTCGCTGTCAAAGGCGAATCTATCTTCCTTCAAGATGCTACAGATCATCTTGAAGGCCTCTGCGGGAACAACCTTGAAGCCACACTGGGAATCGTAAATAGATTCATTGATGACGAAGCCAACCAACGTGGCATAGATACGTCCCGTCACATGGCGTTTCCAGTGTCTTTCCACGGAACGGCCAAGCATCCTGATGCGGGAACCAAAGAAACAGCGGGAGCTGTCATTGTGAGCAATGATCATGTCAAAAACCCGGACCACCTCCTGGGCCGGCGTCGCCCCATCGGCATCGGCAAAAGCCAGCCATGAAGCTGATCCACCAGCGCTCCACCCGGAACGGACGGCAAACCCTTTTCCCCTGTTACACTCAAGAAACAGAGGTTCAACAATGAAATCGTTATTTTTTCTCATTTCATGAAGCGTGTCACGAAGTTTCTTTCTTTCCGCTTCACTTGATCCGTCGTCGACTACCAGAATGTGCGTGCGGTATTCCTTAGTTTTTAGCAGTGAAGCGAGTTCTGAAAGGTATGAAGGAAGGCGCTTGCTTTCCTCATAACAGGGGATCACCAGATGAAATAATGGAAGAGGTTGATTATTTAGATGTTTCATGGCCATTCCGCCGAATCATGGAGTATAGTTGGAACCAACCAAAGGGAGCGACAATGGAAAAAAGAATGTGTATTGACAGGGGAACGCGGTAATCCAGTTCCCGTTGAAACAGACTGATGGCCATGGCAAGGGTCATTCCCATAATCGTTATGCCGGTGGCCTGAAACCTTCTTTCGCTTTTCAGAACGACAGCAAGAACGGAACCGGCGAAGAGAATGAAGGATAGGGTAAAACTGTATATATTATTTTTTACCGAACACCAAGGACAATAGAGCGAAGGAAAGATAATGGATGTTAGACGTAAAAAATACATTTTGAGCCATGTCACAGGTTTTTCTCTTATGAAACTCATCCCTTCCATGGACAGGGCATAGTTTGGAGAGATAAAACCGGGACGGCTCTGTGCCCTTTCGATGACATGCCCCCTGGAATCGTACGCAGCCGATTGTTCCGCAGGACTATTGGTGGACATGCGCGTAGATATGTAAAGGGCGTAGGCGACGTGTATGTTGGAGAAGAAGGCTTCCCGGACCTGTTTATGATACGTCAGTGTTGCGGCGGCGGTACTTGCGCCGAAAAAAACGAGGCAAATCAAAACCAGCGCGTTTTTCTGAAGAGAAAGACCCCGTATTGAAAGGATGCGAAATAAAAGAATGAGGAATGCAACCACCACTACGAAGAAGCCCTCCGGTCTGGTCAGCGTGCATATGAGTCCGGAAACGAAGAAGAGAAAAACGCTGGCAGGCCGCGGGTTCACCCAGGCGCTGACGGTGCAGAAGGCGAACCAAGCCAGAAAGAAGTGAAAGGGGATGTCGCCCGATGTCCAAGGAAACCAGTAGGCCATCATCAAGTTTACGGCGACGAGAAAGGCGGCTATTTTGCCGCATTTGGGATCAAGAAACTCCCTTGTTGTCTTATAGACAAGATAGATGGTTCCAAGAGACAACATGGTATGCAGAACGAAGACATAAACGGCCAGGCGGATATGCAGGAGGTATGCAGGGCTCAAAAGAAGACCGTACACCGGCTGATGAGGGCGGTTCGCCTTGAAATACAATCCCCAATTTCCCTGGAGGATCGTCTGCGCCATTGTCTCGAACTCGCACGCATCGTTTCCCTTGTATC
The DNA here is from genome assembly GCA_026388335.1 of Deltaproteobacteria bacterium. Lineage (GTDB taxonomy): Bacteria > Desulfobacterota > Syntrophia > Syntrophales > UBA8958 > UBA8958. The sequence continues at coordinate 37,647 of JAPLJZ010000161.1, forward strand.
CCCCCTGATACCACCAGGAAAAGGACCGTATAGCGAGTCCAATAAGGAGAATAGATAAGAGAACGAACCTATCGGAGCGGAGCAATTTTACTATTTGGGTCATTGTGTTGGCATTGCCTTGGAGAAAAAGCGCCGGAATAGCGATTCGTAGGTCTTCCTTTCATGTTCGGTCAGTTTTACAGGATCCATCATTTCCAAAATGAGTGCCTTGGCGTTTTCGCCCATACGCTTTGCGTAACCGGGGTCTCGCAGATATTTTTCAACAGCGTCTGTCATAGCCTGCCAATCTTTGTAAGGAACCAATTCGCCTGTTATTCCCGTTTGGATCAGTTCGCCCTGCCAGTCGATATCATAGGCCACAATAGATCGTCCACCAAGCGCTGCCTCCGTGAGGGCTCGGCCCATGAAAGGGGATATAATAACGGTTGCATGGGGAATCACCGTGGCCAACCATTCCTGGTTGCGGTTCCCGGCAAACACCATTTGTCCGGAAATGTCAAGTTCTTTCGCCATGACCTCAAGGGAGGGGCCCATGGAACCCTCACCGGCGATGATGGCGTTTAATATATATCCCCGCTTTTTCAGTTCTGCGATGACGCGCAGAATATCATCAGGATGTTTCAGTGGCTCAAGCCTGGAGATGGTGAAACTGAAAGGCTTTTGCCAGACCCCCAAAGGTTCCAGAATTTCTTGCGGAGAAGGCCGTTTCTCCTGTGGCACAAAGTGGGCGGAGTGGATCAGATTCCCGTAGCGAAAGATTGTTGCATATTCTTTTCTCGCACCATTGGCGATGGCAAAGTCGAGATTATCCTGATTGGCCCCTGCCACAAGATCCATCCGCTTCAGAGTATAACGGTCGATAAGTTTTTCTATCCATCTTTTCCTGAATAGACGGGGAAAGGCAAGGTTACCTGTAGAGGCGTAGAACGCATCATAATTGACATTCACCCGCACAGCGCAAGGTATTTTGCACACACGGGAAATCAGAACGGCCCAGAGTCCCAGATAATAAGGATCACCGGCCCGGACGGCGCAAATATGTTCTTTCCTGATCAGGTTGATCAGGTAACAATAAACATGCCATTGTGACAGGAGGAAATTCAATAACGGAAAGGATTTCAACAGATCATAACGACCTATTTTCCCTTCCGCTATGGTATGATTTTCTGCTAAAGACGTTTCCTCTACCGGTCCATAAAGATCCATCGGATTGCTCGGAGGGATAACCGTGGCGCAGGGGTGAACCGACCAAACATGTTCAAAGTAGCCATTCAAATCGCGACAAGTGACAGCTTCATGGAGCTGGCGTTCCCTGACCATTTCCAGGGTATAAGCCATATCAAGGACAAGGAGTTTTCTCCGCAGTTGCCGGGGACGCCGTCCTGTTAGCACGTTAACACCCATAACGGACAGGATGAATATCAAGACAATGAGTGCGGAGGAGACATCCAGTATCTTTAATAAGATTCTCATTGAGCGGGTACTCCGGTCTTTTTCACGACCAAACAGATCCCCGCCACAGCAAGGTCCCTGCTTGGTACAGTCCGATAATCTGCTGCCAGCTCATGCCGCCATTTATCGACAATCGCTACTGGCGTTTGCCATTGTTCCGAAGATATTTGATCGATTCTGACCAATTGGTCGAGTTCAATCCCCCCGACGAGGAACCATGCATAGAAATCATAAGATATGGTATTGTCCCGCGACAGATCATCAAGAACCTTGCGGTAGTCATGAATAAGAACCCTGTTCTGGTCCCCGGAATATCTTGTCATCATTCGATAGAGTGATCGAGGAACTGTGAGATATTTCAGAGGATGATAGCGAGGCTCAAACATGCCATGGTCTCTGAAATCGATGCAATGGATCATCGTCCCATCTTCTTTCAGGCATTTGGTCATGTCGATCAGGCATCCCAGAGGATCATAAAGGTGTTCCATGACTGCGCAGGAAACAATGGTGTCAAACATAGCGCCACTTTCGGCGACCTGCCGGAAAAAGTCTTCCGCGGGAAGTCCGATCTTCCATTCTATTCCATGGAGGTTTTTTTCGTCCCATGCCATTCCGTTTTTCAAGAATGCCAAGTCGAATTTATTAGATAGGACCTCATAGATACGCTTTTGCTTTTCCATATCGCGGGGTGCGTAGAACCGGTCAATCAGTTTCACTTCATCCGCGCCGGATTTCCGCATCAGCATCGCAACACCCGCACTATCTCCAGGACCAACTTCTACACAAACACCCATGAAACGGGAAAGATCTCCGTATTGACAATACCGCTGAAAAATATTTTCAATATGGCGGATTGATTCATCTATGCTAAGCTTGGCGTGGGAATGTCCACCGCCACCCCGGATCATGCCGAACTTCTGACGAATCTTCCAGAGAAAATTAGAAGCAATATAATTTAAGATACGAATGCCATAATGCCTGCGAAGGTGGCTGATTCTACTTGTACTTAGCACCATGTTTCAAAAATTTTTTTCGCAAAGAAAAAAGAGATTTGGAGAAACGATCTGCTCTCCCAGGCGACCCAACACGTAACGTAGAATTGACTTCATGAGCAATTTTGGATGAATGCGAGCCCAATCAGGAAAAGCCCGGGGGTATGCTTCTCGGATGCAAAAACCACCTGTCGACAGAAGCGAAACCAACTTATTCTTATCGAAACACTGATGATGGCCCCAGCGATGAAATACGATGTGGCAGCAAGGGCAGATAACCCGGTTTGCATTTAGATCTTCGTTGTAAGGAACCGTACCGATAAAAATCCCTCCAGGCTTCAGAACACGACGAACTTCCGCTACTGCTTGAATTAGGGCATCGTCCATCAAGTGCTCGAGAACCTCGGTCATAATAACGCCATCGAAGGCATTTGATGGAAAAGGGATGGCCTGGCAATAGCCGACTTGAGCTTTACTCCCCAATGGGATTTTTTCTTTCAACTGTTCAATGGCTTTTTCGGAGGGATCAAGGGTATGGATGTCGATACCGTTCTTATGTAATCGTTCTTCCAGATAGCCATTGCCAACACCGATGTTCAGGATAGATTGACCGTTTTTGAAATGTGACGCCAAGAAATCCAGGCGCGGGTAGCTCAGGTCAAAATATAAAACTGCGTCGCTCTGATAGTGTTCCCAAAGACAATCCTGCATCTTTTGCGGGGTCGTTTCGTGACTGTGTGTAGGGCAAGGATCTTTCATGTTTAACGCGATAAAGCCTGTTTTGAGGGCCTTTGATGTTCAGAGGGGATTTTCGATTCCCCAAGAATACGCTGGATATTCGGATTATGGGACATAGGTTCCTCGACTCCTTCTGCAAACCGGTCAGGGTGATCCCCTATTCCAGAGATCCTGCCTATATGCAAGAAAATCTTTACCATATGTTTATTTATGGGACGCATTGGCAAATATAGAAAGGTCCCCGGAACTCATAAAAGGAATACGCATGAAGTATCTCCTTGCTGACCAGCGGTGCAGTTTTATCATATGACATGGGGAGTCCTTTCTCGAAATCCATTGATATATTGGATAAATAAGCGCCGGACCTCAAGGGTGGACATTGATGTGACGATAATAGAAACCAAGGCCGTTACCAATATACCAATAAGCATGATCCAGATGTTTGTTATTGGATCAAGAATTATTCTGCCGATCAGGGTGACGGCAAGTGCTGCAAACAACGGTCGACCTACATCTTGAGTGTACCAAAGCCCTAATTCCCCCGGTAGAGACTGCCGATGAATGATATGAATAAGGGATAAGGTGTAGCTAATGTGGACTGCAACTAAACCAACAGCAGCGCCGTATACGCCATACATTTTTGTCCCGGCATATATAGTAACGGCCATGACCAGCATCACTATGAAGCTGATGAAAAAGATCGCCTTTACTCTACCGTTAGCATATTGCAGGCTTAATGACAGGTGTGATAGGCCATTTATCAATGTTGCGATTGTCAGCAGCACCATGATTAAATATGTTTTTTGAGCAGTCAAAAGATCCTGTGTCCAGATCAACAGAATCTCTTTGGGAAAAAAAACCATAATGAGGCTTACCGGGATAATAATAACAGACATCAATTGACAACTTACATGATACAATCTGCGTAGCGAGACTGTATCATGTAACGCCACAAGCTGTACCATTCTTGGATAAACTGCAATTACCAAAGGACTAATAAGACGACTGAAACTTGTCGCTGCTGTACTTGCGAGAGAGTAATAGCCAAACATTTCCAGGGATAGCAGTTTGCTTAAAATGATCTTGTCCATCTGTGAGATCAGCAGTCCTGCGATTGAGCTTCCCCCGGCACCTGCCGTAAAATGCCAGGTCCCTTTTAACAAACTCGTCTGAAATTGAGATTTCACACCTGTAGAGGGGATCTTTTCCCAAAGAAAGAGGGCGAGAATGCTTGTTTGGACAAAACTCGCCAGAATTTGCCAGGCAAAAAAGGCATTGAGCGTTGGGGAAATGAGCCAAAGGACAAGAATCGTACCAATGCAACGGAATGTAGCCATTCCTGCGGTGATAGCATTCAACAGGATCTGGTGCTGCAGACCGTTTAAGCCGGAAATGTAGAAACTAGACGGCCATTGTAGCGCAATAGATACACCCATGAGGATAACAGCATACTGGACAGTCTGTAAGGGCAGCTTGCCCGTTTTCAACCAGTCGTGGGCTATGGTATGGGATGCCGTAATCATGACCGTGCCTAACAACAAAGCGATCAGCCAAACAGGTATTTCAAGGGATCGGACAAGATCTCGCGCTTCCTGCACTTTGCCTGGAAGTGCTGACAGACGTGCCAATTCTCGACCAAGGGTGACGGTCATCCCCATATCCAGGATGGAAAACAGGGAGAAGAACATCACCGAAATTCCGATCAGGCCGTAGGCTTCAATTCCGATGAAATAAATATAGACGGGGATGACGATGATCGACAGCAAGGCCGACCAGCCGTTCCCGGCAAGATTTGCAATGACGTTCCGTTTTATGAGACTCATGGGAGTGGACGTCTTGTCAAGGGATGGTTTTGCCCCGTATCATTATTTTCTCGATGGCAAACGCAAACCCTGAACAGATAATAATCATATAGAATCCGTATCTAAGACGGGAAAGGGTTCCCACATTGGCATAAACGTAGGTAAAGACAATAAGCCCAAAGGTGCTGTGGAGGGTAATGAGCCAGAATAGAAGGTTACTGCGGTTTTCCCAGAGGCACCAGATGAAGAACAAAAGACATGTATAAAAAATAATCATCATGCCTCCTATCATGCGCTTACCTAAAGTACTTGCAGGCGTGCTGCCTTGCCTAAACCATTCCGACGGAAAGGGGCTGAGAAATGCGATCTGCATGGCACGGGGGAGATATTTCACAACAGCAACAAACGAGTTTAAGGAGGTGTAGCGGTCAATCGAAGTATTTCCTCCCGCACTGGCTGTTCCGAGACGGTACACCCACAATCCATATAGTTTATTATCTATGAAGGACGGTATATAGGAGGTTTGCTGCCAGTTGAGTACTTTATTTCTTTTTTCATTAAGTGCTTTATTCCATTCCATGAGTCCCTCATGCCAAATAATTAGATCATGTAAATACTGTTTCTTCTCTTCTTTGGACAGTTGTCCAAGATTCACCTGACTGACCTTTTTCTTTTCAACAACCGTCCTAACTGCATTTATATTTTCTTCCGTTTTGTATTGGAAGAGATATTGGTGCTTTTCCTCTAAATACGTATGCAATGCTACTAAATGGTGCAATATCTCTTTTATTTGGTTAGTATCTAACAATTTTTCCTGTTCAGTGATCCACCACTTTTCTTTTATTTGGTTAGTCTCAAATGATTTTTCCTGTTTGGTTATCTGCAGCTTTTCTTTTTCGGCAGCAGCCTGGCTTTGAGCATTCCATTCTGCACCCAGGAACATGAAAGGAACCTGAATGCCAATCATCAGACAACTGGTTACGATGGTTGTCAAAAGCCAAGATGGATGATAATCCTTCACATGAATTAATACATAAATCACAATGACAGCAAACAGCAGGATGCATGCTACAATGGCAACTTGATTCCAGTAAGGCCTTGATGCCCAGATGCCTAGCGACCCGGCAATAGTAAGCAGGAGGGAATATAAAAAATAGGTCCGTCGTTTTTTGATTAGGCCCTTAATTAAAAGATACCAGCCTGTCAGCATCATCAAATTCCCAAGGATATAAGTACCGTCTCGGTGGATTTGTGACGTCCATTCAAGAGATGCCGGATTAAGCACAAAGAGACCGGCACCGCATGCTGCCGCCAGACGATTCCGGATAAAGGAGGAAAGCAGGAGATACACAAGACAGCCGGATGTTGCATGAAGAACGGCATTAAATGGGATCATCGCATATGGTTCAGGCTTCCACAAATAATAAAATATGGATGTGATGCCGGCGGGATATAGCAACTGGGGACGTAGCTCCCAGGCAGTCCACCCTTTCTGCGCCATTTCCAGGGCTTTCCGGACGCCGATTCGGTGAAAGCCGGTAGAATCGGGCACGAATATACCGTGAGCCCAGAAAATACTCGGCATTACATGGGGTAAAATCATCTGAATGACAAGAGCAGAAAAGACTGTATAGGTAAAAAAAATGACCCACAGGCCCCACCAGGTGGTGCATAGAGAATGGATTGTTGCTTTTAAATTATTGGGTTGCATTGATATACTCGTTATGGTTTTTTTAAATTTTCCAATCACTCAGGAAGTAGTTAAACCGCGAGATGGGGTCCTGAATAGCGGATCTGTTTTTACGATAAAGGGAGTCAAACTCTCCTATATTGAGCTTTTCAAAGTAATCCATGTAACGAACTGATTCCTTAACAATTCCATTTAAATCGACCGCCTTGGTCTGCCATTGTGATGCAATAATATCCTTAATGGATGCTGATCGATTCGCTTTGTCAACAAACATCGTTCGTCGGTAAACATCGTATAAATGCCAGTCGTTATTGAAGTAAACTGCGGTAACGATGATGTGATTCGGTTTCGCTGCCGCAGGGCCATTGCATCTAAGCATAAATGCCTTTATACCGGCATAATTTGTGAGAGTAGCGAATACATCAGCCATCTGATCTTCAACACCATATCCACGAACGATGATGTGCCAGACGTGGTCGTCTATTATCGGCAGTTGTGGCGGTTGTTTTGCCACATGGCGGATCGTCCAGTTAAATATAGCTTCAACTTTCTGCTGATCATCCATTTTCTCCGTAACAATCTGATTGACCAGCCATCGATAATGAAAGTGGCGCTCAAACAAGTCAAATGCCTTGAGGTATAGAGGAATGCGAATGGACTGGGTTTGATAATTGACGCCCTGCCGGGTGGTCGTTTCGATCGTGAAAAAAAATACAGAAAAATACAAATGCAACTGACGGCAATATACTTGAATAATTGTTTTTTCTTTAGCACGATCATTCCTCCCGAAGGCATTGCCAATTGTCCATTTATGTTGGCAATGGAACAGGAATTTTTAGATTCAGGCTTTGAAATACTTTTTTCGCTACTGTAGTGCCAAATAATTTTCCCATTCCGTAGAACAGGATTTTCCGAAGGATGATCCTTGATTCGATTATAAAAAGCTCCGTCATGGCCTGAATCTTTTCCCACGCGCCAAGGGGTGATCGTAAAACGGAATAGGCTTGATTATAAGCCATTACAAAAAAAGGCAGATAAAACTTTGGATAGTGGTTTTGCGGATTCAGAAATTTATAATGCTGTGCAGGAGTTCGTACTTTTTCCCTTCCAAAATACCAAAAAAGGACCTCCGGTACCTCTGCAAATTTACCATAAAGGGACAATTCATTAAAAAAAGCTATGTCCGATCCTAAATAATTTCTCCAGAGTCTCGTCTTTCGTGCCGCATCAGCTCTGATAAGTGCATAGAAAGCAACACAGGCAATTTCCTCCCCTGTACGATAGGCGGCCAAAAAACGATCGACAGGTTTTGCCAGGCCTACAAGAGGTGTTATGTTCACATATTTTAACAAGTTATCCACATCATGAAGCACTAACGCTATTTTTGATTGGCAAAGGACAACACCTTCATCTCTTTCTATTTCCTGGACACATTTCCGGATATAGGCGGGATGGCGTCGATCGTCCTGAGCAACCCAAGTGAAATATTTCCCTTTGGCCAAATGGAATGTGCGATTAAAATTGGCAACGGCGCCTGAGTTTTTTTGCATGGGATGGTATGATATCCTATTGTCTTTTTGCATCCAGCGGCGGCATATTTCAGGTGTTTCATCCGTAGAACCATCATCGGAAATAATGATTTCGATGTTCTGATACTCGGAAGCCACCATAGATGCCAGTGTAGCATCCAGCGTTTTTTCACCGTTATAAACAGGCATGCATATGCTGACTAAAGGATTACACATTTACTGAGCTGCCAAATACAAACATACCTGGTCACCCAAACCCCGTCGGTTGTAATATAACGCCCTCAATTCGTCGAACTGCCTTGCGGGCAACTGCATCATGAATCTAATTATGCTTCTATGCTGAGCTCCGGAAATCAATGATTTGCCCTGACAGTACAAACGGCTGCCCCAGAATTGGAAACCGCTTGAATCATACCGAATTTTTCGGATCTTCAAGCCGGCCCGGTTTGCTATCAGATTGATGCCCTTAATTGAATGCAGAAAAAGATGCCTGGGAGCATCAAGTTGGACCCATTCCTTTCCAAAAATAGACCACGCTTGTGAGCCCGCAAGGGGAATACGCATAATGATTTGACCGTTATCAGCAAGAAGTCGCTTCGCGTGATGTAGGGCGTTCTGCGGCAAAGCTAAATGCTCAAAGCTGTGATTGAAGATAATGATGTCATAGTGCTGATTGTCATCCATCTGTGAAATCTCTGACCGCTGAAAGGCATGGTCGGCGTCTTGCAGTAAATATTCCGGCAAAAAAGGATCAATGCCGAATGCATTACCAAAACCGGAAATACGCAGTCGCTTTACATAAGTACCATTTCCACAACCCACATCAAGAATGCGCATCGCGGGAAACGGGGAGGGCGAAAGACGGAAAAATGCTTCAAGTCCAAGATCGACAGAGATAAAGGGATTCAATATCGTGTGGCATATATCCGATGTCAACTCCCCCTTTTCTGCCAACCATTTGGACAGCTTAGTGACCATTGATTCACGTGCGGTCAATTGATTCGAATGCGGACAGTAGGTACCTCTATAATATTTTCCCAACTCCTTAGAAGTTTCTTTAATATGCAATGTCCCACAGACTGAGCATTCAATATAGTCAAACTCGTCATTCGTTCCAAAATACTTTTCGCGAAAAACATGTTTTCGATTATCCTTTTTATTCTGACAAATTCTGCAAGCCTTTTCCATCAATTATCGCCTAGGCCTGCTTTTTCCCCATTCACCATATCGAGTCGTTTTTTGAGCATTGCCAAAAATGAATTAAATGTCCCCTTGACGTAACCGATTAATTTACCTATATCCATAATGAAGCCGACCAAGGGTAAGGTTAATATGGACAAGGGCTGCTCATAAAAAAGGCGGAGGGTTTGAGATTTAAAAATAGGGATAATATATCCTCGTAAAATAATATAAATTGAACAAAGAATCAGTCCCGTCCTAATGTTGATATATTGCAATAATTTGTCAATATGTGCGAGAGGGATATAATCATTGTATGGCCATGGCCTTAGAAATCCAACCTTTATAAAATAAAGGGCCGCTATAACTAAAACCTGAATCCGTGGCACTAAATGTGCGAGTTAGCTGAAATAGCCAAAAATCAACCCTTGATCGATTTATCCTCATTCGAAGATAGAACGGTCTGCCCATTATCCAGCGATCAGAGAGGGACATGATGCTTCAACTCATCAAT
>JAPLJZ010000262.1 GCA_026388335.1 Deltaproteobacteria bacterium
AAGCTGGCATACCCGGAAAATGGGCGGCTATGTGGCGGACTACCAGATCAAGGATATCGATAATGACGGTCAGGACGAGATTGTCATGGCCCTGGTGACATCTTCAGGTAGCATGGTGGGAAGAGAGAGCGTCATCGCTGCTTATAAGATTCACGCGGAATCCGGCAAATGATATACTGATATATGGTATCTATGAATAATCCGAACCGCCCCCCGATCTTGCCGGGGGCTGTATCCCTATTTATATTCCCCGGTGTCCACCATGCCGGGTACGACATAAAGGGGCGTCCGTTTGGCCGCCCCTTTAAGATAGTGTTGTTCAATAATCTATTTCGAACCCTACATTCCCGGAATGCCCGTAAACACAACATGGGAATCGACGTCCTTGATCGGTATGAAGCCCGCCGATCTATGCGTAAAGTGATGTCGACTCTTTTGAAGAACTTGCCGCCGCGGTGAGACCGTTCAACAGCGCCTCAAACATTTTACTCTGCCAGTCCTGAACGAAATCGTTGATGTTATTCAGATCTGATTTTGCAGAAGTCTGATTTTGCATCTCCTCGGTCATATTTTTGCGGAATGTTTCATCCTCGGTACGGCTGATGAGGCCGTCGCCGTCCGTGTCGATCTTGCTGAACAATTTGTCAATGTTTCCGCTTCCCATGACAGCGGCCAGCTCTTCCTTGCTGACAACGCCATCCTGATTAGTATCCGCCGTATCGAAAACCTTGTCCGGCGGCGGGGGAGGGGGCCGCATTCCGGAAGCGCCCGCCATGCTTTCCCGGAATGTTTTATCTTCGGCACGGCTGATGAGGCTGTCGCCGTCTGTGTCGATCTTGCTGAACAATTCGTCGGCGCCCCCTTTTCCGATGACGGAGGCCAGTTCTTCCTTAGTGACGGAACCGTCACCATTCGCATCGGCGGTATCGAAAACCTTATCCGGCGGCGGCATCCCTGAAGCGCCCGCCATGCCGTTGCCACTATTCTTTATCGACTGACCCAGCTTTGCCAGACCGGCATCCGATTCGATCATGCTGATCAAATCGTCCTGATTAGCGTCCAGGCCGCTGAATAGTGAATCGACAATACTTGACGCGTTCTGCTGGAACAATGCCGACATTTCGGTTTTGTCGATTGATCCGTCGCTGTTAGTGTCGACACTCTTGAACATTTTCTGTCTCATTTCAGCAAGCGAGGCGGCGGTGCTGCTGCTGAAACTACTAACTCCACTTACCATGACATTCTCCTTTCTTTGGTTTAATGGTTGATAGATAATCCCCTTGCTATGCATGAATTAAGCGGCGGTTATTCCAAGCATGCGAAAGACAGATAAGCAACCGATGTGCCCTTTGATGCTGGTAATCGGAGGATTTGTCATAGATTTACAAATGTTAACGATTGCCGGCAACGACGATGGTGAGACTGGGATGGCTCAACGGTCCAACTGATGTCTCGGCAATGCATATTGCGCCGCCAGGGGGAAGTTCGGATGCTTCGATCCGGGAAAGACTCTTTACAATTCTTAACAATAAATCTATTTGATTTGTGGCATGGTGGATCGCACTCCTTACCAGAAACGGGGAAAATAGTTCCTGGTCTGCAAGGGGGGCGAAGAAAATATTTACTGAAGGAGCACTAACGACATGGCAACTCCCGCTGAATTCATCTTGGTGATTGACGATGATCGTGCTCTCTCTGAGCTGTTGGATGAATACCTGGTGCGGGAAGGGTTTGCCGTCGAAACAGCCTATGACGGGGAAAAGGGCATGGAAAAGGCCTTAACGGGGAAATATGGAATAATCGTCCTCGATGTCATGCTGCCGGGAGAGCATGACGGCTTTGCCGTCCTCAAAGAGGTGCGCGCCCGCACGAACACCCCCGTGCTCATGCTTACCGCCCGGGGGGAGGATGTAGATCGGATCGCCGGTTTGGAGTTAGGCGCTGACGACTACTTGGCCAAACCCTTCAACCCGCGAGAGTTGGTTGCCCGCCTCCGCGCCATCCTGCGCCGTTCAAATCGCGATGCCATGGGAATAGCGGCCGGCGTGAAATCTTTCCGGTACAAGGTGGGAGATGTGGAACTCGATATGGGGACGCGCACGGTGCTGCGTGCTGGCGCTCCTGTCGATCTTACCGCCGTCGAATTCAGTCTTCTGGAAATATTTCTCTATAAGATGGGGCGCCTGGTCACGCGGGATGAACTGACCAAGACGGTGCTGGGACGCATCTTGACCCCCTATGACCGCAGTATCGATGTCCATGTGAGCAAGCTCCGTAAAAAACTTGGTCAGGGAAACAGCGGCACGGAGCGGATCAAATCCATACGCGGCAGCGGTTATGTCTATGTCCTCCCTCAACCGCCGGGGCAGGGGATGGACAACCAGCAGCATAACGGAGAGGAAAATGTTAAAAAATAATCTTTTTGTCAAAATCTGCCTGTCGTTCTGGTTGACGACTCTTTTTATGATCGGGGCGGTGCTTACCGTCGATTGGATGACTGAGACGGGACCTTTCCACTCGCCGCGCCATCCGATGCCCGGCGGCCCGTTCGCCGTTCACGGGCAAGCATATACATGGATCCTCGAACATGAAGGCGTTTCCTCCCTGAGAGCCTTCGCCGCCCGCCTCTATGAAACCACCGGCATCCGAGAGCATTTTTTTGATGACCAGGGCGCCGATCTCACCGGGAGGGCAGGGACGGGGGAGGCAGGCGCCCTTGCCGCTCTCGCCCTGAAACAGGGAAACGCCGGTGTTGGCCCACCCCGGGAAGGGGGCATGGAGGCAGTGAGAATCCCCGGAGCAGGCGGGAAATGCTACGCCATAGTCACGGAAATACCGCCCTTTCCCCCGCCGCAGATGGACAATTATCCCCCCTTTGCCATGAACATCTTGCGGCTCCTGGTGGTGCTGTTTGTTTCCGGGGCCATCTGCTACGTCCTGGCGCGTTACCTAACCGCTCCCATCCTTAAACTCGGAGTGGCGGCGCGGCAGTTCGCCGTGGGTGATCTTTCGGTCCGCGTCCACCCCGCCCTGGGACGCCGAAAAGATGAAATTTCCACCCTGGCCCGCGATTTCGACGGGATGGCCGAACGGATCGAATCGTTGTTGAATTCCCAGCGCCTCCTCCTCAGAGACATATCTCACGAGCTACGTTCCCCCTTGGCACGACTGAATGTGGCCCTGGAGCTCTGCCGTCGGGGAGCGGATCCGGAGATCGAAAAAAGTCTGGATCGGATTGAGCGGGAGTCAAGCAGATTGAACGATATGATTGAGCATCTTTTGACCTTGAACCGTGTGGAAGCCGGAACCTTTGTCATGGAAAAAACAAGTATCGACTTGGGGAAACTGATTTGGGAAATCGTCGCTGACGCCGATTATGAAGCAAAAAGTCATAACCGCAGGGTAAAGGCGGACTGTGAGGAGGGATGCCTTGTTGTGGGCAATGAGGAATTTTTGCGCAGGGCAATCGACAATGTGGCGAGAAACGCCGTTCGCTATACCCGGGACGGCAGTACCGTGGAGGTATCGTTACGCCGCATAAAAAGCAATGGTGATTCCTATGGAGTGATGGCAATCAGGGACCATGGAAGAGGGGTGCCGGAAGAGGAAATCCCCAATCTTTTTAAACCATTTTTCCGCGTCAGCGGGGCCAGGGAAAGGGAGACCGGCGGTACCGGCCTCGGCCTTGCCATCACCGAGGCGTCAGTCCGCCTTCACGGCGGTACGGTGAGGGCGGCAAATTCCCCCGGGGGAGGTTTGGTCGTCGAAATATCGCTGCCCCTTCTATCTTCAGGCGCCGAGACCGAAAGCACGGTATAAGTGAGACGGCGGCGTTTCCCCCTGCTCCAACGGGCAATCCCATTAACCGTGCGATGGGGACATCGGCAAATATTTGAAGAAAAGCCTTTGAAAAAAGGCTTCGGAGCCGTCATCATTTCTCCTTACAAACCGCCTTCTCTTGCATTTCCTTAATTTTCCATTGTTTTTCACCGACCTGTTCTTTTATGATGTCGATGGTTTTATTCATGATCTCAACCATGTCGCCGCTTATGTCACCTTTGGCTTCCGCCAGGACGCCGTCAATGATCTTCCCTGCCAGTTCATGGAGAACCCGGTCGTTTTCCGGCGCGTGAATGTCCCTGAAAATCTTGTCTACCGTATGAAAGGCAATATCCGCCGCCATGATTTCGACCCGCCGGGAGATCATTTTCCCCGCTCCGGGAATCTTTTCCAGCAGGCGGATATCTTCGCTGCTGTTCAAGGCCTTTCTGATGCAGCCTTCGATATAGAGCCGCATTTCCTGATCGAAGATGTCATTCATGTCCTGGGCCACGGTCCGCAGTTTATCGACAAGAAGTTCCGTCAGGGCCTGTCGCTTCGGCCTGATTACCTCCTGAATGACCCTTTTGAACAGCGGCGTTCCCGTTTGCAGTTCTGTCTGCATATCGGTGAGGACATTGACCACGACCCGGTCGGAAATCTCTTCCATTAGGACGTCTCTGTATTTATGAAACTTTCTGAAAACGATGTTGTCGATCCGCACCAGCTTGTTTAGGCGGGCGGAAAAGGCGACGATCCGGAAGAGCCTCAACCAACGGAATGGGCCGGGAATGCAACCGATAAAGTCATAAACATGGATGGCAGGATAGAAAAACCAGCGATGATACTCTTTCCAGAGAACGGACAGACACCAGCGTAGAAAAAATTCGAGGAGGTAGATCGTGGTAAAGACCAGGTCGTAGGACCAGTATTTCAGGTGAACGGGCTCATAAAGCCGGTAAAAAAGGGGAAAATCGGCCTGGAAGAATTCGTGAAAGGGGGGGAAGGCAAAAAACCAGTCAAAAACCATCCAGGCGAGATTGCCCAGGAGCAGAAGGATCATGACCCCGTCGATGATAACCAGGATCCTCAGGCGTTTCTTTCCTTCTTCAGTAATGTGGAAGGGCTGGTTCATTAATCCTCAATGAGACTTTCCGACTGTCTGCATGGCCCTTAATTTTTCGCTTTCATTGCGGCTATCGTGGCAACATGTCCGATTTTTGTCAATGGAAAAAGAGGAACACGTCATCCGGGAACAACGGCTTTTTTCAATTCACGTCCTGGATCTCCCGGCGTTTGGCCTCGGGCAGGAGGCAGCCGGCGAGGCATTTTGCCTTTTCCTCGCAGCGACCGTCGCAGGGCTCTACATGAATCGTGACGCTCGTGTCGGGATATTTTTTTTCAATGGCCGCCGTCAGGTCTTCCGTGATCTGGTGGGAACTCAGGACGGTCATCAGGGGATCGACCTTCAGGTGGCACTCGACGAAGCGGAAGTGACCGGATTTCCGGGTCCGCAACTGATGGAAGCCGTGGATCATTGGTTGATGTTCCCGGATACGCTGCCGGATCCATGCCTCCTCTTCGGGCGGAAGATTAACGTCCAGCAGGTCCCGGGCTGCCTGTCTGGTCAGGTCCCAGGCGGCTTTGATGATCATGAAGGCGACGCCGATCGCCGCCGCCGGATCGAGCCAGTTGAGATTCATGCCCGGAAAGAGCCGTCCGGCAATCCAGATCAGGGCCAGGCCGGTCATGACCCCGGCGGAGGTATAGACATCGGTCCGGAGGTGCCAGGCGTCGGCCTGCAGGGCGATGGAATCCGTTTCCCGTCCCACCTTGAAGAGCATGTGTGAAATGCCGAGGTTTACAACCGCCGAAAGGAGCATGACGCCTACGCCCCAGCCGATGGTCTCGATGGGTTCCGGAAGGAGGAGTCTTTTTACGGCCTCAAAAATAATCCAGCCGGCGGCGAGAAAGATCAGCAGCGCCTCGATTGTTCCGGAAATGTTCTCGATTTTTCCGTGGCCGAAGGGATGATCGGCGTCGGCGGGGATGCTCGATGTCTTGACGGAAAACAGGGCGATAACGGCTGCGATGAGGTCCACGCCGGAATGTATCGCCTCGGAAAGGATGGACACAGAACCGATGAACAGCCCGACGATCAGCTTCATGATCGTCAGGCTCGTATTGGAGACGACGGACAACGTGGCGACGCGAACTTTACGGTGTTGAGTATCCATAGGGAAAGCGAATAGCTGTCTTGGGTGGGTAATGCAAGTTTTTTCTGTGCCATATCCGCACTGTCAAAATTGATTATGGGAAAGGTGGTGATATTTTTATTTGACTATGAGGGCGTCGTGATGTAGAGATATGCAAATTTCAATGATTTTTTTCGGGTCTATCACCATAATCCATGTCAAGGAGTGTTTATGGTTAGAAAGTTTCCCTCGAAAAGCTCCACGATTCTCATTATCGATCGTGGAGCTTTTTTTTGGGTTCTTCAAATAAGATAAGGAGGAAAATCTATGGCAGAAAAGAGAGAGGCGGCTAAAGAGGCGCCGGCGGAGAGTGTCTTGGAGCGTTTTGGTCTCGGGCTTGCCGCCTGGAGCGAGAAATGGTTTCCCGATGCATGGGTGTTTGCTTTATTAGGTATCGTATTTGTCTTTTGTTTCGGGCTCCTCATCGGAGAGAGTCCGTCCAAGCTGGCCGTCGCGGGCGGCAAGTCCTTCTGGGTGCTTATCCCCTTCACGATGCAGATGGCCTTGATCATTATCGGCGGTTATGTTGTGGCGACAACGCCGGCCGTATATTGGGTAATCAAGAAGGTGGCCCGCATTACCGACAATCCACGGGTGGCGATTGCCTGGGTAGCCTTTTTTTCCATGGCTACGTCCCTCATTTCCTGGGGTTTGAGCCTGATCTTCAGCGGCCTCCTGGTCCGTGAGATGTCAAGAACCATCAAGGGCCTGGACTACCGGGCCGCCGGCGCCGCCGCTTACCTGGGGCTGGGGGCCGTCTGGGCCTTGGGTCTTTCCTCATCGGCGGCCCTCATGATGGCCACCAAAGGTTCCATTCCCCCCAAGCTGTTTGAGATCACCGGTTTGATTCCCCTGACCCAGACGCTGTTCATCTGGCCCAACTTCTGGTTTATCGTCATTCTCATCGGCGCTTCCGTTCTCATGGCCTATTTCTCGGCGCCGTCGGCGGAGCGGGCCAAGACGGTGGATCAGTTCGGTCTCAAGTTCGAACCTATCGACCAAACCCTGGAGCCCCGTCAGAAACCGGGGGAATGGCTGGAGTACAGCCCCCTGCTGATCATCATCGTTGGGGGGATGCTCCTGTGGTATCTTATCAATCTGTTTGAGAATGAGCCCCGGGGCCCCATTGCGGCGCTCGATCTCAACAACTATAACCTGATCTTCATCACGGTGGGTATGCTTCTGCACTGGCGGCCCAAACGGTTTCTCAAGGCGGTTGCCCAGTCCGTTCCGGCCACCGGCGGCGTTCTGATTCAGTTTCCCTTTTACGCCGTGATCTTTGGTATGATCGTCGGTACGGGGATCAACAAGTGGCTGGCTGATCTCTTCGTGGCCATCACGACTCCGAACACCTATTCTCTCCTCGTGGCCGTCTATTCGGCCGTCCTGGGGGTCTTCATCCCCTCCGGCGGGAGCAAGTGGGTCATTGAGGCGCCCTACGTCATACAGGCGGCGATCCAGCACCAAGTCAACCTGGGTTGGGTCGTCCAGATCTATAACGCCGCCGAGGCCCTGCCGAACCTCCTGAACCCCTTCTGGATGCTTCCCCTCCTCGGGATACTCCACGTAAAGGCCAGGGATCTAGTCGGATACGCTGTCTTGCAGCTGTTTGTCCACATCCCCATTGTTTTCTTCCTGTGCTGGTACTTTGCCATGCAGATACCGTTCATCGCGCCCATCAAGTGATCTCGGTATAAAAAAGGAAAAGGGCGCTGTGCATATGCAGCGCCCTTTTTTTTGAGCCAAATCTGATTGACCTCTTCTATGCTCGGCGGTGGCGGAAATATTCGATCACGCCGGGAAGTACGGAGATAATGATAATGGCCATGATTACCAAGGTAAAGTTGTTCTTCACCACCGGCAGATTTCCGAAATAATACCCGCCGAAGATAAAAACGGCCACCCAGGTGATTCCGCCGAGAACATTGTAAATAATAAACTTGGCATAGGTCATGGCGCCGATCCCGGCGACGAAGGGGGCGAAGGTCCGGATGATGGGCATAAACCTGGCGATGACAATCGTTTTTCCCCCGTATTTCTCGTAAAACTGATGGGTTCTCTCCAGATATTCCCTTTTGAAAAAGCGGCTTGTATCCTGATGGAACACCTTCGGGCCTACATATTTTCCGATGAAATAATTTGCCGTATCCCCGGCAATCGCCGCGCTGGATAAGAGGACAAACAGCCATGCCACATTCAGATCACCGATGGCCGCCAAGGCGCCGAGGCCGAAAAGGAGCGAATCGCCGGGCAGGAGGGGAGTGACGACCAGGCCGGTCTCACAGAAGACAACGATAAAGACGATCAAATAAACCCAGACGCCGAAATGTTGGATGAGCCAGATCAGATGCCGGTCGAGGTGAATAAAAATGTCAATGAATGTAAGCAGCATGTCCATAAAGGGATTCCAATTCCAAGGCTTCAGATATAAAAATAGGGACAGGCTACCTGTCCCTTCCATTCCCGATATTTCTTGGGTGCGAATCTATCAGTGCACAGGAATAAATGCAAAGCTTTTATTATTCCGGCAATGAGTGAGTTACGCGATGGTACCTGGCCTTCGCCAATGACAGCAACACCCTCAACCGGGTCCTCTTTCTCAAACTCCTGGAAGGGAGACTCATCGCCCGGCATGAAAGCGCGGGTGGCGCCCAAGCCTTTCTGCGTCCCCCCTACCTCCTCCGCTTTCTCGACGCCTTCGATTTCAGCGGTAAGGGGATGGGCGGCTGTTTCTCCATCATCGTGGCCAACAAGTGGATGCGGGCCGGTTACGGGGCCCCCCTGCGGAAATGGATGAAGAATCAGGGGCTGGAATTGATCGTCGATTTCGGCGACCTTCCCGTCTTCACCGAAGCGACGACCTATCCCTGCATCGTCTCCATTCACAAGGCGGCGTCCGGGCGCGCCCGAGGGGCGGAAGGTAGGGTGGTTTCAAGCCGTCGGGCAGGAGAGGGCGCCGCGGAAAGCTTCCGGGCCTGCACCGTCCCCAGTCTGGAGGCCCTGGATCTGGTGGAACTGACCAGGACCGGGACGGTAGAGGTTCAGTTTTCCAGCCTGGGCGGCTCCGGTTGGACCCTCGTCGGCGGGGCCGGGCAGGGCCTCCTCGCAAAACTGCGGGGCATGGGCAAACCCCTGGGGGAATATGTCAATGGCAAGATTTACCGGGGCGTCCTAACCGGTTTGAACGCGGCCTTCGTTATTGACGCCACGACCAGGGAACTCCTCCTGGCGGAAGACCCCCGGAGCGCCGAGGTCATCAAGCCCTTTCTCCTGGGCCGGGACATCAAGCGGTACCAGCCCCTGGCCGCCAAACAATACCTGAGCCATTGACCCTGACAACCCCGCCGACCAGGCCCGCCACGACGAAATCGTGACGCTGGTGGAAAAGACGCTCCACCTCCACCGGGAGCTAAAGGAAGAGGCGGAAAAGGAAGGGGTAGAATCGGAAAAACACGAACAATATAAATCAGATATATCATCAACTGACCGGCGGATTGACGCCCTCGTAAAAAGTCAAATTTACCCTGTTTTGTCATTCCGTGCTTGACACGGAATCCAGTATTTTCAGCTATTTCTGGATACCGGCTTTCGCCGGTATGACGGATAAGGGGACTTTTTACGAATTCATCACTCCTTGATTTCCATAAAAATTCCTTGACGATGTGGATTTATTGTGTAATCGTATTACACAATAAATAGATGTAGATGAGGTGTGCTATGGCTTCAGTCAGGATCAATGTCTGCCTTCCTGAAGAAATTTATCAGCATTTGAAAGAGGAAGTAAAGCCCCGTGAAACAAGCCGGTTTATCACCATGGCGATTAATAAAATGATCGGTGAGATGCGTCAGGAGAGGCTGGCGGCAGAGTACCGGGAGGCGGCCGGAGAGATGCGGGTGCAATACAAAGATCTGGAGGGAACCGTCGATGATGGTATCGATTAGAAAAGGAGATGTCTTTCTGGTAAATTTTGATCCAACGATAGGCTCGGAGGTCAAAAAAATCAGGCCCGCCGTGGTTGTTTCCAATGATATCAACAATGCCCATTCTCCCATTATTTCCATCGTTCCCATTACATCAAGCATTACCCGCGTCTATTCATTTGAGGTGGAAATCCCCGCTGGTGTCGGCGGCCTGACAGATCGCTCCAAGGTAATGATCAATCAGACGAGGGCGGTCGATAAATCAGGATTGATGAAGCGGCTCGGCACCCTGGGACAGCCCTATGGCGACAAAATCGATAAGGCATTGAAACTACATTATGATTTGAAATAGATCTATCAAAACTGCCCTTCCCCCTCAAACTCACATCTCGACGCGGGTGACGACGCCGTGGAGCTTGCTGGCGGGGAGCTTGTAGAACTGGACGAAATTGGCCGATTGCTTCCGGATCGTACTGAAGATCCACCAGACGGGATTTTTCGCAATGATGTCCTCCACGCCGTAGAAGATGATCTTTTCCTTGATCCCGTAATGCTCCAAAAGGGCCTCCACGTTGACAAAGGTCATGTAGCCGGCCCGTATTTCAAAGTAATCCAGACCCGTTCCTATATCCCGGCGGTAATCGACCTTCATCCCGTAGGGTTGATCCGTCCGGATAATGGAGGTGAAGATGTTCCGCTCGTAGATGATATTGCTGCTCAGGATGCAGTGGGCGATATAGGGCGAGACAAAGTCCAGACTGCGCACGAAGAAGAGAGCCGTCCCCGGGATGGTCCTTCCTTTGCCGTACACCTGTTCGTAGCTGATCAGGAAGGTTTCGAAAGGAAGGGGCATAAGGCGCCGGTAGAGACGTTTCTGTCCCTGGGTCCAGATGAGCATGATCGCCAGGGGAAAGGCAGCGATGACCAGTGACCAGTAGGCGCCGTGGGGAAGCTTGTAGAAGGTGGACGCCAGGAAACAAAGATTAACAACGGCGACCGCGGCGGCAATGGGAACCTTCCATTTGGCCTTATGATGGAAGATCATGATCATGGCGATCCCCGTGATGGTCATGGAACCCGTCACCGCCATTCCGTAGGCGGCGGCAAGATTCTCAGACTTCTGGAAGATGAGCATCATCAACAGGACGCTTAACATAAGCATCCAGTTCACCGCGCCGATGTAGATCTGGGACTGTATGGCCGTAGAGGTAAAGCTGATCTTCATCAGGGGCATGGCCCGGGTCGTGATCGCCTGATATACCACGGAAAAGACGCCGCTTATCATTGCCTGGGAGGCAATGACGGTGGCGGTAATGGCCAGAATGAGAAAGGGGATATATAGCAAAGGGGCCTGGTGATGGACCATGCCGAAGATAATGATCTTTACCTCCGGGTGCTGCAGGGCGAAGACCCCCTGGCCGAGATAGTTGATCATCAGGGCGACGCAAACAAAATACCAGGCATGGACGATCGGTTTGCGGCCGAGGTGTCCCATATCTGCGTAGAGGGCTTCTCCTCCGGTAGCACAGAGGATTACCTCGGAGAGAACAAAGAAGCCCGCCATCCCGTTGTCGGTGAGAAACTTGATTGCGTACCAGGGACTGACGGCCTTGACGATCTCGGGCATGGTAAGAAGGGAGGCGAGTCCCGAGGCGGCAAGGGCAATAAACCAGATGAGCATGACGGGACCGAAGGTCCAGGCGATCCGGTCCGTTCCCCGGGACTGGAAAAGAAAGAGGATCACGGTGATGCACATGGCAATGGTGAGCAGAACATGGCTGCCCGTGCCTTCCATTCCCGGGATGATTTCGATGCCCTCCACGGCGGAAAGGATACTGATGGCAGGGGTGATGACGCCGTCCCCGATGAGGAGGGAGACACCGATGAAGGTAAGAATGCCGACAAAAGCAGCCGCCCGACCGGACTTGAGAAGGGGGACGAGGATTTCCCGCAGCACGATCGCCCCGCCTTCCCCCTTATGGGAGAGGCTGGTGGCGAGCCAGGCGTATTCCACGGTGACAAGGATCGAGAGGGTCCAGATGACCAGAGAAAGGATGCCCAATACATTGTCATAGGTAGGCTTCGTGAGGGCGAAGATCACCGCGAGGGTATAGATGGGGCTGGTGCCGATGTCGCCGAAGACGAGCCCCATGGCCTTGACGATGCCGCCCCAGGTGGAATCAGGTTCCACTTTCTCCAAGGTGATGAGCGGTTTTTTCATACGCCCCATGTCATGATATTGTCTGTCCAATTGTACCGCGTTTAATCAAAGTGCACCCCCCTACCAGAATCTGACGTTTGACGCCATGAAAATATGATGCTGATTTATCATGCCGGGTATAGCATGGGCGGGTTGGATTCATTCTGGAGTGATGTGCGCGGTCATGGCCGTCAGGCGTGCCGCCAGCCCTCAACGATGAGCCATTTGAAGCCCATAAACGAGTTGACAGTGATCTGAAGGGGAACATTGGGGAGCTCGTGAGGAACAAAAACGGTGATTCCCTCCATTGCCGCCGCATGGAAGCGCGCCGGATTGTGGGGCCTGCCGAACCTGACGACCGGTCCCGGCTGGTAGGGAATGCAGCAGCCCTGCACGACGATATACTCCAGATAGAGTTCCCCGCCGTTCTTCATGGCATGATCTTGGGCTTCCGGGCTAATGGTAACCATGTGACAAACTCTCATTTTTTAATGTGGAAGGGAGGATCAATGATCCTCCCTTCGGTTAAAAAGCGATTAACGTATTAACAATTAAGGTCTCGCATCGGGTGGTGCATAAGGGGAGATCTCCGCACAGTAAACCACGTCACGGTCAACATTCATGCCGATGGGCTTGTCGGTCTTGAGCAG
>JAPLJZ010000156.1 GCA_026388335.1 Deltaproteobacteria bacterium
AGTCTTCTCTCCCTTCCCATCCTCTTCAAGGTGATCCGCCTCGCCCGCCGGACCACCGACAAAGTACAGCTTGACAGTCATGGGAAATACATCCGCATCCTCTACTTCTTCAACGGCGCCGTCATCATCGCCGCCCGCCTGCTCTTTGCCTTTCTCCCTTGACACCACAGCAAAGATTCAATAAAGGAATCCCCTGTGGCAGCAAATCAAAAAAAAACTTATCTCCCCATAACCAAGGCTTCAAAGAAACAGCACACCGAGATGGTGCGGGATATCTTCGCGACCATCCCGGAAGGATATGACCTCCTCAACCGTATTCTGAGTCTGAGGCGGGATGTGGCCTGGCGGCGGTTTGCCGTCCGCAGAATGAAGTTCTCCAAGACCAATCGGTTACTTGATCTCGCCACCGGGACGGCGGACCTGGCAATGGAAGCCGCCTTGGCCTATCCGAAAATTAACGTCGTTGCTCTTGATTTCGTTCAGGAAATGATCGTGCGAGGACAGCGGAAAATCGAAAAACAGTGCCTGTCGAAAAGAATCCAGCTTCTCCAGGCCGACGCTGTGGCCCTGCCGATTGACGACGGCGCCTTTGACGTCGCCTCCATCGCCTTTGGCATCCGGAATATCCCGGAAAGACTCAAAACCCTTAAGGAAATGACCAGGATTGTCGTGCCGGGCGGCCAGGTCATGATTCTCGAGATGCATCTACCGGGAAATAAATATGTACGAAAGGTTTACCGCTCCTATCTGAATCATTTTCTTCCCCGTATTGCCGGCTACTTTACGAAGAACCAGGCTGCTTACAGCTACCTGTCAGATTCCATTACCCATTTTCCCAGACCAGCCGTTTTCGCCGTTCTCATGGGCGAAGCAGGTCTCCATAAAATCGAGCAATACCCGCTGACCCTCGGGACCACCTACCTGCACATCGGATACAAGGCATAACAAGTAATCATCGTCTCAAAGGGCAATTTGGAATATCAATCTCGATTAGTCGGGAGATTCCTCCCCTTCCAGAGCATATAAATAGCCGGGTAGATAATCAGTTCAAGAATCGTGGAGGTGATGACGCCGCCGACCATCGGGGCGGCGATCCGTTTCATCACGTCGGCCCCGGTCCCGTGGCTGAACATGATGGGGACGAGGCCCGCCAGGATGACGCTCACCGTCATGATCTTGGGACGGATGCGTTTCACGGCGCCGTGGAGGATGCTTTCCCGGAGATCGGCGATGGTGTTGAGCCGTCCCTCCCGCTTCCATTGATCGTATGCCAGATCGAGATAGAGGAGCATGATCACCCCCGTCTCGGCATCGAGGCCCGCCAGGGCGATGATCCCCACCCAGACGGCGATGCTCAGGTTGTAATTCAGGAGATAGAGAAGCCAGAAGGAGCCGACGAGCGAGAAAGGAACGGCCAAAAGAACGATCATCGTCTTGGTCGCGGATTGCGTGTTGAAGTAGATGAGGACAAAAATAATAAAGAGCGTCAAGGGGATAACGATTTTCAGGCCCTCGTAGGTCTTGACGAGGTATTCGTACTCGCCGCTCCATTCCAGGCGGTACCCGGCGGGGATCTTCACCTCCGCCGCCTTGGCCCGGGCATCGTTCACGTAGCCGCCTACATCCCGGCCGGAAAAATCCACAAAAACGTAAGCGGTGGGCATCCCCGCCTCGCTCTTGATGGCCGTCGGTCCCGGGACGATGCGGATGTCCGCCAATTCTCCCAGGGGTACCTGGCGGAGGTTGGGCCGGGCCGGCATGGCGCCCCCCGGTCCCGGCGCCGCCGGCGGCGCTTCGGTCATGACGGGGACCAGGACCCGCTTGACGGCCTCCAGATCGCTCCGCAGCTCCCGGGGGTAGCGGATGTTGACGGGGAACCTGCCCCGGCCTTCCACGGTGGTAGTCAGGTTCATGCCCCCGATCGCCGCTTCGATGACCTCCTGGACGTCATCCACCGTCAGTCCGTAACGGGCGGCCGCCTCCCGCTTTACCGCCAGATCCAGAAAATAGCCCGTTGATACCCGCTCGGCATAGACGCTCCGCGTCCCCGGCACTTCCCTGAGGCGCTTCTCCAGCTCCAGGCCGATTTTCTCGATTTCTCCCAGGTCCGGCCCGAGAATCTTGACACCCACGGGGGTACGGATTCCCGTGGCAAGCATGTCGATCCGGGCCTTGATGGGCATGGTGAAGGAATTGGCCACCCCGGGGATGGTCAGGGCGTCGTTCAGCTCGTCTTTGAGTTTATCCACCGTCATGCCGGGGCGCCACTGGGCCTCGGACTTCAGATTGATGACCGTCTCGAACATCTCCAGGGGGGCCGGGTCCGTGGCCGTTTCCGCCCGTCCCGCCTTGCCGAAGACCTGGGCCACCTCAGGGATCTTTTTGATGATCTTGTCCTGGATCTGGAGGAGTTTGGATACCTCGGAAATGGACGCCCCGGGCACGGTGACGGGCATGTAGAACAGGGAGCCTTCATAGAGGGGGGGCATAAATTCCGTTCCCAGCTTCATGAAGGGATAGATAGACAGGATCATGATGAGAACGGCAATGGCGATGACGCTCTTCCGGAAACGGAGGGCCAGCTTCGCCACGGGTTCGTAGAAAAAGTGCAGAACGCGGCTGACGGGGTTCTTTTCTTCCGGTCTGATCCGGCCGCGGATAAAGAGGGTCATGAGGACCGGCGTCAGCGTCACCGCCAGGAATGACGAGAAGAGCATGGCGAAGGTCTTCGTGTAGGCCAGGGGCTTGAAGAGCCGCCCCGCCTGGGCCTGGAGGGTGAAAACGGGGAGGAAGCCCACCGTTATGACCAGAAGTGAGAAGAACAGGGAGGGTCCGACCTCTTTGGCGGCGGCGATGATAACCTCCGTCCGGTCTTCCTTTCTCCCCGTGGCCTCCCACTCCTCCAGTTTCTTGTGGGCGTTTTCTACCATGATGATGGAGGCGTCCACCATGGCCCCGATGGCGATGGCGATGCCGCTCAGGCTCATGATGTTGGAGGTGACGCCGAGATAATACATACAGATAAAAGACATGATGATGGCCATAGGCAACGTGAGAATGACCACGAGGGCTGAGGGCAGGTGGAACAGGAAAACCAGGCAGACGACGCTAACGGCGATGGAAAGCTTGAGAATCTCATCGGTCAGGGTGCTGATGGCCCGGTGGATCAGATCGGTCCGGTCATAGGTAACGACGAGTTTCACTCCCGGGGGAAGGCTCGGAGCCACGTCCTTCTTGATCCGTTCCTTGACCCGCTCGATGACGTTCAGGACGTTTTCCCCGAACCGGACGATGACGATGCCTCCGACGACTTCCCCCCGGCCGTCGAGGTCGGCAATCCCCCGCCGGATCTCCGGCCCGAGTTGGACACGGGCGACATCCCTGAGCAGGATGGGCGTCCCGGCGCTGTCCGTGCCCACGGGGATGACTTCCAGGTCCGCCAGATTCTTTACATACCCCCGCCCCCGGATCATGTACTCCACCCCGGATAATTCCAGAACCCGTCCTTCCACATCCCGGTTGCTCTTGCGGATGGCCTCGCTGACCTTCGGGAGGGACAGGTTGTAGGCCGAGAGACGGTTGGGATACACGGTAATCTGGTACTGCTTGACGAAGCCTCCGATGCTTGCCGTCTGGGAGACGCCGGGGACGCTCTCCAGGGCCAGCTTGACCGTATAGTCCTGAAGGGTGCGCAGTTCCGCCAGATCGTGTTTCCCCGTTTCATCTACGAGGGCGTAGGAGAATCCCCAGCCGAGGCTCGTCGCGTCCGGTCCGAGGGTGGGATTCACGCTGGCGGGCAGCTTGCTCTTGACCGCCTGAAGGTATTCGAGGACCCGGCTCCGGGCCCAGTAGATATCCGTCCCCTCTTCGAAAATGACATAGATGAAGGAACTCCCGAGAAAGGAGAAGCCCCGGACGACCTGGACCTTGGGGGCGGCCAGGAGGGTCGAGGTGATGGGATAGGTCACCTGGTCTTCCACGAGGTCGGGGCTGCGGCCCGGCCATTCCGTGTAGATGATGACCTGGGTGTCACTCAGGTCGGGGATGGCGTCCAGGGGCGTCCGCTCCAGAGCCCACCAACCCCAAACGATGGCACCGACCATCATCAGGAAGATGAGGAACTTGTTCCGGGCGCTGAAGTCAATAATTCTGGCGATCATTTGTGTCTGGACTCCGGACTACTTTTGCAACTTTCGTCAGCTTCCGCTTATATGACCTTCAGGATTACCGGGTCATGCCGTTCCGAGGCGGCAGGGATGTCCTTCGGGTAGCCGACGATGATCGGCGCGACGATTTCGCAGTCCCCGGGAACTCCCATTTCCTTGAGTATTTCAGGAGTGCGGACAGGGGTGCCCATACCGATCCAGCAGGTCCCCAAGCCCCTTGCCGTAGCGGCGAACATGAAGTACGCCGCCGTCAATCCCGTATCAACATCCAGTGAGCCGACACCTTTGGGACCGATGAAATAAACCACGCAGGGGGCGTTATAGAAGATATTGAATTGCTCATCCCTCAGCATGGCCTCATATTTTTTCAGCGGTGACGCGGGATCCTTGGCAACATCGGCGAGAAAGTTGTTTTTGCTTTCCGTGGAGAGCCTTTTCATGAATCTCCGGTCCCGGATAATGATAAACTGGCAGGGCTGGCCGTTGCTCGCCGTCGGGGCCAGGCAGGTCTCCTGAAGCATCTCTTTCAGGACGGACAGGGGAACCTCCCGGTCCTGAAAATCACGAATGGCGCGTCTGTTCTTCAAAAGGGCTTGATAATCCATCTTCTTCCTCCTTTTTTATTTTCTATCCGTCAATGATCTTTAACATTGATCCGGCAGTTCTCCTGCATTTTCGTCATTCATGATCAATCGAGACCGCAAAACGCGTCGTGCCTCTTCTTTGCCAACTTGCCGGACGATGTTCTTCCAAGCCGCGGTGTCCCGAATGCAATCCAGAGTGTCTTCGACAAGGAGATCAAGTTCCTCTTCAGTGTAAGGTGTCGATCGATCCTGCGGATCGTCTCTTATCCGGGCCGGGACATCGTCATCTTTCAGTCCGGGCGGTACGCGCTTGGTCTTTCTCTTCGTCATGGTTGATCTTTTTAGTATAACACAAAAATCAGCCGCAAGTGTAACGAGTCGGATGGATTGACAGGTCGGGTAGCATTCTAAAAAACATATTCGCGCTCTACGCGACAGACACGAACTCGAAACGCCATATACCAACCCTTTGCTCGGCCTTGGGCTTGGCGGTGATCGGCATTTTCCTTCCAAGCCTTTATTGCCTCCAGGCTGGACCAATACGAAACGGAGATTCCGATTTCCTGCCTCGCACTCTCGAAGCCAAGGAAACCTGGTTGTTTTGAAGCAAGCTCCAATACTTGCTTTGCCGTTTCAATATAGCCGTTGTCGCCGTCAGCGCGGATGGAAGTAAAGATGACGGCATAGTACGGCGGTTGCGGTGTTGTTGCTGGTAAAACCATTCACACTCCTTTGTCTACCCAACGTCGCTCTTCAGCGGGCGCGGCTTTTTGCGGTCCGCTGAAGAGCGACGTTCGTTTCATGTTTTGGAATGTTCCGATTGTTTAGTTTTATAGCTGCCGATCTTCAACTGCCGTTTATATTCCATACTTTACTATCACGATTTTCGTTTGAAATCTACAAGATCAAGAGAATTTAGGGACGGTAGAATCCATAATGCTGTTCAAATGTCTCCTCTCGATTCGCTCTGTGAAAGGAAGCGCCGATCCAATAGCCTGTCAATGCCCAAGAACCGCCTTCTGGTGCAGGCTGAGGAAGGCGCCCTGAGGATCAAATTTCGACTTGAGCTTCCAGTAGGCTTCACCATTATAGATGCGCCAGAATTCGTTTTCGGTGAAGAAGGATGTCGAATAGAGCGACTTGTGGCCACCGAGCTCCGGCACGATGTGTTCGATGCGGCGGTTGAAATGCCCGGCGGCCTTGTCTGAAGAGGTTCGGACACTTCCCCAAAACCCGAAGTTCAGGTAGAGTGCGCCTGGTTCCATCGCAAAGAGAGTCCAGTTCCCGGCGGCGTCAAGGGGGCGCACCGGGCAGATCCAGCAAGGCCGGATGTCGATCTCGCGAAAATAGAAATCGAGGAATTCCAACGATTTCTCGATGGGGAGCTCGACATCCTGGATCACCGGTTCGAATCGTTCGATAGGCAAATGCAGGATTTTGCGCATCACGTGTATTCGTTCCTCAAACTTCCATCTCCGGTACAGTGATTGGATTTTCCAGTAGCAGTCGGAACGCAGCATCCAGCGTCCAAGCAGACGGCGCAGCAGGGGATTTTGCATGCCAAAGCTCCGCGAACACCAGAACCAGTCCGGGTCCCATCGCCATAGGAAGTCCCGCATGGTCATGAGATCCTCACTGCGACTCCGCAGAGATTGGTAGTAGATTTGCGTGCCCTTGTAATCACTGACCGGGCCGCGATCATCGGTGAGTCTTGCCGTGGTGAGCGTAAAGTCATCGGGTGTGAAGGCGACTCCCTCGACAAAGTCCGGTGCCTGGGGACTCTGTTCGCAGGCTGCTTCCAGCGCAGACAGAAATTGCGTGCGCTCGGAGAAGCGTTGGTGGATCAGCTTGACAAATGGACTCGCAGGCAGGAGCTTCACGCGCAGGCGAAGAATGTAGCCAAGGGAACCGTAGGAATTCGGGATGGCATGGAAGAGGTCCGCGTTCTCGTTGTCGGGACGGCAGATACGGATGGTTCCATCGCCGCAGAGGATTTCCATTTCCTCGACCATCTCGTGAACGAGCCCATACCGAAAGGAGGACGCTTCGATACCAATCCCCGCGACCGCACCGCCGACGGTGATGGTCTTCAGCTCCGGAACCACAGGTGGACGCAGGCCTTTCAAGAGCGTCGCGTCGGCAAAGTCCTCGAATGTGGTCATCCCTTCCACCTCGGCGGTTCTGCCTGCCGGATCGATCTCGATGACCCGGTGAAGGCGTCGGACGTCGAGTCTTTTGGCTGCAACTTCCTTGCGGGTACGGAACAGGTTCGAGGTCTTCTTCGCCAGGCGGACCTGGCTGCCCGGCTGAATAGCCATGGCATGGGATAGCTCCCGGCAGGTCTTGTGATAGGATTCCCAGCTATCGAAGAGGTTCGAGCGCGTCAGGTCCATCAACGGATGCCTTTCCATCCGCCGCGGATTCCATCCTTCGAGAGCACCAACTGCCAGAGCTGGATTTGACGGCTGCGAAATGCGCCTGCACACGAGAGGAGGTAATACCGCCACATGCGGTAGAAACGTTTACCGTATTCCGCGGAAAAGAGCGGCCAGGATTTCTCGAAGTTTGCATGCCAGGCCATCAGGGTGCGGTCATAGTCGGTGCCGAAGCTGTGCCAGTCTTCCAGGACAAAGAGGTCAGCCATGGCTTGACCAAGCTGTGCGGCCGAGGGCAGCATGCCGCCCGGGAATATGTAGCGGTCCATCCAGGTATCCAAGTGATGGACGGAACGGTTTCCGGCGATGGTGTGCAGAAGGAAAATCCCTCCCGGTTTGAGGCAGCGGTGGGCGAGTTCGAGGAAACTCCGGTAGTTCTTATAGCCTACATGCTCACACAGACCGATCGCGGCTACCTTGTCGAAGGCACCCGCCGCCTCCCGGTAGTCCTGGAGGCGGAATTCCACCGGGAGGCCTTTGCACCTGGCCCGGGCCCATTCGACCTGCGAGGTGGAAATGTTGTATGCTATCACCTCTACGCCATAATGTTCCGCCGCATAGCGCGCGAAACCACCCCACCCGCATCCGAGTTCCAGGATCTTTTCGCCGGGTGCGAGGGCCAGTTTCCGGCAAATAAGGTCGAGCTTTGCTTCCTGGGCGGAGGCAAGGTCCTTGGCGGACCCGTTCCAGTAGGCGCATGTGTATTGCATGTAGGGATCGAGCATGGCTTCGTAGAATGTATTGCCGATGTCGTAGTGGACCTTGGCAACCTCGATCGAGAGTTGCTTGTTCTGCCGGTTGAGAAACCTGGCCTTGGCCACACCGACGAGTATGGCGGGGCTGAGGGGGACTTTCTTGTCGTGATGGGCGGAAAGTGCCCGGTCGAAGAACTGGTCCAGGGCCTCGCAGTCCCACATGCCATCCATGTAGGATTCCCCAAGTCCGAGCGAAACATCGCCGGCAATGCGCTCGTAGGCGGCTTCATCGTGGCATTGCAGATCCCAGGGGCACCTGCCATTGATGCGGATATCCGCTCTGCAAAATAGATCTTCGAGCCATTCCGGAAGTTTGGACATGTGTTCACCAATCTTTTGAGTCGACGAGACAGCATTAGCGGGTAAGCATTTTACACCTTCGAATAAAGGAGGTCCTGTCCCGCTTCCAATCTCCTGATATTTTCAGCCACCGCCCTGACGATACCTCGTATGGAGACATCCGTTGATCCCGCAATGTGCGGGGTCGCCAAGACATTGTAACTGAATATGGGATCATCAGGATCGGGCGGTTCTTCCCAGAATACATCCAGGCCGGCGCCGCCGATCTTCCCCGCGGCAAGGGCATCCTCCAGGGCGTCCCGGTCAACCAGTCCACCCCTGGAAAGATTGATCAGAAATGAATCACGCTTCATCATGCCGAAAGTATGCCGTCCCATCATATTCATGCTTGCGGGTGTCAGGGGAAGGCAGAGGACGACGTAGCCGGACCGTCCCAGGAGTTCTTTCATGTCTTCCGGGGTGCCGACCCAATCCAAACCGAGTTCCGTTTTCGCCTTTTGAGGATCGCTGCGTTTGATGCCGATCAAGTGGACATCGAATGCTTTGAGACGCTTTGCCAGGGCACGGCCGATACCGCCAAGGCCGATGATGCCCACTGTTTTCCCACTCAGGGACTTGCCCTGGGGCACGCCCATCTGCCTGTCGGTAAGACTCAGTGCCATTTTTCTGGTATCTCTTGATAACCCGATCATCATGTAGATGCCCAACTCGGCCACGGAATCGGCATTGCCGGATATATCGGTGGGGACGTTGGCGACCCGGATGTTCATTTCCGCGGCGGCTTGCAGGTCAACGCCCTCCAGACCGGCGCCGCACTGCTGAATTAGCTGCAGCCGATCGCTGCCGGCAAGGTGCTCCCTGTTCACGGCGCTCATGGTGGGAATCAACACGTTAAATCCTTTTAAGTTCTCGAATCCAAATCGCCCGCTGGCCTCAAATTCGTGCTGAGGAAGCTCGTTTTTCAGCAACCCCAGGAATCCACCCCAGGCATTTTCATGGGCGGCAAAGAGTATTTTCATTTTCCCTCTCCCCTAAGGATGGAGGCTATTCTATATAATGGCACATTATCGGTTGCGGGCTTATGCATTTAGGACGAAAACATATGACCAATCAAATGAACGAGCTCCGATGGACTGACCACTTTCACGGGGATAGCCGCATTATCTTTAAGTTTGTCAAAATCTTTTTTGTCTCCTGTGACGAGATAATCCGCACCGCTGGTAACTGCTGACCCCAGGACCGGTGCATCCTTGGCGGCGATCATGCCAATATAGGGTTTCAACGTCTCTATCGGTGGTATAGGAATAATTTCCAGACGCAGTTTCGGAAAATAGGACTGATAAATATCCAGAATCGCCGGTAGCCGCTTCTTCATATTCCTCTCTATCTCTAAGATGTTGTATTCTCCGGTCACACCTTTTACCAGGGGCATATCCAGGCAAAGAATATCAAGAAGCACCCGTGGGGCGCCTTTTTCGGACAGCAGACCGGAAAGCAATGCATTGGAATCCAGAAATATTTTAATCGCTTTTCTTGCCATAGATGTCCTGAAAAAGGCTCTCCCGCTCTTCCTTCAGACCAGCCAGCAACTCAGCCGCTGAATAGCCGGATTGCTTCATAATGCGCCGAATCTCTCTCCGGGCGTCATCCAGTTCGAGCCTTTTGGGCGAGATAATGACGGATTCACCCGCAGGAATGATCGATACGGACTGCCCCTCTTCAAGGTGAATCATCTCTCTGATTTTTTTGGGTATTGTTAGCTGTCCCCGGGCTTTGATTGCGGCGGTGATGGATTTCATCGGTATTGTGTGCCTCCCTGTAAGATAATTCTGAAAGCAGAATATCAGAAATCAGACAATCAGACAATGTTTTTGTTGATCCCATATAAAAGCGGCCTCCTAACGCCCCGGTCCCTTCAGGGGCTTGACCCCCTTCAACTGGGCCTCGGAATCGATGAGGAAGGCAGCGGAGGCGGCAATCTTCTCCCCGTCCTTCAGACCCTTTATCACCTCCCGCAGACCCTCCGCGCGGACGCCGAGGACGACCTCCCGGGGTTCAAAATAACCATCACCTTTATCTACATAAACTACTTGCCTGGTCCCCGTGTCGATAACGGCGGCATCAGGAATGGCTAATTTTCTGCCCAAGGGGATCTTGATTTCCACGTTGGCAAACATCTGGGGTTTGAGTTTACCCTCGGGGTTGGGAATGGTAAAACGGACCTTGGCCGTCCGCGTGTCCCCACCCAGAGAGGGATAGATATAGTCAATCCGGGAGGCGAATTCCCGGCCGGGAAAGTAATTCAGGCTGATGATGGCGGTCTGATTCACGCCAACGAGGGGAAGATCCTGCTCATAAATATCGGCGATGATCCAGACGGAAGAGAGGTCCGCTACATCGAAGAGCTTTTCTCCCGGCATGACTCGCGCCCCCTGGAGGGCCATCTTCTGGACAACATAGCCCGTAGCGGGGCTGTAGATGGTCAGGGTCCGGACGGTGGTTCCTGACGCCTCGATCCTGCGGATCTGCTCGTCCGAGATGTCCCAGAGCTTCAGGCGCTGCCGCGCCGCCTCCACGATGGCCTCGGAGTCGCTGACCACCATGGGGTCCACATTTCCCTTCTTTGCCTGTCGGCTCCACTTGAGGACATTGAGAAACTCCCGTTGCGTGGAGAGGAGTTCGGGGCTGTATATTTCTGCCAACGGTTCACCCTTTCGGACGTATTTACCGGCATAATCCACATGGAGACGCTCGATCCAGCCCTCGATCTTGGTGTTTACCGTGACCAGTTTACGTTCGTCGTAGTCCACCCGCCCGACGGTGCGGATCATTTTCTGCAGGAATTGAGACTTGACGACCGCCGTCTTGACGCCGATGAGTTGCTGCTTTTCCGGGGAGATCTCCAGGGTGGGGGCTTCCTGGCCCTGCTCTGCTGCCGCCCCCACTGGCTGCTGCGGCGGCGCCGGGGACGCGCCGGGGCTGTGCCCCTCGTGTCCCGTAGCTTGGGCAGCGGGCGGCTTCTGCGGAAGGATCTTCTCTTGAACGAACTGCCGCGTGCCGCTATGGAAAACGTAAAGAGCCGCCGCTACGACCACCACGGCAGCAATCGCCGCTCCCACCATCAGCCATGTTTTCTTCTGAATGTTCATTTGCCTATCACCTGTTACACTTGACAGACTCGCAAATACTAATTCCCTCCCTCCCCTTCAAGTGGAGGGAGAGGGGATTTTGTGAGTTTTTACAGAGCCGTCAATCCTCCTTTTTACCGGTTAAGGCATCCAGCCTGGCCATCGCCTTTTGCTTTTCCACGAACTGAGTCCAGGACAGGATCTCCACGTCGAGGAAGGTGCGCAGGCGGTTGATTACGGTCAGGGCGTCACTTTTCCCCGTCACATAGCCGGCAAGGGCGGCTTCAAAATCCTGGGAGGCCCTGGGAACAAGGGCCGTCCGGTACAATTTCATGAGGCGATCTGCCGCTGCCGCCATGGCGTAACTGTCGCGGATATTGGCGGTGGTCATGATCCGTGTCGCCTCCAGATCGTGTTTCGCCTCCTGGAAGGCGGCGGTGGCTTCGAGGAAGGCCGGTTCCTGTTTCCACTTATAGTAGATGGGAATATTGAGAGAGGTCATGAGGCTGTACATGCTTGTGAACTCTCCGCCCCGCTGATTGGTCTGGGCGGTAACGGTGAGATCGGGGAAGGTTTCCCGTTTCGCCATGCGAGTCTTTGCCTCGGCGACGGCTAACAGCTTCTTCTTGGTCTGGATTTCCGGGGAACCTTCGTAAGCCGTCTTGATGAGCTCTTCCACTTTCCTGTCTAAAGGGGTGTCGGCGATGGGCGCCGGACGGCCCAGAGGCGAAATATCTTCCCGCCCCAGGGTCAGGCCGAGCATGGCCTCGACGGACTGGATCTTCTGGCGGAACATCTCTTCCCGTTCCCGGAGCATGTATTTCTCCGTCTGGGCCATGAGAATATCCTGTTGTCCCCCCGTACCGGAGGCGTAACGGGAGAGGGCCGATTCTTCCAGGCGGGCGAAGAGGGTCGTTTTCTCTCCGATAACGTCGATGTTTTTATAGTTGAGGAAAAGGTCGTAGTAGAGTTCTTTGATCCGGGCCGTGGTCTTCAGGCGTACTGTTTCATAGACGGCCCGGAGACTGTCGGCGTCGGCGGCCGCCATCTCGCCCTTCAGGCCCCGCTTCCCGAAGAAAGGAAAAGTCTGGGAAGCGGATAAGATCCACTGGGCATCAAGGCTGTCGCCGTACCGATATTGGGTAAGGCCCTCATTCTGATAGCCGACGGAGAGCAGGGGATCGGGCATCCCTTTTGCCTGCTGGATACGGTATCCCGCCGCAATCACACGCGCCTCGGCAGCAAGAACCTCCCGGTTGTTCTTCAGGGCCTCGGCAATCAGAGGCTTCAGGGACAGCTCCTCTGCCGCAAAAGCAGGTGTCAGAAGGGACAGAAAGGCGAGGACGACCATCATCAGCCGTCTGATACAGGAAGTCATGGGCACCAATCCCTCCTTTCCCAGTTTACCCCTTGAAAAACCGCGGTCTAACTATAATGTTGTTGCGTTTTCGCCGACCCTACCGGGCGTCGATGCTGAACTTCGTGGATACCGTCTTTCCCTGGCGGTTGATTTTCACCGTGACGTTCCACGATCCCGACATGGAAAGATTCATGACGGTATGGTACATGTTCCCGTGGAGCATGGCGTTTGCCTTGTAGTTCATCGCCGGCATCCCCGGCATGGCTGGCATCCCGTAATCCACCGACACCTTGGCATCCGTTACGTCCTTGCCGGACGCATCTTTGAGGCCGACCACCATGTTGTTGTTCCCAACAACTGGGGGATTCTTGTCAATCTTTACATCTACGGTCAGGTCGCCGGCTTTTTTGGTCAGGGTAAAATCCTTGGCCCAGACAGCGCCCGCCACCAGCAGCACAACCATCATCATCCATATTGCCTTTTTCATAAATAAAACCCTCCCTTACCATTTGAAAATAAATTTAACATTTTAGCCCGGCAGTGTCTATTTAAAAAATATCTCATTTGATACTTGACATATTTATTACCGTTACCTATATTCTGATTCGTCTGATAAAATTGATTTAGCATCATAAATCTGAAAATTTAACGTGAGGTAAAAAAAGATGTTCCGAAAAATCATTGCTCCGAGAATATCCGAGACGAACGCCGCCCGGCACATCGGCCACAGCGCGATTCCCGTCTGGCTGGAGGAGGGATATATGCGATCCATTAAATAAGTTGACATAATGGGTGTTTATTTTTCCCCTTTCTGGTTTCAAAATGGGTTTGTATCGTTTGCCAGCATTCGTCGTCGGAGTGAAAGCGCCTTGTATGGGTTGCCTGACGTCGTAATTCAT
>JAPLJZ010000050.1 GCA_026388335.1 Deltaproteobacteria bacterium
ACGATCCGGACCATATTGCTCAAGGACAAACGGATCTACATCCAGGCGGGAGCGGGGATTGTCGCCGACTCCGACCCGGATGCGGAATATCAGGAAACCAAAAGCAAGGCCGCCGGGATGCTCAGGGCCATTCGCCTGGCCGCCTCGGGCTTTGAAATCATGGACTTATAAGGAGACACGACAATGATACTGATGATCGACAATTACGATTCCTTTACCTACAACCTCGTCCAGTACCTCCAGCAGATGGGCCGGGAGGTGGCCGTTTACCGCAACGATGAGATCACCGTAACGGAGATTGAAAACATGGAGATAGAGGCCATCTTTCTCTCTCCCGGCCCCTGTTCTCCCCGGGAAGCGGGCGTCACGGTGGACATCATCCGGCGTTTTCATGAGACGATTCCCATCATGGGGGTCTGCCTGGGGCATCAGGCCATCGGCTTTGCCTTCGGCGGCGAGGTGGTCCGGGCGGATAAGGTCATGCACGGCAAGAGCTCTCCCATTCGCAACGACGGGCAGACCATCTTTCAGGGGCTTCCCGACCCCTTTACGGCGGGGCGCTACCATTCCCTGATCGTGAAGCGGGACACCCTGCCCTCCTGCCTGGAGGTCTCCGCCGAGACCGAGGAGGGGGAGATCATGGGCCTCCGCCACCGGGAATATCCCGTGGAGGGGATACAGTTCCACCCCGAATCGATCCTGACGCCCCAGGGCAAACGGATCATCCGGAATTTTTTAAACCTGGTGGACAACGGCGAGGGGCGCTATGCGCAAGTCGCCTGAAGCGGGAATAATCATTTCGGGACATTACAACAAATTAACACAGGCGGCCAAGCCGTCGGTTTGAAAAGGAGGATGCGATGATCAAGGAAGCAATATCAAAGGTAGTCGGTGGCGCCGACCTGCGGGAAGGGGAGATGTTGGCGGTGATGACGGAAATCATGGAAGGTCAGGCCACCCCGGCCCAGATCGGGGCCTTCATGACAGCCCTGCGCCTGAAGGGGGAAACCAGTGAGGAGGTCACCGGCGCCGCCCGGGTGATGAGACTGAAGGCGACCCGAATCGACGCCCGTTCGTCGACCATTGTCGATACCTGCGGCACCGGCGGCGACGGAAGTAACACCTTCAATATTTCCACCACGGCGGCCTTTGTCGTGGCAGCGGCCGGTCTGACAGTGGCCAAGCACGGGAACCGGGCCGTCTCCAGCAGTTGCGGCAGCGCCGACGTCCTGGAGGCCCTGGGGGTCAATATCGACGCTAAGCCGGAAATCGTGGAAGAGTGCATTCAACAGCTTGGGATCGGTTTCCTTTTTGCCCCGAAGCTCCACGGGGCCATGAAATACGCCATCGGACCGCGCCGGGAAATCGGTATCCGCACCATTTTCAACATGCTGGGGCCGCTGACCAATCCCGCCGGGGCCACCTGCCAGCTTATCGGCGTCTATGACGCGAAGCTGACGGAGATGTTCGCCGCTGTTCTGAAGAACCTGGGGACCAGGCGGGCCTTCATCGTCCATGGGGCGGACGGTCTCGACGAAGCTACCGTCACCGGGGAGACAAGGGTCTCGGAGCTCAAAGACGGGACCATTCGCACCTATAATCTCGATCCAGTAGATTATTTTGGCGAAATCTATCCGGCCGCCGACCTTATAGGCGGAGACGCCGCCGTCAATGCCCAGATTACCAAGGAGGTCTTGACGGGAGCAGACGAAGGTCCCCGTCGAAAGATCGTGGTGCTGAATGCGGCCCTGGCTATCGTGGCGGGGGGGAAGGCGGATACCGTCCGGGAGGGAATCGCCGTGGCGGAGGCGTGTATCGCCAACGGTGCGGCCCTAAAGAAGCTCCAGGGATTGATCGGTCTTTCTAATAGTTGAACGTAATGAATTCAAGGATATACGAGGACGTTCCCGGGTGAAAGAAACGACTTTTTTAGACAGGATCGTGGAAACAAAAAAGCAGGAACTAACCGCGACTAAAAGGCTGGCGCCGCTACGGGAAATGCAGGCCATCCTTCGCGAGCTGCCGCCGCCCCGGGATTTTCAGGAAGCCCTGGCGGGTAAGGAGGGCGCCATTATCGCTGAGATTAAGAAGGCGTCTCCTTCCCGGGGGATCATCCGGGAGGATTTCGATCCCCGGAAAATTGCCGGGATATATGAGGACAACGGCGCGGCGGCTATTTCCATCCTCACGGAAAGCGTTTTTTTCAAGGGTGACAGCCGTTATCTTGCGGAAATTAGCAAGATCGCGAGTATTCCCCTCCTCCGGAAGGATTTCATCATCGATCCCTACCAGATTTACGAAACAAGGTTCCTTGGCGGCGACGCCCTCCTCCTTATTGCCCGCCTCCTTAGCCGGGAAACATTGGCGGAATATATCGCCCTGACGGTTGAACTCGGGATGACGCCCCTTGTGGAAGTCCATAACGAAGGAGAACTGGAAAAGGGTCTGGCGGCGGGGGCGCAGGTGATCGGGATCAACAACCGAAATCTGGACACCTTCGTGACCGACCTCGGGACTTCCCTGAAGCTGGCTCCCCTGATTCCGGCAGGAATCGTCAAAATCAGCGAAAGCGGCATCGCCGGCCGGCAGGATGTGGAAACCTTACAACGGGCGGGCATTCATGCCTTTCTGATCGGCGAGACCCTGATGCGGGCCGCCGATATAGGCGGGAAACTGCGGGAACTCTCAGGTACGTCAGTATGACAGAAATAAAAATTTGTGGGATAACCCGTCTCGAAAACGCTCTCCATGCCGCGGCCTGCGGGGCCGACGCCTTGGGCTTTATCTTTTACCGGCGGAGCCCCCGTTACATCGCCCCGGCGGCGGCAGCAGGGATTATCGCCCGGCTCCCCGTTACAATCTGCAAGGTAGGGGTCTTTGTCAATGAGGCGGCGGAAACGGTGAAGCAAACGGCAGCCACCTGCGGCCTCGATCTGATCCAGCTTCACGGCGACGAAACCGTTGCCTACTGTGAAGGATTCCGCCCCGAGATCCTGATCAAGGCCCTGCCCCTGGAAACCGGGGAAGATATCCAGAGGGCCTTTCTCTATCCCGTACGGGCGCTGCTCGTGGACGCCCGGGCAAACGGCCTCTACGGGGGCACAGGGAAACCGGCTTCCTGGGAGCTGGCAGCAAGATTGGGGAAGGATAAACCACTTATTCTGGCCGGGGGCCTCAACAGTGAAAATATCGCGGCGGCCCTGCGCACGGTCCGGCCGCAGGCCGTGGACATCTGTTCCGGCGTGGAGTTGGCACCGGGGAAGAAAGATGCGGGAAAAGTGAAAGAAATTATCGGAATAGTTAGAAGAGAGGAAACCGGGGAGGGCCATGATCCCATTTTTTCGTTGCGCCGTTCGCAAAACCCTCCCGGAATGAAATAAAAGAGGATAAAGATCATGAAAATAAATATGCCGGACAACAAAGGTCATTTCGGGATTTTCGGGGGACGTTATGTCGCCGAAACCCTCATGCCCGCCCTGATCGAACTTGAGGAAGCCTATCGCCGGGCGGCGCGGGACCGGTCGTTTCAGAAGGAGTTCCGCTCCTATCTGAAGGATTATGCGGGCCGGGAGACGCCCCTGTACTTCGCCGCCAATCTCACGGAGAAATTCGGCGGGGCCAGGATTTATCTGAAGCGGGAGGACCTCAATCACACGGGGGCCCATAAGATCAACAACACCCTCGGGCAGGCCCTTTTGGCCCGGCGGATGGGCAAGAAACGGGTCATTGCCGAGACCGGGGCCGGCCAGCATGGCGTAGCCACCGCCACCGTCGCCGCCCTCTTCGGCATGGAATGCGAGGTCTTTATGGGGGCCGAGGACATCCGGCGGCAGGAGCCGAACGTCTTCCGCATGAAGATGCTGGGGGCGGATGTCACTCCCGTGACCTCGGGAACGGCGACCCTCAAAGACGCCATGAACGAGGCCATGCGCCAGTGGGTCGCCCGGGTTCGGGACACCTTCTATGTCATCGGCACTACCGCCGGTCCCCATCCCTACCCGCAGATGGTCCGCGATTTCCAGAGCGTCATCGGCCGGGAGGCGCGCAGGCAGATTCTGAAAAAAGAAGGCCGCCTTCCCGATTTCCTGGTAGCCTGCGTCGGCGGGGGAAGCAATGCCATGGGCCTCTTTTATCCTTTCCGGAACGATCCGGAAACCGCTATGGTCGGTGTGGAAGCGGGAGGCAAGGGGATAGCGACGGGCCTCCACGCCGCCAGTATTTCCGCGGGACAGGTCGGGGTCCTCCACGGCAACAAGACCTACCTTCTCCAGGATAAACACGGACAGGTAAAGGACGCCCACTCCATCTCCGCCGGTCTCGATTACCCCGGCGTCGGTCCGGAACACAGCTTCTTTCACGCCCAAGGGCGGGCGCAGTATGTGTCCGTAACGGATGACGAGGCCCTGGCGGCCTTCATGCTTCTGACCACCAGCGAGGGGATCATGCCGGCCATGGAGAGCGCCCACGCCATCGCCTACGCCGCGAAACTCGCCCCCACCCTGAGCCGGGACAAGATCATCGTGATCTGCCTGTCGGGACGGGGAGACAAAGATATGGGCATCGTTGCCGAAAAAATGGAGGTGAAACTGCCATGAGCCGCATCGAAAAGAAATTCAGGGAACTGAAGGCAAAAGGGGAAAAGGCGCTGATCCTGTACCTGACGGCAGGCGATCCGGATCTTGAAACGACGGAAAAGCTGATCCTGACCCTGGACAGGGCGGGAGTGGACATTCTGGAAATTGGCGTCCCTTTTTCCGACCCGACGGCGGACGGCCCCGTCATCCAGGAGGCGGCCCAGCGCTCCCTCCGGAAGGGAACGACCCTCACCGCCATCCTGAAAATGATTGCCAGGGTCCGCAAGGTTACGTCGATCCCCATCGTCCTTTTTACCTACTACAATCCCATCTTTGTCTACGGCAACGAACGGTTCGCCGGTCAGGCGAAAAAGGCGGGAGTGGACGGTGTCCTGGTGGTGGATTTGCCGCCGGAAGAGGCGGACGAGCTGAGAACCTTTACCGATCCCCAG
The DNA here is from genome assembly GCA_026388335.1 of Deltaproteobacteria bacterium. Classification (GTDB taxonomy): domain Bacteria; phylum Desulfobacterota; class Syntrophia; order Syntrophales; family UBA8958; genus UBA8958. Next base: position 5,027 of record JAPLJZ010000050.1, read on the forward strand.
GGAATTGATTTTATCACCCTTACCGCGCCGACGACGGATGATCGCCGTCTCGAAAAGATCGTCAGGACTTCCTCGGGGTTCATTTACTATATCTCCGTCACGGGTGTCACGGGAACAAAAGAACCCGAAGCGGAGGCGGCGGCCCGTGACCTCCGGCGCATCCGCAAGGCAACGGACCTCCCGGTGGCTGTCGGTTTTGGCATCTCGACGGCGGCCCAGGTAAGGAAATTCGCCGCCCTGGCCGACGGGGTCGTCATCGGCAGCGCCTTCGTCAAATGGATCTCCCTCCACTGCCAGGAACAGGACTTTCTTAAGCAGGCCGCCGCTTATGCCCGGGAACTCAAGGAGGCTACCGTCTTATGATCGTGCATTTATAGGTGTTATTATTACTAAACAAAGCATCCGGGGATTTTGTCAGACAAGCTCTGCTTCGAGTGGTAATCAACGAGAATTCGCCTGTTCCAACAGAATTTCAAAGGGGCGCGCGCCTGCTTTGAGAAGATCGGCGTTATCTTCCACCTCCATTGGCGAGAGGAAGCCGCCCCCTGCCGCCATTCCCGCATCCCGCAAGGCGCGGATGGTGTCGAATGTTTTGAGGACAATGTATTCGTATTTACGATAAATCGCCCAGATCACCAAATCGACAACCAAACGACAACCAAATCGACAACCGGTTATCGCATCACATAATAGCTGGCTCTGGCCTGACCTTCGCGTTTGTCGATGTTGTCAAGTATCTTCTTACTTAAGCGGGGGTATAATTCCTGGTACTTGATAGCCCCGGTTAAAGCTTGATAACAAAGCGAAACATTCTTCAATGAGACGAACCAATGTTGACATGTCTGCTTCGTAGTTGATTTTGCGATTCGCTGATTCGGTTTATTTACACAAAACCCAGCGTAATATGTTTGCCATAAGCAGAAGCGACTTTTTCCAGGGTTTTAATAGTGGGATTCGCCTTGCGCGGGTTTTCTAGCCGCTGGTAAGCTTGAAAAGATATTTTCAGTTTGTGGGCAATTTCCTGCTGGGTGTGGCCAGCCCTCAATTTGCGCAGCATCAGAGAAACGGCAATATGTGGTTTAACCGGTATGTCATGAATGTTCCGCCCCTTTTTGTTAGATGGGTCAGGAATCTGAAATCCTCGTTCAAAATCGGATTCCAGGCAACCATTGAGGGCTTCCTCCGCGTTTTTCAGGGCCTGGTCAAGTGTTTCACCCCAGGTGTTGATGTTTTCAAAATCAATAAAGTTGAGCAGATAGACTCCTTTCGTCTTTTTGATTTTTGCGGGATACTGCAGCATAATTATTTCTCCTTTATTCCGGCCTGTTTCAGAATGGCCAGAACCAGTCCTTTCGGCAGCTCTGTTGTGCCATGCACCGGTATTAGTATGGAACGGCAATCTTTTTTGATCATGATGTGGTGGCTGCCGGAAATTCTGTCCAGAACCCAACCGTATTTTTCTAGACATTTTTTTAATTGTTTGCCGTTCATTGGTTGGTATTATACAGCATATATGCTGCATGTCAAGTGAGAGGTTGGTATTGAAGGATGCTATTCAAGTTCGCCACCCTTTCCTTACTCGGTGAGCCAGCAATCAAGGCAAAAGGGGAAAAGGTGTTGATCCTGTACCTGACGGCAGGCGATCCGGATCTTGAAACGACGGAAAAGCTGATCCTCGCCCTGGACGCAGCGGGGGTGGATATCCTGGAAATCGGCGTCCCCTTTTCCGACCCGACGGCGGACGGCCCCGTCATCCAGGAGGCGGCCCAGCGCTCCCTCCGGAGGGGAACGACACTCGCCGCCATTCTGAAAATGATCGCCCGGGTCCGCAAGGTTACGTCGGTCCCCATTGTCCTTTTTACCTACTACAATCACATCTTTGTCTACGGTAACGAACGGTTCGCCGGTCAGGCGAAAAAGGCGGGCGTGGACGGCGTCCTGGTCGTGGATCTGCCGCCGGAAGAGGCGGACGAGCTGAGAACCTTTACCGATCCCCAGGGAATTGATTTTATCACCCTTACCGCGCCGACGACGGATGATCGCCGTCTCGAAAAGATCGTCA
>JAPLJZ010000178.1 GCA_026388335.1 Deltaproteobacteria bacterium
GAAAAGTTTCTCGGGGAAAAGGCCCATGATTTGGCGGGACAAGCAGAGATTTACCTTCAGAACCACCCTCTGGACCCTAAAGATCCGAAACTGAGGAAGATTGTCGTGCAGAAGATCCAGAGGACGGGATACAGCGGCCTTCATGACGGCGTCGGACAGGGAGACGGCAGGTATCTCTTCCATCCCGATCCCGATATCGAGGGGAAAAGATTATCGGATTTTCGTTATAAACTCCCGGCCCTTTGGGAGGCGATTCAAAAGAATCTGGCCGGCCAATCCGTTAGTGAATATTACCTTTGGGAGGAAAAAGACGGTCCCATCCGGGAGAAATTTTTTGTGGGTGTACCAGTGAGGGGGACGGCCTGTGTCCTCTTTGCGACGGTTTATGTCGATGAATTCTATCAACCCCTGATCCAGGCCCAGGAAACCATCGGCAGGGAAAGAGATGCGACCATCCGCATTTTTCTATTCTCCTCCCTCCTGGCGACGATTATCATGGTCTTCGTCTCGGTATTGATAGCCCGCGGGGTTTCCCGTCCCATCCGCCATGTCGCCCTTCACGCCCGCCGGATCGGTGAGGGAGACCTCGATGCCAGGCTCCACATTTCCACGGGAGATGAAATGGAAGAACTGGCGGAAGTCCTCAACAAGATGTCGACGGACCTAAATGCCTATATCAAAAACCTGCGGGTAACTACCGCGGCCAAGGAACGAATGGAAAGTGAATTGCGGGTGGCCCGGGACATTCAGCAATCCATCATTCCCCATACTTTTCCACCCTTTCCCGATATCAGGGAATTCGACATCTATGGAAAGATGGTCCCGGCAAAAGAGGTGGCCGGGGATTTCTATGATTATTTCTTCATCCGACCGGACAAACTCGGGATCATGATCGGTGACGTCTCTGGTAAAGGTGTCCCTGCCGCCCTGTTCATGTTTATGTCCCGGGCCTTGATCAGGGTTTATGGCATGGAGGGAGGAGGCCCGGCGAAGACCCTTTTCAAAACCAACCGGATGCTGGCCGCAAACAACGATGCCACCATGTTCGTTACCGTCATCTATGCCGAATATGACCTGCGGACGGGTAAAATGGTCATTGCCAATGGAGGCCACAACCCCCCGCTACTCTGCACAGAAGAGACATCCGGGTTTCTTGATCTTCTCTCCGATCCGATCGTGGGACCCCTGCTCGAAAGCGACTATCATGAATGGCCACTCGCTATGAAAGCGGGAGATATGCTGCTCTTTTATACCGACGGCGTTACGGAGGCCCAGACGGCGAACGGAATCCTATATAGCGAAGAGAGGCTCGCAGCCTGGAATACCGGGCAGGAAGATCGGGATCCGGAGAGGATGTGCCATTGTCTGCTGAGTGATGTGGAGACCTTTGCCCAAGGGGCGCCACAATTCGACGACATCACCCTGCTGGCCTTCCGGGTCAATGACATCCCAGGAGTATAACATGTTGTATTGTTTGATTATTCGTCTTGATGGCAGGGCTACGGGGATTGGCTGTATATTGATGAAGGGTTTGTCATAAGGGGTTTGTCTTGACAGAATGGACATTCTCTCTATAATACATCACCATGTCATGACACAGAAGGGGGAATCATGACCACCGTGCCCAAAATGAAGTTGCCGGACATCCTGGCACAGTTCCGGAAAAAGGATCGGGCTGCCGGCCAGGGTCCGGCTGCCGGACAGTATCTCGGGAAAGATTACGCGCCCATTCAGCCCGGCGACGGGAAAAAGACCTATCAACCGGTAAAGCCCAAGGGGGGCTCCTCACGCTCCTGGCCTTTTCTTGTGGTCATCGTCGTTATCTCCATCCTCTTTGGCATTAACGACTTTATCAAGGATTCTGAACCATTTAAGATCGCCTCGTCCTTTGTTAAAGAAAATCAGCAGATCAAGGATGATCTCGGGGAAGTCACGGAAACCTCGCCCTGGTTTCCATCCTCCCTCAAAACCTCGGGCAGCACGGTTCATGTCCAGCTTGCAATCCGCGTCGAGGGGAAAAACGGCGCGGGGAAGGCGTATGTAACCCTTGTGTATCTGCGGGATCGCTGGCAGATCACGGCCGCTTCCTATGAAAACCGGCAGGGCAAGGTAAGCCCGCTGATCAAAGGGGAGGTCCGGGACGCTGCCGTTCCTCCTGTCGCCGGGAAAAGCGCCGGGAACCTGTCGGCGGGGCACCGGTTCTTCAAACAGAACGATTTCAAAAAGGCCGTCGCCGAGTATGATCTGGCCATTCAGACCGATCCCAATAACAGCTCTGCTTATTACTGGCGGGGTCGGTCTTACAATAAGCTGAATCTCCCGGACAAGGCTGTGGCAGATTTCAAGCGAACCGTGGAATTGAACCCGACCCATACCGAGGCATATAGCTGGCTGGGCTGGCTCGCTGAAAAAGATAATCAATATGACGCCTGCGTTGGTTATCTTACGAAGGCAATCGAATTGAAGGCTGACAATAGTTGGAGCTACTACCACCGGGGAAGGTGCAATTACCAGCAGGGTAATAAGAAAGAGGCCGCGCAGGACGCCGACCAGGCCTGTAAACTCGGTTTTCAGCAGGCCTGCAAGGTCGTGAAGCAACTAAAAGAAGGGAAGTAACCAATGATGACAAGAGGAAGACTAAACAATAAAGAACAGGGGAGAAACATGAAATTTATTGCCGCAAAAATTGCCGTCCTTATCGCATCCATTAACGTCGTGCTGTTTGTGCTTTTCAATCCGCCCTGGAAATGCTCTTTGCATATCGGCAATACCATCGTGAGCAAATACTGGGGCTTTCACACAATTATGAAGCCGCCCAATTCCTTTGATTACTTTTACAATCTCGGAGATAAATTTCACCTGCCCCTTATGGAGACCGGCCGCTATGATCCCAGGATATTAAATGCCTTTGAGTTTAATATTGATTATTCTTTAGCGGCCATCTGCATCGCCGGGATTGTCATCATAACGCTGTGGGGATTGTGGATCGTAAAATTCATC